>NZ_JAAARL010000037.1:0-44158 GCF_009908205.1 Pseudomonas sp. Fl5BN2 | reverse complement strand
CCTACAAACACCGCGCCCCTTCCCCCCTCCGTAGGAGCTGGCTTGCCAGCGAAGAGGCCCTCAAGCCCTGCGCAATTCCCGCCGCCCCCTTCGCCGGCAAGCCGGCTCCTACAAAAGCCGCGCACCTCCCCCCCTCCGTAGGAGCTGGCTTGCCAGCGAAGAGGCCCTCAAGCCCTGCGCAATTCCCAGCGCCCCCTTCGCCGGCAAGCCGGCTCCTACAGGGATGCACGCAGGGCCAGCAGAAAAAGAAAATGCAGGGGGTACAGCCCATACGCCCAACGGCGCATCGCCGGCACCGTACAACCGCGCAGTGCGCGCAATAGCAGCACGCCCAGCAGCGGCGCCAGCAGACAGGCGGCAATACCGTAAGTCGCTACCTGATTGCCCAGGCGCACCGCTGGGAACAAGGTTTGCCACTGGTTAGCCGCCAGGCACAGTACCCCGGGCAGTAGGCTGTAATACCAGGGACGACGAATCACCAGCACCAAGGCCAGCGGCAGCAAGACACCGAATGCACCGAACATCAGGTGCTGGGAAAACACCAGCGCCAGCAGCAACGACAGGAGCCCCAGCCCGATTGCCAGGCCGTCGCGCCGTTGCCAGCCCCGGGCGACCAGTAAACCCAGGGCAAGAGTCGGCAGGACATTCAGCGTGTCGGGGTCGGGAATGAACAAGCGATAGGGGATCTCACTGAGCCCACTGAATAACAGCAGCCAGCCCAGGTAACGCCATTGTCCGGCCTGAGGGTCGGTTTTATCGCCAACCCGCGTCAGGTTTACTGCCATCGCCAGACAGAACCAGGGAAACGCCAGGCGCCCTGGCACATACAGTCCATCCAGGTTCAGGCCCACATACCGCAGGTGGTCGAGGACCATGCTCAGCAGCGCCAACCACTTCAGCGCATCCAGCGCCCCATCGCGCTGGCGGGTATTGGGTTTCAGCATCGCATCACGCATAAATCCTTATGGGCCATGCATTATTCCCGCATAAACAGGACGTGTGCTCGGCCATTATTCTTGGGTAAAGTGCGCACCATCATCGACCACGGAGCCGGCCATGACCGACAAGAGCCAACAATTCGCCAGCGACAACTACTCCGGCATCTGCCCCGAAGCCTGGGCCGCCATGGAGCAGGCCAATCACGGCCACGAGCGCGCTTACGGCGACGATCAGTGGACCGCTCGCGCCTCGGATCATTTCCGCAAACTGTTCGAAACCGACTGCGAAGTGTTCTTCGCCTTCAACGGCACGGCCGCCAACTCCCTGGCCCTGTCGTCGCTGTGCCAGAGTTACCACAGCGTGATCTGCTCGGAAACCGCCCACGTCGAAACCGACGAATGCGGCGCCCCGGAGTTTTTCTCCAACGGCTCCAAGCTGCTGATCGCCGGCACCCACAACGGCAAGCTGACCCCGGAATCGATCCGCGAGGTCGCTCTCAAGCGCCAGGACATCCACTACCCCAAGCCACGGGTGGTGACCCTGACCCAGGCCACCGAAGTGGGCAGCGTGTATACCCCGGAAGAAGTCCGCGCCATCAGCGCCACCTGCAAGGAACTAGGGCTGAACCTGCACATGGACGGCGCGCGCTTCTCCAACGCCTGCGCGTTCCTTGGCTGCACGCCAGCAGAGCTGACCTGGAAAGCCGGGGTCGACGTGCTGTGCTTTGGCGGTACCAAGAACGGCATGGCGGTCGGTGAAGCGATCCTGTTCTTCAACCACAAGCTGGCGGAAGACTTCGACTACCGCTGCAAGCAGGCCGGGCAACTTGCCTCGAAAATGCGCTTTCTCTCGGCGCCCTGGGTTGGCTTGCTGGAACATGACGCCTGGCTCAAGTACGCCCGCCATGCCAACCACTGCGCGCAACTGCTGGCCAAGCTGGTGGAAGACATCCCGGGTGTCGAGTTGATGTTCCCGGTGCAGGCCAACGGCGTATTCCTGCAACTCTCGGAACCGGCGATTGCCGCGCTGACCGCCAAGGGCTGGCGCTTCTACACCTTCATCGGCAAGGGTGGTGCGCGCTTCATGTGCTCCTGGGACACCGAGGAAGAGCGCGTGCGCGAACTGGCAGCGGACATCCGCACCGTGATGAGCGCCTGACCCGCAAGCCAGGCATCGATCCCGCCGACGCCTTCGCCGGCAAGCCGGCTCCTACAAGGGGCCGTACTCTCTCCTCTCCCGTAGGAGCTGGCTTGCCAGCGAAGAGGCCCGCAAGCCAGGCGTCGATCTCGCCGACGCCTTCGCCGGCAAGCCGGCTCCTACAAGGGCCGTACCCTCTCCTCTCCCGTAGGAGCTGGCTTGCCAGCGAAGAGGCCCGCAAGCCAGGCGTCGATCTCGCCGACGCCTTCGCCGGCAAGCCGGCTCCTACAAGGGCCGTACCCTCTCCCCTCCCGTAGGAGCTGGCTTGCCAGCGAAGAGGCCCGCAAGCCAGGCGTCGATCTCGCCGACACCTTCGCCGGCAAGCCGGCTCCTACAAGGGCCGCACCCTCTCCCCTCCCGTAGGAGCTGGCTTGCCAGCGAAGAGGCCCGCAAGCCAGGCACCGATCTCGCCGACGCCTTCGCCGGCAAGCCGGCTCCTACAAGAGCCCGCGCCAGCTCCTCTCCCGTAGGAGCTGGCTTGCCAGCGAAGAGGCCCGCAAGCCAGGCACCGATCTCGCCGACGCCTTCGCCGGCAAGCCGGCTCCTACAAGGGCAGCACCCTCTCCTCTCCCGTAGGAGCTGGCTTGCCAGCGAGGAGGCCCGCAAGCCAGGCGTCGATCTCGCCGACGCCTTCGCCGGCAAGCCGGCTCCTACAAGGGCCGTACCCTCTCCCCTCCCGTAGGAGCTGGCTTGCCAGCGAGGAGGCCCGCAAGCCAGGCGTCGATCCCGCCGACGCCTTCGCCGGCAAGCCGGCTCCTACAAGGGCTGTACCCTCTCCCCTCCCGTAGGAGCTGGCTTGCCAGCGAGGAGGCCCGCAAGCCAGGCGTCGATCCCGCCGACGCCTTCGCCGGCAAGCCGGCTCCTACAAGGGGCCGTACCCTCTCCCCTCCCGTAGGAGCTGGCTTGCCAGCGAAGAGGCCCGCAAGCCCGGCGTCGATCCCAGCGACGCCTCCTCCGGCCGCCATCAGTTCACAGATTCCTGAACTGATTATTTGCCTCCACTGATTCAACAACCGCGGCGTATGTCCGAGACTCCCGGGTCGACCTATAAAAACAAGGCAATGACCCCATGACGATCCAGTCTTGCGTCACCGAGAGAGCCTCGCCTGCGACCCTCAAGATCGAAACCCGCTCCATCGACTACGTGCCGCGCAACGAGCGTCACGGCAAGGTCTGGCACCAGGGACCCTTCTGGTTCACCGGCAACTTTGTACTCACCACCATGGTCACCGGCTTCACCGGTGCCGCCCTGGGCCTGAGCCTGCAATACGCGATCCTGGCGATCGTCATCGGCGTCTGCCTGGGCACCTTCTGCATGGCCTTCCACGCCAACCAGGGCCCACGCATGGGCCTACCGCAGATGATCCAGTCCCGCGCCCAGTTCGGCCTGCGCGGCGCCATCGTGCCCTTCACTGCGGTGGTGTTCGTCTACATCGGCTTCAACGTGTTCAACGTGATTCTCGCCACCGATGCCATCAACACGGTGATTCCCGGCGCTCGCGCGCCCTGGTACACCTTGATGATCGCCGTGGCGGTACTGATCGCGGTGATCGGCCATGACCTGCTGCACACCGTGCAGCGCTGGCTGACCTACGTGATGATCAGCGTGTTTGCGGTGCTCACCGTCAGTGCCCTGCTGACCCTGCAGGCCGACGCCGCCGTGGCCAACGCGCATTTCTCCTGGTCGGCATTCCTGATCCAGCTGTCGGCCGCCGCCGGCTACCAGATCAGCTATTCGGTGTATGTCTCCGACTACTCGCGCTATCTGCCGCACCAGACCCCATCGCGCCAGGTGATTTTCTGGACCTACCTGGGCGCCGCCGGTTCGGCCCTGTGGCTGATGTCCCTCGGCGCCTTCCTGGCCTCGGCCTTGCCTTCGCCCGACGCCATCGCCAGTGTGCGTGAAGTCGGCAACCAGGTGATTCCAGGCTTCGGCACCTTCACCGTGCTGATCGCGGTGCCGGCGCTGGTGGGCATCATGGCGGTCAACTGCTACGGCGCGATGCTCACCGGCATCAGCGCCATCGACGGCTTCAAGTCGATCAAGCCCAACCTCAAGAGCCGGGTGGTCGGCATCCTGCTGGTGGCGGTGGTGATCTTCCTGATCGCGATGAACATTCCCGAGAGCTACCTGGGCAGCTTCAATACCTTCGTGCTGCTGATGCTGTATTTCCTCGTGCCCTGGACCGCCGTCAACCTCGCGGACTTCTACCTGGTGCGCAAAGGCAAATACGCCATCAGCGACATCTTCAACTCCGCCGGGATCTACGGCCGCTGGTCCAAGGCCGGTCTGCTGGCTTACTTCCTCGGGTTGCTGGCAATGGTGCCGTTCATGTCCCTGAGCTTCTATCAGGGCCCGATGTCCGTGGCCCTGGGCGGCGCCGACATTGCCTTTGTGATTGGCCTGCTGGTGGCCTGCCTGGTTTACTGGGTGCTGACCCGCAACCTCGACCTGGAAGCGGAACGCCTGGCCATCAAGGCCAGCGAACAACAGCTTGAAGGAGGCACGCAATGATCCCTCAGCCATCCCTGAAAGTGGCCTGCCAGCAGTTGGCGCCACGGGTCGGCGACCTGGACTACAACCGCAGCTTGAGCGCTGCAGCGATCCGTCAGGCCGCCGCCCGCGGCGCCCAGGTAGTGGTGCTGCCGGAACTGGTGCAAAGCGGCTATGTGTTCAACGACCTGGCGGAGGCCCTGGCGCTCTCGGAAACCCTCGACGGGCCAACCCTGAGCCTGTGGAAAACCCTTGCCGAGGAACTGCAGGTGGTGATCGTCGGTGGCTTCTGCGAGCGCCTGGACGAAGGCCAGGTGGCCAACAGTGCCGCGCTGGTCGAACCGGAAGGAACGCTGACGGTGTATCGCAAGGCGCACCTGTGGGACCGGGAGAACCTGATCTTCACCGCCGGTGAAGAACCGCCGCCGGTGGTGGCCACTCGCTTCGGGCCGATTGCGATGATGATCTGCTACGACCTCGAGTTTCCCGAGTGGGTGCGCCTGCCGGCGCTGGCCGGAGCCGCCCTGCTGTGTGCGCCGGTGAACTGGCCGGATGGCCCGCGCCCGGCCGGCGAGCGCCCGGCGGAGATGGTCCGGGTGCAAGCCAACGCAGCGGTCAACCGGATGTTCATTGCCGCTTGCGATCGCTGTGGCGAGGAACGGGGAGTGAGTTGGGTCGGTGGCTCGACCATTGTCGATGCCGACGGTTACCCCCTGGCCGGCAAGGATCGGCAAACCACCGAGCAGCTGCTGCTGGCGGACCTGCCCCTGGCCGATGCCTGGCACAAGTCCATCAGCGAACATAACCACGTGCACCTGGACCGCCGGCCGGCGTTGTATCAGTAGCCGGGAACCGCATGGTCGTTGTTCACCGGCCAGCCGGCTCCGATACCGGAGCCGGCCGGCCAGCGATCAGAACTCCACCCGCACGTCGCCCTTGGGCACGCTGCAGCAGGACAGGATGTAGCCTTCGGCTTCGTCTTCCTCGGTGATCCCGCCGTTGTGCTCCATTTCCACCTCGCCTCCCAGCTTGAGCACCTTGCAAGTGCCACAGATGCCCATGCCACAGGCCTTGGGGATCATCAGGCCGAGCTTGGCCGCCGCGGCGTGCACGGTTTCCCCCGGGGCCACGCGAATGCTCTTGCCGGAGGTGGTGAACTCCACCTGATGCAGGTCGGCAACATCCACTTCCGGCGCTTCGGCGGCCTGTTCGGCATGCTCCACGGCGTCGGCCCGGGCTTCGGCCGGGGTCGCGCCGAAGGATTCCTCGTGGTAGCGCGTCATGTCGAAACCGGCGGCTTCCAGCAGGCGCTTGACCGCACTCATGTAGGGCGTAGGCCCACAGCAGAACACTTCACGCTCAAGGAAGTCGGGAGCCATCAGCTCCAGCATCTTGTGGTTCAAGTAACCGCGGTAACCGGCCCAGGGCTCGCCCAGGCCGTGTTTCTCGCAGATCAGGTGCAGGCTGAAGTTATCGATCCGCGACGCCATGTGCTCCAGCTCGCGGTGGTAAATGATGTCCTTGGGTGAGCGGGCGCTGTGGATGAACACCATATCGACATTGCCGTTGGTGTCGTAGAACCAGCGCGCCATGGACATCACCGGGGTGATGCCGACGCCGCCACTGAGGTAGAGGATCTTCGGCGCGGGAAAGTCGATCGCGTTGAACAGCCCCACCGGCCCGTGTACCGCCAGCTCCTGGCCTTCATGCAGGGTGTCGTGCAGCCAGTTGGAAACCTTGCCCCCGGGCACCCGCTTGATGGTCACCGAAAAGCTGTAGGGCACCGACGGCGAGCTGGAGATGGTGTAGGAGCGCATCACCGGCAGGCCTTCGATCTCCAGTTCCAGGGTGACGAACTGCCCCGGTTTGAAGAAGAACATGATCGGCTGGTCGGCCATGAAGCAGAAGGTCCGCACATCCCAGGTTTCCTGGATGACTTTGACGCAACGGACGATGTGACGGCCGTTGGCCCAGGTCTGGGTGGTTACCGGGTTGAGGAAGGTGTTGGACATGCTGTTCTCCACGGCCGACGGTCGGCGTCTTGTCAGCGATTCTGCGTAAGGCGCCTGGCGCCCATTTATCTATCTGCGACATTCACATGCTTATCGCGACCAGCCCCCGTTTACAGGGGCGCAAGCGTCGGGAACAGATTGGGCCATGTCGCCCATGGATAAGGTTAAAGACGCCTGCGGACCCACACTCGCCTCAACCACGACAGCCGATTTTTCGTGACTTGCGTAGCACCCACCGTAGCCACTATTCAATTCGCCGGCCGCACCGAACGGCCATGAGGACTTTAACGATGGACGTCACCGCAACCCTGAGCTTGGGCGATCCACTGGAACCTGCACGCAAGGCCACTGCACAGATGCTGCAGGAACGCGAGCGGACCTACTCCCTGCCGCAACCGTTCTACTGCGATGAAAGGCTGTTCGATATCGATATGCAGGAGATCTTCCAGAAAGAATGGTTGATTGCCGGCATGACCTGCGAGATTCCCACCAAGGGCAACTACATCACCCTGCAGATCGGCAAGAACCCGATCATCGTCATCCGCGGCGCCGACGGCGTGGTCCATGCCTTCCACAACGTCTGCCGCCACCGCGGCTCGCGCCTGTGCACCAGCGACAAGGGCAAGGTGGCCAAGCTGGTCTGCCACTACCACCAGTGGACCTACGAGCTGGACGGGCGCCTGCTGTTCGCCGGCACCGAGATGGGCGCCGACTTCGACATGAAGCAGTACGGCCTGAAACCGGTGAACGTGAAGACCGCCGGCGGCTACATCTTCATCTCCCTGGCCGAGAACCCGCCGGCCATCGATGACTTCCTGGCGACCCTGGCCCATTACATGGAGCCTTACGACATGGAGAACACCAAGGTGGCGGTGCAGACCACCTTGCACGAAAAGGCCAACTGGAAGCTGGTGCTGGAGAACAACCGCGAGTGCTACCACTGCGGCGGCTCGCACCCGGAACTGCTGAAAACCCTGCTGGAGTGGGACGACGTCACCGACCCGCGCGCCGACCAGGCGTTCAAGGACCACGTGGCCGCTTCCGCTGCCGCCTGGGAAGCCGAGAAGATCCCTTACGCCCATGCCAGTTTCGGCCTGCGCAACCGTATCGTGCGCATGCCGCTGCTCAAGGGCACCGTGTCCATGACCCTGGACGGCAAGCAGGGCTGCGCCAAGCTGATGGGCCGGATCAAGAACCCGGACCTGGGCTCGATGCGCATCCTGCACCTGCCGCACTCGTGGAACCACTGCATGGGCGATCACATTATCGTGTTCACCGTGTGGCCCATCAGCGCCCAGGAAACCATCGTCACCACCAAGTGGATCGTGCACAAGGACGCGGTGGAAGGCGTGGACTACGACGTCGAGCGCATGCGCCAGGTGTGGGACGCCACCAACCAGCAGGACCGGCGCCTGGCGGAAGAAAACCAGCGCGGCATCAACTCCACCGCCTACCAGCCCGGGCCCTACTCCAAGACCTATGAGTTCGGCGTGGTCAACTTCGTCGACTGGTACAGCGAGCGCTTGTTGAACAACCTCGGTGCAGAACCGGCGCCTTATCTCAAGGGCGTGCCGGTTCACGGCTGAGGCTTTCCTGCAGGAGCGAGGCTGCTCGCTCCTGCAGGGGACTTGCACCATGAAATGTGATCGGGTGGACCTCGCCACAACTCGGCTGCGAGCGGTTGAAATCGTCCACACGAGCATCCCGGCATACGGACAGTGCTGCTAAGGCGCCGCCTCAGGTTGCCCGAGGATAAATTCGCTCAAGGTCTTGAGCTGCACCTCACTCAGGGTCGAGAAAGGCGGCATCGGGATCGCCCCCCAGCGCCCCACGCCGCCCTCACGAATATGCTCGACGAGTGTCTGCACGCCCTTGGGATCGTTACGGTAACGTTCGGCGACTGCCTGATAGGCCGGGCCGACCACCTGGCGATCAATGGCATGACAACCGAGGCAACCGTTGGCATTGAGCAGGCCCATGGCGCCCTGCTGGGCTCCGCCCTGCACTCCTGCCACTGGCGGCTCAGCGACCTTGGCACGGGGTTTTCCCGAGTAGGTATCCGCCAGGTAGGCGGCAATCGCATCCCCTTCTTGATCATCGATCGGCGCACCGAACGCATGCTGCATTTTGGCAACCTCGTTGTGCCACTGTTGCTGGCTCATGCCAGGGGGCTGCAACTGGATATAGTCCGCTGAATGGCAAATGCTGCATTTGGCATTGGCAATGGCATAACCCGGTAAGGATGAAGGCTCGAAGCGAGCTGTTTCTGGTGGCAACTCGATGCTCAGTGATTCAGCCCAGCTCATCTGTGAGCGCGACAGCAAAACAGCCGCGGCCAATAGGGCGATGACCACGACGTAACGAACTCTATTCATGGAATCAGACCCTTTCAGATGATGTGCAATGGCAGCGATTCGATGGAGTGCCGGGCATAACCACCGGGGTTCCAGGTCGGCGTCGCTGGCTGGGTCTGACCTTGGACATTGCGCGCTCGTACCAGCAGCTGGACGATACCGCGCTGGCGCGGCCTCCAGTCCGCCAGCCATTCGCGAAACGAATAGACCCCCAGATTTTCACCCAGGCGGGTGGCCTGCCAGGTCCGGCCGTTGTCGTCGGAGAACTCCACGCTCTGGATACCGGCACCGGCGCCGTCGAAGGCAATGCCACGCAAGGCTTGGGGCTGCCCCAACGGCAGGGATTGTCCACTGTGCACACTGGTGACGAACGAGCGTACCGGCAGTACGCCGATGGGGCGACTGGCCGTCAGTTCGCTACCCGGCGGTACACACTGGCAGTCGTTGTCTGGCACTCGATAGGCCTTACTCATGAAAAAGCCCTCGAAATCATGGTCAATGACTTCGATTTCACTCAGGTGCTTGATCCAGTAGGTGCCGTAGTAACCCGGCACGATCAGACGGATCGGATAGCCATTGAGGAAGGGCAGATCCTCACCGTTCATGCTCCAGGCAATCAACGGCTCCGGGGCCAGTGCATGGCCGATATCCAGCGCCTTGATCACCGCCGGCGTCGCAGGCAGGATCGGCTGGTCGAGGCCACGAACCGTTACCTGACGAGCATTGTCCTCAACCCCCGCATGCTCCAGCACCTTGCGCAGCGGCATGCCTACCCAGCGCGCGTTACCCATCGAGCCATGCCCCAGCTGCGCGCCAAAAACCCGGGGTTCGAAGTAACCGCGGCTGTTGCCGGAACACTGGTTCACTGCAACCACCTCCACCGGCTCGCCCAGTGCCTTAAGGGCTTGCAGGCTCAGGTCCAGCGGCTGGCGCACACAACCAGACACCTTCAAGCGATAGGTCTGCGAATCGATTCGGGTTGGAATATTGGCCAGGTGGTAGCGCACGAAAAAAGCATCATTGGGGGTCAACAGCCCCTGATTGAAAACCTCGAACGGGGTCTCCAGGTGCGGTGGACGGGTGGTGATGCGCATCAGTGGGCGTTTCTGCGGGTAGCTGATCAGCTCACGTTCGCCGTTGGCAAAAGGCTGTTGCTCCAGACTCGCGGCTAGCGCTTGCAAGGGTTGAGTGGCCAGACCAAGGCCTGCGAGAAAGCTCGCCTGCAGGAAGTGTCGGCGGTCAAGACCGCCGCGCTTGTCGAAGGGATTCATGGTGTGTCTCCGGATGGGCGACCCCGGCTCATGCCAGGATCAGAGGCGGGCAAAGGACGATCAACAAAACAGCCTGCGGGTCAATGCACAGCACGCCGCACCGGCAGACGGCGCAACAACGGGACGCAGGTCAATGAAAGGCCAAGTCGGCCCAGACAAGGCCCGGCAGCAGGCAAGAAAAGAGGCAGGAGACAATGGTCCGGTTGTCCGTTCCCGGTCTTGATGCAGAGGCTATCCATGGAATGTTTCTCTGGTGAGATCACGTAGAAACCTTAGTCCGACGCAGTAAATTTGTTAAATGGATAATTCCAGTATCAAATACCTGAAAAACAGGTAACGCTCATGGCCATCAGCTTCCGTCAGCTACAGATATTCTGTGCGGTCGCCCGTACCGGCAGCACGACCACCGCGGCAGAGTCCATCTCACTGTCGCAGTCCGCTACCAGCGCCGCCGTCAACGAGCTGGAAGCGCAACTTGGCAGCCGGCTATTCGAACGAGTAGGCAAGCGCCTGCACCTCAACGAAGTAGGCCGGGCCCTGCTGCCGCAGGCGCTGCGCTTGTTGGATGACGTGCATCAGTTGCAACAGCAGTTCGGCAGCGCTGCCAGCATGCCGGCCCATCTTGCAGTGGCGGCCAGCAGTACCATTGGCAACTACGTACTGCCGCGGCTGCTGGCCTCATTCCAGCAGGCCAATCCGAACACTCAGGTCAATATCACCATTGCCAACACCAGCACGGCGATCGAGCAGGTCCAGGGATTCGAGGCCGACGCAGGCCTGATCGAAGGACCGTGCCGTGCATCCCACCTGCTGGTGGAGCCCTGGCTTGAGGATGACCTGGTCCTGGTGGCGGCCCCCCTCCATCCATTGGCCAGCCAAGGCCGAGTGTCACTCGAAGCACTGCGCCAGACTCGCTGGTTGCTGCGCGAAGACGGCTCCGGCACGCGTGAGGAGGTCAACCACCTACTGCTGCCGCATCTGCACTATTTGCCGGACACCCTGGTGATGGGCGGCTCCGAGGCGATCAAGCACAGCGTGGCCGCAGGCCTGGGAATCA
This sequence comes from Pseudomonas sp. Fl5BN2, assembly GCF_009908205.1. Taxonomy (NCBI): domain Bacteria; kingdom Pseudomonadati; phylum Pseudomonadota; class Gammaproteobacteria; order Pseudomonadales; family Pseudomonadaceae; genus Pseudomonas; species Pseudomonas sp. Fl5BN2. Next base: position 32,834 of record NZ_JAAARL010000037.1, on the reverse strand, counting down.
GCTGCCTGTCACGTTGGGTGGTCGAAGAGCAACTGGGCTCTGGCTCGCTGATCGCCCTCAGCAGTGACTTGCCCCGGTTGACGCGGCACTTTTATCTTCTGCGTCATCGCGACAAGTTCGTCTCACCCGCTCTCGAACGTTTCTGGAACTGTTGCCAGTCCTTCTCCAGCCCTCGAGCCCTCCCCTGAGCGGTTGATGGCCCCTGGATCATGGCTGTTGCAGCAGGCTGGACGCGGTTCTCGCCAGTCCGATCAACGCGTCCAACTCACCACTCCGTTCTCGCCAACAAACGTTTCGGTGATCGTTGCGCCCTGCAGCTTCGCCTTCAAGTAGCCATTGCGCACCCGCAGGGGGTAGTTCGGGTCATCCGCCGACAGCACTTCCGACCATTGCACCAGGGGGTTGCCTTGCAATTCGCGAGTGGGGCCGTAGGGAATCGCCCCATGGCCGATGCAGCGCCCGTACATGCCGCCGATGGGCGCATAGCAGATGGCATTGTGCAGGTGCCCCCAATACCAGTAATCCGGTGCACGCCCCAGGGCCGCCAATACTTGCCCGTACAGCACCGTCTGCTGCTGCCCGCTGATATCCAGCCCCTGATGATGACTGAGCAGCATGATCTTGCGCCCCTGCCCCTTGCTGGCGACCAGGTCCTTGAGCCATTGCTGCTGCGCCGGGCCCAGGTTGCCATCCATGTAGAGGTTCATCGCATCAGAGGCATAGGCGCTGTCCAGGCCGATGATCAGCCAGTGGCTATTGAACAGGGCGAAATAGCTCGTGCCTTGCTGCTTGGGAAACAACTCTGCGATCTCGGCGAAGTAGCCATGGGCGCCGCTGTACATTTCGTGATTGGAGTTGAGGCTGAATGAGCCCTGGGTGCCCTGGGGCCAGCCCGTGAGGTCGGCTTTTTCCTCGGTGCCGGTCCCGGCGTAATACACATCTCCCAGGTGGATGGTGAAGTCCGGCCGGTCCTGGGTGATCAGGTTCGCCACCCGCTGCGCCGCCGATTGGCTATCGAAGTACCCGGTGCCCCAGTCCCCGGCCATGTCCAGCAGCACGTCGTCAGCCATCTCGATCAGCGCCGGAGTGCTGCCGAACGGGGCGTGATCGCGCAGGTTCTCGATCCACTTGAGCAGGGCTTCGCTCCAGCGCAGGTCCAGCAACTCCCATTGGCGACAGCCCAGCAGGGTGCCGTCCTTCATCACCTGGGTCTGCAACTCGGCCACGCTCTGCGGCAACGGTGAGGCGTTGCCCAGGTGCAGCACCGACAGACCGTGGGCCAGCTCCCAGGGTACCGGGGGCTGGCCGGGGGGCAGGTCGCCATGGATGATCGCGTATTGCGCCTGGTCGTGGGCCCGTTGCAGCAGGCTGACAATGGCCTCCAGCTCTTTGGGCTGGAGCTGGTTGCGGAGCTTTTTCCAGGCCAGGTCAAGCCTGGCGAACAGGCCGTCGACCCGGGCCTTGACCTGGTCGAACTCATGCTCCACATCGCTTACTAATGACATATTGGCATCCCTCTTGATGGTCCATTGGCGCTGACGTCCTACGGGCGTCACAGGGTTTTCATGTATTCGATCAACTGCCATTTCTGCTGGTCGGACAGTTGCGTGCCATACCGATGGCCGCTGTTGCTGTTGCCTTCCAGGTGGGTGTCGTACTTGAAGTAGCCCGGCCCCTGCAGCGTCGGACCGCTGGTGATGAAGCCGACCTTTTGCGGGTCATAGACGTCCGAGCCGGTGAAGAACACCTGGGGTCGCAGTTCCGGTACCTGCAACAAGTCCCAGAGGCTCGGTACCGAGCCGTTGTGCAGGTAAGGGGCCCGCAGCCAGACACCGTCGGTGGGGGTATTGCTGTAGCTCTGGGTCTTGCGATAGGCGCTGAAGTCGAACGGCGGTTTCTTGAAGCCGTGGAAAGCCTGTACCAGCCCGGTGGTGAAGGAATCCAGGCGATGGGAGTCAGTGCCCAGTTCCTGGATATGGGTGGTGACCTGACCGGTGTCGGCCTTGCCGAAATCATGGCAACCGGCGCAATTGGCCTCCCACAGTGGCTTGCCTTGTGCAGCCTTGGCCTGATCGATGGGGAACGGCCAGGCCGGCGGCTGGTGCCCCAGCAACCATTGGGTGACCCGGTTGAAACTCTGCGGCAGCACCGACTCCGGTGTCGCCCCCACCGCCATCGCCGCCGCGTAGTTACGCTCGCGGATCTGGTTGTTGTTGCCATCCCAGTGCAGGTACATCGACTCCCGGGGCTTCTGGTTCCAGATCTGCGGCAAGTCCACGGTGCCGATGGTGGAGTCGTCGGGGAAACCGAACACCACCATCTTGGTCGGATTGAAGGTGTCGGTGCGCCCCGGCCCTTGCTGCGGCCGCAGCTTCTGCCAGGCATAGTCCTGCTTCTGCTTGAGCAATGCGCTCTTGGCCATGGGGATGATCAGGTAACGGTTGTACAGGCGCTCGATAAAGCCCAGCTGGAACTTGGCGTTGATCGCATTCATCACCGCATCCACGGTGAATTTCGGATCGCTGGCGCAATCGTAGGCGAACCACTGGAACGCCTGGAGTTGCATGAGATTGGCCGGCGCGGTGGGCACGATCTGCGACACGTCATTGGCACTGGCTCGGTAGGCACCGGTGTGGCACAGGGCGCAGTTGGGCTCCACGGTGGGATAGCCCAATTGCCGCTTGGCCATGCCCACGGGCAGGTCCCTGCCATTCTCGTAGAGAAAGCCAAAGACCTCATAGCCGCCGGGACGGGGGAGTTTTTCCGGGCACATCTGCGGCAACACGGCGAACAGGTAGTAAGGGATGCGCGCCTCGATGCCAAGGCCGATGGCCGCGTACTTGAAGTGATCCTCATCGGAAGCTTCCACCGGCTGCGGCACTTCACGGAGCATGTTGACCCAGGTCTCGTATCCGACAAAGCCCAGCACCAGGAGGACCAGCAGCGCCCCCACGCGAAAGCTGTGCCGGCGCCAACACGCCGCCCAGCACTCGCACCAGGCGTGCAGGCCGGCACTGAGCAAGGCCCAGGGCCGATTGGCCGGATCGCAACCCAGGTACAGCAGGATGCCCAGGATCAGCAACATGCTCAGGTCGCCCATCAGCATGGGCACAAACACCTGGGATTGATTGCTGGTGTCGATCAGGTAGATCCAGAACGCCACGGCGATCAACCGGGACAACACGCACAGCCAGGAATGCACCACGAATCGCGGCGCGTTGAACCCCGAAGGCATGTAGAACAGGCTGATGCCCACCAGCAACATCCCGGCGTTTTCCAGCCAGGGATTGGAAAGCACCGGTGGCAGGCCGACCACCGCGGTCAGCAGTGCCGGGGCAAACAACGCTGGCAGGGCAAACACCATGTTCATGGCAATGCCCAGCCAGATAAAGCGTTGGAACCAACGAATATAAGTATTCATGTCAGCCTTCCCTAAGCATCCCTGTGCGCCGCGACGTTCGCTCCAGCAGCCGTCAGCCCTGGGCGGTCTTCTCCAGGTGCGCGAGGATCAGCGGGTACACGTCGACCACCGCGTCCTTGCCGAAGATGCAGTCGATATGCCCATAACCCGGCACCACATGGCGGCTGAACAGTTCCGGGCCATGCAGCTGGCACAGGCGCTCATAGGTCTTCTGGGTGCTTTGCGGCAAGTAGCACTGGTTGTCGGCGCCGCTGATAAAGCAGATCGGCAACTTCAGCCGGTCGAAATGCGGCATGTAGACGTCGCGCCCCTTGAAATCCACCAGGTGGCCCTTGCGGCAGATCAGTGCCAGGTGCTCCAGGGTCTGGATGTTCGACTCGCCGAACAGCTCGTGCAGGTTGTCGTGCAGGGTCTGGTTGAGGGTGTCGTGGCGGTACAGCGAGGCGTACATGAAGGTCACGCGGTGACACACTGGGTTGGTGCAGTAACCCTGGGCCTCGATCCGCGCGTAACCATTGAGGGCCTTGTCGTAGAGCTTGTTGAACCAGCTCTCCTTACTGTCGGCATAGGCCGTCAACGACTTGATGCCAATGGCATCGAGCACGCCGGGCAGATGCAACCCGGCCTTGATCCCGGTTGCAGTGGCGACCACGGTGTCGGCGGCGATCTGCGAGCAGACTACCGAACGCACGTCCTGCAGGCCCGCCAGCAGCGACATGAAGAAGGTGGTGGCGCCATAGCAATGCACCACGCATTGCACATCCCGCGCCCCAGTGGCTTGCTTGACCTGGCTGATGGCGGCCTTGAAGTCATAGGCGGCAATCTGGTCGCCATTGCACTCCTGCTTGCTCGCCGGCAGCAGGATGCTGACCCGGAAATCCAGGAGCCAGACGTCATAGTCGTGCTTGCACAGGTACTCCAGCAGGTTGCTCTGGATGGTATCGGTGGAAAAGATGTTGGACCCCACGCCCAAACCATGGACCAGCATCACCGGGCCTTTGCTGCCGGCTTGGTAGCGGGTCAGGCGCAGTTGCACCTGGTCTTCGGTTTCGAAGAAATGCACGGTCGGCACCGGCGCATCCAGGGGCCGCCTGATCCGCGGTGGCGCGTCGGGGTTGAAGTAGATGTCCCCGGCGAACACCCCGCCGTAGCTCTCCCAGAGGATCCCGGCGAAGAACTTGCCGAAGCGCGCCAGGCCTTCGATGCGCTCACGCTCGTTGCGTGCATTGAGCACTTTCATGGTGGTCATCTGCTTGGCGAAGTCCGCCGGCAGGATGTGCATCACCCCGGACCCCAACACGGGACCGTTCTTGTCCGTCCCCCGGTAAAGGGTCACGTAGAGGGTGCTGGTGTCGGGCCAGATGTTCAGCACGCCGTGGTCTTCGGGCACGGTCTTGAAGGCGCTGAAGTAATAGTCGTTGCCGTCTTCGGCAGTCAGGCGCATGTCGTAGTTCATGTGGCGCACGCCAACCTGCTGCTGATACTCCTCGAACAGATTGAACACACCATGGCTGGCCACCAACGGCTGCGCCGATAATCCCGGAGCGTTGAGGGTGCCCACCAGGGTCGCGGCGTGCTCCGGCTCCTTGATCATGCGGTTGAGGTCATCGGCGGTGATGGTCAGGGTGAATTCGATCGGCGAGTTTTCCGTTTCGCCACGCTTGGCCGCTTCCTGGTACAGATTGAGGTCGGTGCCCTGGGGCTGAGTGAAGGCGCTGGAGAAATAGCCCTTCATGGTTTCAGTGAACTGCACGCCCAGGGTCGGCGCCGGCACCGCCTTGCTGGGGGCCGATGGCAGTCGATAGTCGATCTGCCAGCCGCGATCCTCTGCCAGCAGGCGCATGTTGCGCTCGCTCACCGCGGAAATGGTCAGCAGCGGGTTGACCGCCAGCGAGGTAGGAATCACTGCGCCGTCGGCCACGTACAACCCGGGATAAACCTCGCTGCCGCTGCTGGCGCTGAACACCTGTCCCTTGTGATTGACCACGCCCTGTCCAGCGTCCTCGCCCATCACGCAGCCGCCCAGCGGATGCACCGAGACAATGCTGTGCTTGAGCAGTTGGGTCCAGATCGGGTTCTCCACCCAGATTCCGCCCAGGGCCTTGGTGCTCTGGTACAGGCGCTCGTTGCCGAGGATCACGTTGGGCTGTTCGCCGACGCCCGGCCAGTCGATGCGCAGTTGATCCTGAGCGTCGAGCACCATGCGCCCGCGGCCATTGTCATGACTCATGATCAGGTAGGTCTGCATGTTGTGCAGCGCGCCGTGATACGGCCCGCGCAGAAAGCTTTCGGCCTCGCGCTCCTTGTACCCCAGCTTGGCGCCGAAGCTATCGTCAGTGGCCTTGCCCAGGGTGCCGGCGAACAACGCCATGCTCGGTACCATGGCCCGCCCCAGTGCACCGGGAATCGAGCCTTCCTCGATGACCATGCGACTGCGCCAGTCGCCTTCGGTGCGCATGTCGATAATCGAGGTGATACACGGCCCCACAGGCTCCAACTCGCTGGCCGAGTGAGTGCCAAAGCCAATGCCGTTGATGGTCTGCTCACAGTTGTGGCCAAAGCCGAGGATGTCGCCATTGCCACTCATGTGCTCGCCCAACTGCGCCGAAGTGGCCAGGCCCTTGGCCCGGGAACGCAGGAGGATTTCGGTAGAGCCCAGGGTGCCGGCGGACAACACGACGATATCGGCCTTGACGAACAGGGTCGGCGCCGAGAACTTTTCGCGGCCGCTGTCCAGGTACTGGAAGTGCACGATCCAGCCGTCGCCGTCGCGCTCCAGGTAACGCACCTCGGCCTGGCAGAAAATTTCTGCCCCATGATTGCTGGCGTCCGGCAGGTAGTTCATCAGGGTGGTGTTCTTGGCCTTGTTGTTACAACCCGAGACGCAGTCACCGCATTGGTTGCAGGGCAGTTGCTCGACCCCGACATGGTTGAGGTTGTTCGCCAGTTTGGCGAAGTTCACGTTGATCGGTGGCTTGTAGAAGTGCGCGCCCTGCTGGAGAAACTCCGCAGACTTGCGGTGGGCCTGGAGCTTGGCCAAGGTCGGCGCTGAATCGGGATAAGGCGTGGGCTTGAGCATTTCCCGGGCCCGGGCATAACCCTCCTTGAGCAGGGTGTCACGGTGTTCACGTACCGCTTGCGGCCAACGCGGATCGTCGAACACCCCGGGTTCGGGTTCCAGGGCGACGTTGGCATTGATCAGCGAGGTGCCTCCCAGGCCGCAGCCGACCACTACGTTCTGCTGGGCATTGACGTGCAGGTCGAAGAGCCCGGTGCGTGAGCCGATGTGGCCCTCGGGGTCATGCACCTGCAACTCCTCGGTGGCAGTCGCCAGGGTGTTGGGGTACTCGCCGGGCTGCATCTCCCGCCCCCGTTCCAGCAGGCACACCCGCCGCCCGGCACGGGACAAGCGGGAGGCAGCGATACCACCGCCATAACCCGAGCCAATAACGATAACGTCGTAGTGTTCCTGGATCTCGCTGATGGGGGTCGCGATCCGAGTCATGACGGGGTTCCTCTCAGGCAGGCGGGGCAACTCTGGGGTTGCCTCTAATGGGTAAAGCCGATCAGGCGCCAGGCAGCCGAACAGGCAAGCCTGTGCGCCAGAAACATAGGAGGTGGAGTCAATGGTGAGGGTGCAGCCAACAATCCGCCGATAGGGTTATGAGCGTGCGCGCTGGTTGGTGGTACGACGACGGGTGCGTCTAGGAAGGGAAGTCCAAGCCGGGGAAACCTGCGATACACGACAGTCCATTGCCTGCGCCCCCTGATCCGGATGTGGATAAGTAACTGCTAAGTCCTTGTGGAGTCAGTGAAGACAGGCCACTTGGCGCTGTCAAGAAAGCCATTAGAACTGTATGAAATTTGATCTATTGCCGCACACGCTATGGATTACAAGGGATGCAGCCTTCAGCAAACATGTTATCCACAGCTTGACCCACAGCAACTGTGGGCAAGTGCCCGACGCTTAGGGATATTTCATCGGACAACCCCAAGAAAATCCGTGACTTATAGGAAAACAGCAGTTTTCGCCGCACTTGATCAATATTTGAACAATCATCTGCAAGCCACGTCTTTAAAGGCGCCCAGCGGAAGGCGAACACCTTATCCACAGAACGGCCAACAGACTTTGGGGGCAACTGCAGCCGAGAACGGCAAGCACTGTGGAAAACCCCTGAAAGCCACGAATCGTCGGGGCTTTACCTGGATTATCGACAGAAAAGAGGGTGTTTGAGTGTTTTTTGATCAACCCTATGAAACACCCGATCTGCAAGGCCTGCAGCGCTAAGCGAACATCTTATCCACAGAAGCACCAACAGACTTTGGGGGCAAGTGTTGTGCAAAAGTCCTTTCGGATATTTCTCTACCCTGGAAAAAAAGCCATAAAAATCGCCAGCTTAGGCTGTTCAAATTTCGTACAGATGGCTGCAGGGCTTGTTCCACATGGGCTTGAGCAAGGCGCGAACACCTTATCCACAGGTACGCACACAGGGATTGTGAGTAACCCCAGCGCTACTCTTGCGAAAGCGGGCTTGCCAGCGAACAGCGCTACCGAGCTGTGCAAAACCTTGGCGGCCCCTTCGCCGGCAAGCCGGCTCCTACGCTGGGTGCAAGCGCGATTTCCCTTGTAGGAGCTGGCTTGCCAGCGAACAGCGCTACCGAGCTGTGCAAAACCTTGGCGGCCCCTTCGCCGGCAAGCCGGCTCCTACGCTGGGTGCAAGCGCGATTTCCCTTGTAGGAGCTGGCTTGCCAGCGAACAGCGCCGCCGAGCGGTGCAAAACCTTGGCGGCCCCTTCGCCGGCAAGCCGGCTCCTACGCTGGGTGCAAGCGCGATTTCCCTTGTAGGAGCTGGCTTGCCAGCGAACAGCGCCGCCGAGCGGTGCAAAACCTTGGCGTCCCCTTCGCCGGCAAGCCGGCTCCTACGCTGGGTGCGCGGCTCGAGGTCTTTGCATGAACCTGAGTTCAGCGAACGACGCCTTCTTCGATGAGCAATTTGAGAATGGCTTCGGCGCCGGCTTCCGGGCTGACGCCCTTGAGTACCTGGCCGGTGCCGCCGCTGGCCTTGGCGGTGGCGGCCTTCATGCGATCCGCACCGCTCTTGGCCTTGATCACTTTCAGGCGCTTGGGCCGGGGCTTGGCCGGTTGCAGGCTGCTGGCTGTGAATAACTCGTCTTCCACCACCACGACCTGGTCTGCCTGCAACTCCCCGCGACGTGCCGGGCCATAGGCACTTTGGCGCGGCTTGGGCGCGGCGTTATCCACAGTGGCGAGGAACGGCAGGCGCACCTTCAGCCGACGCCGTTGCCCCCGGGGCAAGGCCTGCAGGACCAGGGCCACGCCATCGGCCAGGGACTCCACTTGTGCCAGCCCCACCACCAATGGCCAGCCCAGGTTCTCCGCCAGCAGGAACGGCAGCATGCCCGAACCTTCGCCGGTTTCCGCCTGACTGCCAGTGAGCACCACTTGGGCGCCGGCCTGCCGCAGGTACTGGGTCAAGGCCGGCAGCGCATCGGCGCCCGCCGGTTGCTCGAGCACGTGCAACTGTTCCAGGCCCATGCCCAGGTAGGCGCGCAAGGCCGGTTCGGCGACGTCGCCGGCATGCAGCACCTGCAGCTGTTCACCGGCCAGTTGCAGGCCCAGTTCCACGGCCCGGGCATCCTGCTCGGCCCGTCGCGGGCGGCCGGAAGTGGGGTGTGCACCAATCGATACCAGGCTGATCACATTGCTGTTCATAACACGTGTTCCTTAAGCCGCATCGCGCTTGGCGCCGTCACGGTAAGCCGCTACCGCCGCGATCAAGGCCTTGAGAATCTCGGCGCTGTCGCCAATCACCGACAGGTCGGCCCGTTTGATCATGTCGCAACCCGGATCGAGGTTGATCGCCACCACCTTGTCGCAGGCACCAATGCCCTGCAGGTGCTGGATCGCCCCGGAAATCCCCACGGCCACATAGACCCGCGCAGTGACCCAGATACCGCTAGCCCCCACTTGCCGGTCACGGGCCATGAAGCCATCATCCACCGCCACTCGCGAGGCACCTTCAGTCGCGCCCAAGGCCACGGCGGCCTGGTGAAACAGTGGCCAGTCCTTGACCCCGTTGCCCCCGGAAAAGATGAACTCCGCCTCGGCCATGGGAATTGCCGCAGGGTCCACCGCCACCGCACCCAAATCCTCGATCCGCGCCAGGCTACGCGCCATGCTTGTGGATAACTCCACCGACAAGGCTTCATGGCGGGTGTCGCTGACCGGCTCGGCGCATTCAGCGGCGGCCAGGATCAAGCGTGCCACCGGCCGCGCCAGGTCCTGCAAACCGGCACCGGCACGGCCAATGCACTGCCCGTCCTTGACCTGCCAGACCCGCGTCGCCGGGCGTTCGCCCAGGGCCGCGGCAAAGCGCCGGCCCAGTTCGCCACCACCGGTGCGGCTGTCAGGCAGCAGCCAGTGGCGTGGGCTGAACTGGTTATCCACAGCCCGCAGGCCCTGCACCCGTTGTTCCGGTGCATAACCGTCGAACTCCACACCTTGCAGCACCAGCAAGCGATCGACGCCAGCCGTGGCAAAGGCCGATTCCTTGTGTTCGCCAAACACCACCGCCAGTACCGCACCGTCCTCGCCCGCCAACTGGTGGGCCAGGCCCAGCAGGTCGCGGTCGTGGCTACTCAGGCGACCGCCGACCATGTCCGGCACCACGCTGATGTAGAACGCCGGCTGCGCCACTTGATGCAGCGGCAATTGCACCTCGGCCGCCGCCGTGCGCTTGGCGCTGCCGCCCTGCTGGGCGCCACTGCGGTCGATGCGCTTGAGGCCGTTGGGACCGATGAAACCGACGCCATGGGGATTCTTGCGGATCAGGCCATTGGGGCCCATCCAGCTGTGTTGCGCCGGCTGCATGGCGGCATGCAACGGGTGCAGGCGGTTACGGGCGATCCATTCGGCGCGAGGATCGCGGCGGATAATTTCGCTCATCAGTGCACCTCCGCAGGTTCAGGTTTCACCGACGCTGGCGCTTTGTCCGGCGTTGCGTCTTCGAGCAGCGCGTCGGCCACCAGTTCAGCGATGTCCTTGATCATCGGCCGCGGCTCCACGACCCCTTCGAGCATCGCCGTGCACTGAGGACAACCCACGGCCACCAGCTCGGCGCCGGTCTCGCGGATGTCTTCCATGCGCATGTCGGGAATCCGCTGCTTGCCCGGGATGTCGGTGATCGGTGCCCCGCCGCCACCGCCGCAGCAACGGGAGCGAAAGCCCGAGCGCTGCATTTCCTTGATCTCGATACCCAAGGCTCGCAGTACGTCTCGAGGAGCCTCGTATTCACCGTTGTAGCGGCCGAGGTAGCACGGGTCGTGATAGGTCACGCTGCTGCCCTTGTGCTGGCCAAGATTCAGCGCGCCGGCGCCGATCAGTTCAGCCAGGTAGGTGCTGTGGTGCTGTACCTGATAGTTGCCGTCGAAGGCGCCGTATTCGTTTTTCAGGACGTGGAAGCTGTGGGGATCGCAGGTGACGATGCGCTTGAAACTGTACTTGGCCAGGGTCTGGATATTGCGCTTGGCCAACAGTTGGAAGGTTGCTTCGTCACCCAGCCGCCGAGCCACATCGCCACTGTCGCGTTCTTCCAGGCCGAGTACGGCGAAGTCGACCTTGGCCGCCTTGAGCACTTTGACCATGGCCCGCAAGGTGCGCTGGTTGCGCATGTCGAAGGCGCCGTCGCCGACCCAGAACAGCACGTCGGTGGTTTGCTTCTCGCTGAGCAGGGACAGGTTCAGGTCCGCCGCCCAGTTCATCCGCCCGCCCGGGTTGAAACCGCCGGGGTTGTCGGTGGCAATCAGGTTCTCCAGGACTTCCGCGCCCTTGTTCGGCGTGGCGCCTTTTTCCAGGGTCAGGTAACGGCGCATGTCGACGATGGCATCGACGTGCTCGATCATCATCGGGCACTCCTCGACACACGCACGGCAGGTGGTGCAGGACCACAGGGTCTCGGCATCCACCAGGCCATTGACGATAGGCTGGTGCGGGTTGCCGCCGTGTTCGCCGATGGCCTTGCCCCCGCCGTCAAGGGATGGGTAAGGGCTGCCGGCGAACTGCGCGTCGGTGCCGCCGGCCAGGCCAACCACCATGTCCTGAATCAGCTTTTTCGGGTTCAACGGTTGCCCGGCGGCAAACGCCGGGCACACGGCTTCGCACTTGCCGCACTGCACGCAAGCATCAAAGCCCAGCAGCTGGTTCCAAGTGAAGTCCTTGGGCTTTTCCACCCCCAGGGGCGCGCTCGGGTCTTCCAGGTCCAGGGGTTTGAGGCCGGTGGAACGGCCACCACCAAAACGTTCGGCACGGCGGTGCCAGGCCAGGTGCAAGGCGCCAGCGAAGGCGTGCTTCATCGGCCCGCCCCAAGTCATGCCGAAGAACAACTCGGACACACCCCACAGCACACCGACCGCAAGGATCGTCGCCAGCAGCCAGCCACCGAAGTTTTCCGGAAGGATCCCGGCCACCGGCAAGGTCACCAGGAAGAAGCTCACGGAGAACGCCAGCAAGCTTTTCGGCAGGCGCATCCACGGGCCTTTCGAGAGCCGCGCAGGAGGATTGCGCCGACGCAGGGCGACGAACAGCGCGCCGACGAACATCAGCGTGGTGGCCAGCAGCAGGGCGTAGCCGAGGATGCGGTTATGCAGGCCGAAGCCGTGCACCAGGATCGCCAGCACCGCGGCCAGGACGAAACCGCCCGCCGTGGCCACGTGGGTGTTGGCCATGTACTTGTCCCGGGCCACCACATGGTGCAGGTCCACCATGTAGCGCTTGGGCATGGCCAGCAGGCCGCCGATCAGGTCGACCTTGGAGGCTCGTCCGCGGCGCCACATGGCCACGCGTCGCAGCGCGCCGAGGACCGCAAGGCCGACGGCGGCGAACAACAGAATGGGAAGAAGGGTGTTCAACATGGTGGAGCTCCCAAAGACCTGGGGCCTTGTAGGAGCTGGCTTGCCAGCGATCAGGCAGGACGCGGTATCTCGCCAGTGCCGATCGCCGGCAAGCCGGCTCCTACAGGAAGTGGCTTAGAAATCCTTGCACAGGCGCAGTGCGTCATAGATCGCGGCATGGGTGTTGCGCTGGGACACGCAGTCGCCGATGCGGAACAACAGGTAGCCCTCCCCGGCCTCGCTCAGGCACGGCTGCGGCTTGATCGCGAACAACGCCTCGATGTCCATCTGGCCCTTGTTGCGCGAACCTTCCTTGAGCCCGTAATAGAGTTCCTCGTCAGGACGCACGCCGTTCTCCACCACCACCTGGTCCACCACCCGCTCTTCCCGGGCGCCGGTGTATTCGTTCTCCAGCACCGCCACCAGCTTGTCGCCTTCGCGGTAGACCTTCTCCAGGGTCAGGTCCCCGGTCATGATCACTTCCTTCGGATACAGGCTGCGGTAGTAGGTGGGGAACGACGTACCACCTACAGCGATGCCCGGCTTGATGTCGTCGGTGACGATCTCGACTTGCGAACCCTTGTCGGCGATAAAGTCGGCGACCGACATGCCGGGGAACTCACAGATGGTGTCGTAGACCAGCACGTTCTTGCCCGGCGCGACCTTGCCGTCGAGGATGTCCCAACTGCTGACCACCAAGCCTTCGGCGGCGCCCCAGTGTTCGTTCTGCTCGATGAACGGATGACCGCCCACCGCCAGCACCACCACGTCGGGGCGCAGATCGAGAATGGTCGCGGTGTCCGCTGCGGTGCCCAGGCGCAGGTCGACTTTCAGCCGCGCCAGCTCCAGCTGGTACCAGCGGGTGATACCGGCAATCTGGTCCCGTTGCGGGGCTTTGGAAGCCGTGGTGATCTGCCCGCCAATGGCTTCTTTTTTCTCGAACAGGGTCACCTCGTGGCCACGTTCGGCGGCTACGCGGGCGGCTTCCATGCCGGCAGGGCCGGCACCGACCACCACCACCTTGCGCTTGCTGCCGGTGGTTTTCTCGATGATGTGCGGCACCCCCATGTACTCACGGGAAGTGGCGGCGTTCTGGATGCACAGCACGTCCAGGCCCTGGTACTGGCGGTCGATGCAGTAGTTGGCGCCGACGCACTGCTTGATCTGGTCGATCTGGCCCATCTTGATCTTGGCGATCAGGTGCGGGTCGGCCATGTGCGCACGGGTCATGCCGACCATGTCGACGTAACCGCCTTCGAGAATCCGCGTGGCCTGGTTCGGGTCCTTGATGTTCTGCGCGTGCAGCACCGGGACCTTGACCACTTCCTTGATGCCCGCCGCCAGGTGCAGGAACGGCTCCGGCGGGAAGCTCATGTTGGGGATCACGTTGGCCAGGGTGTTGTGGGTGTCGCAACCCGAGCCCACCACACCGATGAAGTCCAGCATGCCGGTGTCGTCGTAGTACTTGGCGATCTGCTTCATGTCCTCGTGGGACAGGCCGTCCGGGTGAAATTCGTCGCCGCACAGGCGCATGCCCACGCAGAAATCGTCACCCACTTCGGCACGCACCGCCTTGAGCACTTCCAGGCCGAAACGCATGCGCTTCTCGAAGGTGCCGCCCCATTCGTCGGTGCGCTTGTTGACCCGCGGGCTCCAGAACTGGTCGATCATGTGCTGGTGCACCGCCGACAGTTCCACCCCGTCCAGGCCACCGGCCTTGGCCCGGCGCGCAGCCTGGGCGTAGTTGCCGATCACTCGCCAGATCTCTTCCGGCTCGATGGTCTTGCAGGTGGCGCGGTGCACTGGCTCGCGCACACCCGACGGCGACATCAGGGTCGGCCAGTTGAAACCGTCCCAGCGCGAGCGCCGGCCCATGTGGGTAATCTGGATCATGATCTTGGCGCCATGCTTGTGCATGGCGTCGGCCAGGTTCTGGAAGTGCGGGATGATGCGGTCGGTGGACAGGTTCACCGAGCTCCACCATTCCTGGGGGCTGTCGATGGCCACCACCGAGGAGCCGCCGCAGATCGCCAGGCCGATGCCGCCCTTGGCCTTTTCTTCGTAGTACTTCACATACCGTTCAGTCGTCATGCCGCCGTCGGTGGCGTAGACCTCGGCGTGCGCGGTACTGAGCACACGGTTGCGGATGGTCAGTTTGCCGATCTGGATCGGCTGGAACATCGCTTCGAAAGCCATTTTTCTTAACTCCGCTTACAACGGTTTGACGACGAACAGGCCATCGTCGTGGCCTTCTTCGGAACCACCGTAAACCTGCTCTGCCACGGTGCGGACCTTGCTGCCACGGGCGCCCAGGATCTGGTCCATGGCGCCGGCGAACCAGCCGGTGAACATGTAGTCGACCTTGCGCCCGACCTTGCCGTACACGTAGACGAACGCCGAGTGCTCGAGCTTGACGCTGGCGGTGCCTTTATCCAGGTCGATGTCCTGGATCTTGAACAGGCCCCAGCCACGCTGGGACAGGCGCTTCATGTAGTGTTCGAACACCGCCACGCCTTCCAGGCCGTGGCATTCGGCTTCCTTCTCGCACCAGTGCCAGGCGGACTTGTAGCCGGCCTTGTAGAGGATCTCGGCATAAGCCTCAGCGCCCAGTACTTCCTCGATGCCCATGTGGTTGTTGACGAAAAAGTGCCGTGGCACATAGAGCATCGGCAAGGCGTCGGAGGTCCAGACACCGGTTTCGCTGTCGACTTCGATAGGCAATTGCGGGGCGATCTTGGCCATGGAAACTTAACTCCGGAAAACACGTTGAGTGCCCCTGCGAGGACGGCAGGGGGTATCGGATAAGGTGTGATAAGCAGGCTTATTCGCCCCAGACATCCTTCAGGACATTGACCCAGTTCTCGCCCATGATCTTGCGCACCACACGCTCGGGGTGGCCGCGCTTGAGCAGGGTCTCGGTGAGGTTGGGGAACTCGCCGACGGTGCGGATCCCCAAAGGGTTGATGATCTTGCCGAAGCTGGTCAGGCGCCGGGCGTAGCCCTTGTCGTGGGTCAGGTATTCGAAGAAGTCCTGGCCATGACCCTGAGTGAAGTCGGTACCGATGCCGATGGAGTCCTCACCCACGATATTCATGGTGTATTCGATGGCTTCGGCGTAGTCGTCGATGGTCGAGTCGATGCCTTTGGCCAGGAACGGCGCGAACATGGTCACGCCGACGAAACCGCCGTGGTCGGCGATGAACTTCAGCTCGGCATCGGACTTGTTACGTGGGTGTTCCTTGAGGCCCGAAGGCAGGCAGTGGGAATAGCAGACCGGCTTCTTCGATTCGAGGATCACCTCTTCCGAGGTTTTTGAACCGACATGGGACAGGTCGCACATCACCCCGACGCGGTTCATCTCGGCGACGATCTCGCGACCGAACCCCGACAGGCCGCCATCGCGCTCGTAGCAGCCGGTGCCCACCAGATTCTGGGTGTTGTAGCACATCTGTACGATGCCTACGCCCAGCTGCTTGAAGACCTCGACATAGCCGATCTGGTCCTCGAAGGCGTGGGCATTCTGGAAGCCGAAGAGGATGCCGGTCTTGCCCACTTCCTTGGCCTTGCGAATGTCGGCGGTGGTCCGCACCGGCATCACCAGGTCGCTGTTTTCACGGATCAGTTTCTGGCTGGTGGCAATGTTGTTGACCGTGGCCTGAAACCCTTCCCACACCGACACGGTGCAGTTGGCAGCGGTCAGGCCGCCCTTGCGCATGTCCTCGAACAGCTCGCGGTTCCACTTGGCAATGATCAGCCCGTCGATAACGATGCTGTCGGCGTGTAATTCGGCTGGGCTCATCAGGCTGTCCCCTTATTGGCGATTCATGCGCCGAATCGTCTGCCGGCGCTTTGGGGCCAGCATATGCCTGAGGGCCAGGGCGCCTCGGTGCAAAAACGACAGGGGGTTTGCCGAAAGCGTCAAGCGACGACAAAGGGCCCGATGAAGGGCAACCGGGGCCTCTGTTCAGAACCCGAGGCTTACGCCAGAATTCGCCGCTTTACTGGATGCTTCACTGGATTGAGGGCGGCGCCGCAATGAAACCGATCTTCCTGGCCTTGCTACTGCTGACGGCTGGCGTACAAGCCGCCGAACAGGCCGACAGCTCCCCCTGCGATGCGGTCGAGAACGACGTGCAGACCCTGGAGTGTGCAACCTTCAACAAGACCACCGCCGAACAGTTGCTGAGCGACAACGTGCAGAGCCTGCTGGAGCGCCTGGGCACTCTGTATGGCAACGACAAGGCGCAGTTGAGTGACATCACCGCCAAGGTCAAGAACGCCCAGCAGTTGTGGCAGAAGCAACGTGACGCCGACTGCGCGGTGGAGTCCTTCCCGGCCAAGCCCGGCAGCAAGGCCTACACCATCGCCACCCATGATTGCCTGGCACGGATGAGCGACGAACGGTCGGAGTTCATCGAGTCGATTGCCCAGCAATAACCCAGCTCTTGCAGGAGCGGTTTTGTCTGCGAAGACGCTCTCACGTCTTCGCCAACAATCCCACGCCTACAGAGCCAGGTCAGGCACCGCCACGGAAACAGGAAACGCCCCAGGCGGTGAGCTTGAACGGCAGGTGGTAATGCTGGTGCGGATCATCCAGGCCAAAGCGGTACACCAGCACATCGAGAAAGGGCACCTGCACCGTAGCCTGCCCCTGCTCTCGATAGAATGCCGCCACTTCCAGCTCTACCTCGTAGACGTCCTGGCTGAAGCTCGCCAGCAACCCGCTCAACTCGGTCAGCAAGCCATTGCCGGCGATGCGTCCTGCACAGAGCACCTCCCCGCCCAGACGACGTACCTGCACCCGCATGCCTTCGGCCACTTTGCCACTGGCTACGTCCACCACGTGGATGGAAATCCCCCCGCTCACTGCCAGAACCCCACATGGGCCTTGGCCGCCTCCTCTTCGAGCATCGGGCCGAAAACCGGGATCTGCCGTTGACCACGAGCGAACACTTCGCGGCACGGCAGGGAAAAGGTCGGGTTCTCCGGGTGATCACCGGTCAGGCCCAGCAAGGCATGTTCCGATAGCGCATAGACCACCCGGCCAATGCCGGTCCAGTAGATCGCTCCGGAACACATGCAGCAGGGTTCGGCACTGGTGTAGAGGGTGCATTGGCCCAGGGCCTCGGGGCTGAGGACCTGGGCCGCCATGGCCGCCGCAGAAAGCTCGGCATGCTGGGTGGGATCGCCTTCCGGAGGCATCGAGTTGTTGCCGGCGCTGGCGATGATCTGGCCATCACGGTCGGCCACCAGTGCGGCGAACGGGTGGCGGCCCCGGGCCTTGGCCGCTTCGGCCAGTTCGATGCTCTGGCGCAGCAGTTGCAAGTCCAGTTCGGTGACACCGGCAGGTACAAGGGAAGTGAAACGGGTCATGTCGACCTCCTTATGGGTTTGCACAACAATCCCGCCCCCGATCAGGGCCGCAGATAAAAGTTTTCAGTCGTTGAGTTCCGCGGCAGCCGCAAGCGGGCCCCGGGCTTGGGGGTTGAGCAGAACATTGAGCACGATGGCGGTGATCGCGCCGAGGAAGATGCCGCTTTCGAGCACCAGCTTCAGCGCCCCGCCGGCATGCTCGAACAATGCCGGATAGGACATCGGCAAGACCCCGACACTCACCGACACCGCGACGATGATGCCGTTGCGGGTGCCTTCGAAAGTCACCCGCGACAGCTCCTGGATCCCGGCCACGGTGGTCATGCCGAACATGACGATGGCGCAGCCGCCGAGCACCGGTGTCGGCACCGCGGCAATCAACGCCCCGAGCTTGGGAAACAAGCCCATGAGCACCATGATCGCCCCCGCAGCCGCCACCACGAAGCGGCTGCGTACGTTGGAAAGTGCAATCAGCCCGGTGTTCTGGGTGAAGGCGTT
Source organism: Pseudomonas sp. Fl5BN2 (assembly GCF_009908205.1). Taxonomy (NCBI): domain Bacteria; kingdom Pseudomonadati; phylum Pseudomonadota; class Gammaproteobacteria; order Pseudomonadales; family Pseudomonadaceae; genus Pseudomonas; species Pseudomonas sp. Fl5BN2. The sequence continues at coordinate 14,633 of NZ_JAAARL010000037.1, read as the reverse complement.
GTAGGGAAAACTGTTGAACAGGCCGCCGAGCATGGTGGACAGGCCGTCGGCGCGAAACGCATCGCCCAGGGTGCACTGGGTGGTGGGTTTACCGGTGAGCTTGCCGATCGCCAGGCAGTTGCCGGTGGTCTCGGCCATGATCACCAGCATCGCCAGGGTCATCACCAGGATCGGCATCAACGAGAACTGCGGCGCACCGAAGGCCATCGGCGGGCTCAGCTCAAACCAGGCAGCACTGCCCACCTGGGCAAAGTGGGTCATGCCGAAGGCCGCGGCGATCAGGCTGCCGACGAACAGGCCGATGAGCACGCTGAGGTTGCCGATGAAACCGGAGAACTTGGCGTAGATCACCAGGGTCACCGTCACCGTGGCCAGCCCCAGCAACAGGTTGGCCGGAGCGCCGAAATTTTCTGCCGAGGGATTCCCGCCTCCCAGCCAGATCGCTGCGGCGGGCATCAGCGAGATGCCGATGATGGTGATCAGGCTGCCGATCACCACCGGTGGAAAGAAACGCAACAGGCGACTGAACACCGGCGCCAGGGCGATGGTGATGGCCCCGGCGGCGATCACCGCGCCAAACACTTCAGTCAGGCCGAACTCTTTGCCGATCATGATCATCGGCGCCAGGGCAATGAACGAGCAGCCCTGGATCATCGGCAAGCGAGCGCCGAAGCGCCAGAAACCCAGGGTCTGGATCAGAGTGGCAATACCGGAGGTCAGCAGGTTGGCGTTGATCAACATCACCACCTGGGCCGAGGTCAGCCCCAAGGCACTGCCGAGGATCAACGGCACCGCCACCGCGCCGGCGTACATCACCAGCACGTGCTGCAGGCCAAAGGTGAAGAGTTGCCGCAAGGGCAGGATTTCGTCCACCGGGTGAACGCGCTTATGGCTCATGTCGTGTGTCTCCTGAAGGCGCAGCTTTTGTTGTTGTTCTGGCAGGTATCGGGGGATCAGCCCCAAGGCAGGAAGTACGGACGCTGGAGCGGATAATCTGTGCTTGAATACGATGAAACAAATGAGCAGCCATCGTTTTTAGCGATGGATAAATCCGCCGCCCAGGGATGACGAACCGATGCGCTTTTCACTGGATCAACTGCAGATGTTCGTACAAGCGGCGCAAAGCGGCTCGTTCTCGGCGGCCGCACGCAAGCTGGGCAAGACCCAATCCACGGTCAGCGTGGCCATCGGCAACCTGGAAACCGACCTCGGGGTGGAGTTGTTCGACCGCTCGGCGCGTACTCCGGTGCTGACCGCCGCCGGGCAGAAGATGCTGCTGCAGGCCGAAGCAGTGATGGAGCGCTGCCTGACCTTGCAGGCCCATGCCGAGTGCCTGTCAGAAGTTGTCGAGCCGCGCCTGTCGTTGGTCATCGAGACGCCCTACGGCCCACTGGTGCCGGTGTTGCGCGAGTTCGAACAGGCCTTTCCCTACGTCGACCTGATAATCCGCCACCCGTTTTCGGGGGACGCCAGCGAGCTGGTGGCCCGGGGCGAGGCGGTGCTGGGGATCGCCTTTTCCCAGCCGGGCTATCCCCAGGAACTGGAGTTCCGCCAACTGGGCAAGCTGATCATGTTGCACGTGTGTCATCCGGACCATCCACTGGCCCGCCTGGACACTGTGACCTTCGACGACCTGCATGTGCACCGGCGCCTGGCCTTCAGCGCCCACGCGGAAAAACTGCCCAGCAGCGAGTACCTGCGGGCCACGCAGTTGTGGCAGGCGGAAAACTACCTGGCGCTGCTGGAGATGGTCCGCGCGGGCCTGGGCTGGGCAACCCTGCCCAGGCAACTGATCCAGCGCGAACTGGCCAGCGGCGAACTGGTGGAACTGCAACTGGATGCCTACCCGCACACCGACTGGCTGGTGGGCGTGGACCTGCTCTGGGCGCGGCAGCGGGTGATGGGCAAGGCCGAACGCTGGCTCAAGGAACGCCTGCTGCAGCACAAGGTGCATGAAGTGGACCGACGCGGGCAATCCACCACCTGGTAGCCGTATTCAGGCAACAAAGGGATAAGGTTTTTGCGTTGGCGGCGGGAAAAATATAAGCAAGGATTGGAGTTCCTTATAAAAGACTTATACAGCCAGCCATGAACGAGATCCTCTGAAGTAGAAAAGCGGTCAAGCAACGGCTGCGATTGCACAGCGAACACCAGATCCAGGTTCGCGACGCGATCTCCCTGCTGGCCGACATGCCCGCCAGGGGCAACGTCAAAGCCCTGTCCGGCCACACCTATGCCTAGCCTGCGGGTTGGCCAGTACCGCGTGCTGTTCGACTGGGACGGCGTTATCCACATCGCCAGTGTTCAAGAGGTCAAGAAACGTGATGAACGCACCTACTGACATCCAGATCATCCATGGCCCGGACGGCAAGCCGGCGTTCGTGGTGATTCCCTACGCGCAGTACCTTGCGCAGCAGAAGGCGCCTGACCTGATCCCCCATGCCGTGGTCAGCCGCATCGTCGATGGGGCCACCCCTATCCGCGCCTGGCGCGAGCACCTGCACCTGACCCAGGACGAAGTCGCCCGGCGCCTGGGAGTTTCCCAGCCGGCCTTCGCCCAGCAGGAAAGCGTGGCCAAACCGCGCAAGGCCACTCGGGAAAAGATCGCCGCCGCCTTTGGTATTCGCGCCGACCAACTGGAGCTGTAAGCTGCGCTTCATTCACTGATTGAAAAGGCCTGCACATGAGCATCTGCGGTATCGAAATCAAAGGCAGCGAAGCCATCTTCGCCATCGCCACCCTGGAAGACGGCACGCCCCAGCACCGGGCTATCACCACCAAGAAAATCGCCCTTGAAGAGGACGACGAGGCCGCCAACGTCAAGGCCTTTGCCGCTCAGGTCGGCGCTTTTGTCCAGGCCAACGGCATCCAGCGCATCGCAATCAAGAAGCGCAGCAAGAAAGGTGAATTTGCCGGCGGACCGACCACCTTCAAGATCGAAGGTGTATTGCAGTTGCTGGAGCATTGCGAGGTGACCTTGCTGTCGCCGCAAACCATCAATGCGCAGAACAAGAAGCACAACTTCGCCCTGCCGGCGACGCTGAACAAGTATCAGCATGAGGCGTTCAAAGCAGCGTGCTCGGCGCTGATGAAGAAGTAAGCCGACCCACGCGCGGCAAGCACTCAATCCTCGGTAGATGAAACAAGCCCGGGAGTGCCTCTGGGGCAACTGTCAGGAGTTGTTTCGGTCGAGCGAATTATTGATAATGGTTTTCATTAACCTTACTAGTTCCTTCGATCATGCCCTCAGCCAATGCCGTCATGGACTCCGCGCCAGCCAGCTTCGAGTTGCGCCAACAGGTGTTGAGCCAGTTGTTTGGCGAGCATCATGGCTGGCTGCTGGACCGTTTGCGGGCGCGCCTGGGTTGCCGGCACAACGCCGCCGACCTGGCCGCCGAAACCTTTGTCCAGGTGGTTGCCCTGCCCTCCCCGCAGGGCATTCGCGAACCCCGTGCGCTGTTGACCACGATCGCCAAGCGCTTGATGTACGACGGTTGGCGCCGGCGTGATCTGGAACAAGCCTACCTTCAGGCCCTGGCGCAACAACCCGTGCCCCTGGAACCTTCGCCGGAAGAACGGGCATTGGTGATGGAGAGCCTGCTGGCCATCGACGCCTTGCTCGACGGCTTGTCGCCACGAGCACGCACGGCCTTTCTGTGCAGCCAACTGGACGGCATGAAGTACGCCGACATCGCCGCGTTGCTCGGCGTCTCGACGATCCGAGTCCGACAGTACGTCGCCAAGGGCCTGAAGCTTTGCTGCCAGGAACTGCTGAGCGAATGAACATCGAACGCCAGCGCCTCGAACAGGCCATCGAGTGGACCGCCAACCTGCGCGACACCTCATCCGATGATCAGGAATGGCAGGCATTCGAAGCCTGGCTGGAAGCTGACCCGGCCAATCGACAGGCCTGGGACACAGTCCAGCATCACTTGCAGCGGACCCTGGCGCCCCTGGCCGATCGCTCCAGCCTCCCGGCACGTCATGCTCTGCAGGCGGCGCACCCCGGGCGTCGACAGGTTTTGCGGGGAGCCTTGCTACTGGCCGGTGCCGGCGTGGGTGCCACCTTGCTGAGCCAGCCGGGCCTGCCCCTGGCGCAACTCGGTGCGGACCTGCGCAGCGGCACTGGCCAGCGCCTGCAGCGCAGGCTGGCAGACGGCAGCCAGTTGACCCTCGATGCGCAAAGCGCAGTGGACATCGACTTCAGCGGCAACGAACGCCGCATCACCTTGCGTGCCGGCAAGCTGCTGGTACAGGTCAGTCACGATCCGCGCCCGCTGACGGTGCACACCCCATTCGGCAGCGTGCGCGCCCTGGGCACGCGCTTCATGGTGGCTCAGCAGCCCGCGGCCAGCCATGTCTGGGTGCTGGAATCGAGCGTGCGCGTCGACACCCTGAGCGGCAGCCAGCGCGTGCTGCAAACCGGCCAGGGCGCGCGTTTCGCCCATGCGATCGAACGGCTCGCCGCCAACCGCCAAGGCGAAAGCTCCTGGGCCGACGGCTGGCTGAATGTCGAGGACTGGCCCCTGGGTGACGTGATCAATGCCCTGCGGCCCTATCGCCAGGGCATTCTGCGGCTCAGCCCACAAGCCGCCGAACTGCGGGTTTCCGCGTTGATTTCACTAGATGACAGCAACCGGGCGTTGCAGGCGCTGGAGCAGACCCTGCCACTGCGCGTGACTCGCTACCTGGATTGGTGGACCCGCATCGAGCTGCGCTGAATTTATTTTCGCGGCCCTGTATCGCTTTTCCGACTTCATCGCACATAGCCCATGAACCGCTCGCAAATGCGGCCTTGCCAAGACCACTGGAGCCCCTCATGCCCCGTCGCTCGTGCTTTGAACTCACGCCTTTGTGCCTCGCTCTGCTACTCGGTTCGCTGCCCGTCGCGGCCCAGGCCGCGCCAGGCAACGCCAACCAGGCGCCCCGGACATTCAACCTGCCCGCCGCCAGCCTCGCGACCACGCTCAGCGGTATTGCCCGTCAGGGCGGACGCGAGATCATCTACGTACCGAGCCTGGTCAAAGGCCTGACAGCCCCCGAGATCCATGGCGAGCTGAGCACCGAGCAGGCCCTGCAGCGGGCTTTGGCGGGCACCGGCCTGGTAGCCCGGGTCACGCCACAAGGCACCCTGACCCTGGAACAACTGCCCGCCGATGTGCTGAACCTCGACACCACCACCATCAATGGCCGGTCCCAGGGCAGCAACACCAGCCAGCCCGTGGGTTATCTCGCCAGCCACAGCAATACCGCCACCAAGACCGACACCGCGATCCATGAGGTCCCGCAGTCGATCTCCGTGGTCACCCGCGAGCAACTCGACACGCAGAACGTGCAGAACCTCAGCGAAGCGCTGCGCTACACCGCCGGCGTCAACTCCGAGCCGTTCGGTGCCGACAACCGCAACGACTACATCTATATCCGAGGTTTCGATCAATCCAACGACGGCCTGTTTCTCGACGGCCTGAACCTGCTCAACCGCAACTACGCCATGTGGCGTGTCGACCCCTACAGCCTGGAACAGGTCGACGTGATCCGCGGCCCAAGTTCGGTGCTGTTCGGCCAGAGTTCGCCCGGCGGCCTGGTCAACCAGGTGAGCAAGCGTCCGGCTGCGGACATGCGCCAGGAAGTGAAACTGCAATACGGCAGCTACGATCGCAAGATCGCGGCCATCGACGTCGGCGGCAAGCTGGATGAGCAAGGCCAGTGGCTGGGTCGCCTGACCGCACAGGTCAAGGACGGCTCCACGCAGATCGACCACGTCGACGAAAGCAGCTGGTTCATTGCCCCGTCCCTGACCTGGAACATCGACGACGACACCTCCCTGACGCTCCTGGCGCAGACCCAGCGTGAGCGCTACGGCTCGGTGTTCCAGTACCTGCCGTATTACGGCACGGTAAAAAGCAACCCGCTGGGGCGTTACCAGGGCAGCCTGTTTGCCGGCGAGCCGGACTTCGATCATTTCAACCGCGATCAGGACAGCGTCGGCTATCAGTTCGAACATCGATTCGACGACACCTGGAGCGCACGCCAGAATTTCCGCTATCGGCACCTCAAGCTCGACTACGAAACCGTCTACGGCCTGGGCTACTCGGCCTACCCTTATCCATCGAAACCCTCGGACTACGCTGAAGGCTTTCGCGGTGCGCTGACCTCGGCCACCACCCTCACCGGCTGGGCGCTGGACAACCAGGTGCAGGCCGACTTCAACACCGGCGCCATCGAACACAAAGTCCTGCTGGGCGGCGACCTGCAATACACCACCTATGACATCTTCAACCAGGGCAGCCCGAACGGTGATCCGAATGCCTTCAACTACTTCACCCCGAATTACGGCTGGGTGCCGAGCGACCTGCAAACCACCAACGAGGTGGTCAGCAAGGTGCGTCAGCTAGGGGCTTATGTTCAGGACCAGATGAAATACGAGCACTGGGCATTCACCCTGGGTGGCCGGGTCGACTGGGCACGGATCAATCAGAACAATGATGGCGGCAGTGGCGTCTACGCAGCCGGCAATCCGGCGGGCAACAGCCAGCGCAGTGATCGCAAGCCAACCTGGCGCGCGGGCGTGGTGTACCTGGCCGACAACGGCCTGGCGCCCTACTACAGCTACTCCGAATCCTTCGTGCCGACCGTCGCCCTGACCAGCAAGATCATGCAGCCGTCCACCGGTAAGCAGCATGAGGTCGGCCTCAAGTACCAGCCACCCGGCAGCAACAGTTCAGTGACCCTGTCGGCGTTCGACCTGCGCAAGCAGAACGTTCCCACCACCGACCCGAACGACCCGAGCGGCGTCAACCAGATCCAGATCGGCGAGGTACGCTCGCGGGGCATCGAACTGGAAGGCATCGCCGGCCTCAGCGAAGAACTGAACCTGATCGCCAACTTCGCTTACACCCGGGTCAAGGTCACCAGGGATACCAACTTTGAAGGCAACCGGCCCTTCAACGTGCCGGAACACACCGCCTCCCTCTGGGCCGACTACAGCTTCAAGAGCGGTGAATTGAAAGGACTGGGGTTCGGCGCCGGTGCGCGTTATGTCGGTTCCAGCTTCGGCGATGACGCCAACACCCTGCGGGTTCCCGGCTACACCTTGTTCGATGCGATGGCCCGCTATGACCTGGAAAGCTGGCGCCTGCAACTCAACGGCAGCAACCTGCTCAACAACAGCTACGCCACCTGCCAGAACGGCGAGTTCCGCTGCAACTATGGCAACCCACGGGCACTGACCGCGACGGTCGCCTACAGCTGGTAAGGCGCCAAGCCCCTCGATGGACCGGTGTCACCACTGGCCCATCGAGAGATTGCAACTTGCGCTTGCCCCACATCCCTCCTCTGCTGGAGGCACCTGCCTTGACCCCGCTAGCGGGTCACGGGCAAGGTCCTGCCGACCTGTTGTCCGCCCGTGATCGGAGCCTGCGAACCGCTACCGACCAGCGCTATTCAGCGGCTTTACGCCGGTAGTGCTGGAGCCAGTCGGCGAACGAGTTGTCTTCCAGGGCATAGGCGCCACGGCTGGATTTCCACACCAACTCCTTTTCCCGCAAGGCGTCGATACAGGCCTGGATGGTCTGGGTGCCGGGCGTCGAATGGCTGCCGGAGGCCTTCAGCGCTTCGCCGACCGCCGCCAGGGTGTCATCGGTAAAGGGCGCGAAGGGCAGGTTGTTGTTGGAGCGCGCCACCATCACTTCCAGCACCGCCCGCTGCGCTGCGGTCAAACCATTCCAGGCGCTTTCGAACTCGCTCCAGACCCCGGCCCGAAGAATCTCGGCGCTGCTGCGCAGCAGTTCGTTGAGCTGGCTCGCCTCACCCAACTCCAGGGCCACCTGGCCGATGATGCTGCGGAGCATTTCCGGGCGCCGGCCAACCCATTCGAACGCCTGGTCGAGGTCGTCGGCGTCGAACTGGTTGGTGGACGCCAGGTGGGCGTTCAGATGGGCGGTATAGGCCTTGGTGAAATCGCGTCCCAGCAGCGGGAAAGGCGTGATGCTCGAACCGAAAAAAGGTTGGTTGCGGTTCAACACCAGGTGCGCCAGCTTGTCGCGATTGGACCCGGTGAACACCAGGCGCAGGCCGTGGGTGTCCATGTCGCGCCCCTGGTTGAGCTGGTCCCGGGCGGCCTTGAGGGCAAACATGGCATTCAACCCGGCCTCGGAACTCAAGGCATGCTGGGCTTCGTCGATCACCAGCACCACGGTCTTGCCGGCCGCGCTGTGCAGCAACTCCAGGGCTTGGGTCAGGGTCGCGCCTTCGGGCAACTGGGACTTGCTGAAATCCCAGGACAAGGTGCGCAGGAAGCTGAGCTTCTCCACCCCCAGGGATTTTGCCAGTTTGCGAATGCCCTTCTCGAAGGGCACCAGGGCACCGGCGATGGCACCGGCGATCAACTCGGCAGGGTCTTTTTCGCGACTGGCCCACAGGTCGACATACACCGCCAGCCAACCGCGACGCTGGCACTCGGGCAGCAGGTCTTCGCGCAGAAAGGTACTTTTACCCGTGCGCCGTGGCGCCGCCAGGAACAGCCCCGAGCTGTAGTCCTGAATCCCCGAGCCCACCAGGCCATCGGCAATATTGAGCGCCAGTGCAGGACGACGAAACACGAAGCCGGTGTTTTTCGACATGGTTTTATACTCAATTATTGCCAGGACTATAATTTATAGCGGCGAGTATAATTGACTGTAAAACCCTGTCAAACCAGCTCCCGGCCGCCTCCCAGAAGGCGCCGGTCTTGCCGTGGGCAGTGCACGAATCGTGCTCGATAGCTGCGGGTGAAGTAGGACGGCGACTCGAATCCACAGGCAATGCTCACCTCCAGCACGCTCATGTCGGTCTGGCGCAGCAACTGTCGGGCCTTCTCCAGGCGCAGCCCCAGGTAGAAGTTGCTCGGCGTGTCATTGAGGTGCAGACGGAACAACCGCTCCAGTTGGCGCCGAGTGACCTTGATCGATTCGGCCAGGGCCAGGGTGCTCAGGGGTGGCTCGCTGTGCTGCTCCATCTCGCCGATCACCTGCACCAGCTTCTTGTTGCTGATGCCATAGCGACTGGCGACTTCCATGCGCTGGTGGTCCTTGCGCGGACGGATGCGCCCCAGCACAAACTGCTCGCTGACCTGGATCGCCAGCTCCGGGCCGTGGGCCTGGGCGATCAGGTCGAGCATCATGTCGATGGACGCTGTGCCGCCGGCACAGGTAATGCGCCGCCGATCGATCTCGAACAGCTCCTGGGTCACGCCCAGCTGTGGATAAGACTCCTTGAAGGCGTCGATGGCTTCCCAGTGCAGGGTCACCCGGTGCCCCTCCAGCAAACCGGTCTCGGCCAGCAGCACACTGCCGGTATCAATCGCGCCCAACGTCACGCCCTCATGGTCCAGCCGGCGCAACCAGTGCTCCAGGGCCGGAGTGAGGAGTTTCAACGGTTCGAAGCCGGCGACCACCCACAGGGTCGCGCCCTTCTTCAACGGCTCCAGAGCCGCATCGACATTGACCGACATGCCATTACTGGCCAGTACCGGACCGCCGTCGGCACTCAGCACGTGCCAGCGGTACAGCTCACCGCGAAAGCGATTGGCCACTCGCAGCGGCTCGATAGCGGAAATGAAGCCGATGGCCGAGAACCCCGGCATCAGCAGAAAGTAGAAATCCTGGGACATGGAACGCACTCGCATGACGGCCAGCGTGGGGCCTTTGATACGCCAAATGCCCGGTCCTCACAAGGGTCGGGGTCGCTGCAGTGCAAGAGTCGGTCGCCGCTGTGCGTTTGCCTGGCGCGATGCCTGCGTACCTTGGCATCACCGACGCACAAAGACGCCGGGACCGACAATAACGACCTGCCGAGGAACCCCCATGAAACGACTGATCAGCAGCTGTGTTCTTGCACTCAGCGGTATCGTCTTGCTCACCCCCGCAGCCATGGCCGCCGACGCCGCCAGTTGCCAGAACGTGCGTCTGGGCGTGGTCAACTGGACCGATGTGATCGCCACCAGTGCCATGGCCCAAGTACTGCTCGACGGCCTCGGCTACAAGACCAAGCAGACCAGCGCCTCGCAGCAGATCATTTTCGCCGGCATCCGTGATCAGCGCCTGGACCTGTTCCTCGGCTACTGGAATCCGTTGATGACCCAGACCATCACCCCGTTCATCAATGCCAAGCAGGTCAAGGTGCTGGCCGAGCCGAGCCTCAAGGACGCCCGAGCGACCCTCGCCGTGCCGACCTACCTGGCCGACAAGGGCCTGAAAACCTTTGCCGACATCGCCAAGTTCGAGAAAGAGCTGGGCGGCAAGATCTACGGCATCGAACCCGGTTCGGGCGCCAATACCCAGATCAAGGCGATGATCGCCAAGAACCAGTTCGGCCTGGGCAAATTCCAGCTGGTGGAATCCAGTGAAGCCGGCATGCTCGCCGCGGTGGATCGCGCCGTGCGCCGCAAGGAGGCCGTGGTGTTCTTCGGCTGGGCGCCGCACCCGATGAACGTCAACGTACAGATGAGCTACCTCACCGGCAGCGATGACGCCCTGGGGCCGAATGAAGGCATGGCCACGGTGTGGACCGTCACCGCTCCGAACTATGCCGAACAGTGCCCGAATGTGAGCCGGCTGCTGAGCAACATGACCTTCAGCGCCGAGGACGAGAGCCGCATGATGCAACCGCTGCTCGACCACAAGGACGCCCTGGAGTCCGCCAGGCAATGGCTTGCCGACCATCCGCAAGACCAGGAGCGCTGGCTCGAAGGGGTGACTACCTTCGACGGCAAGCCCGCCGCTGAACACCTGAAACTGACCAGCAAATAACCACCTCGAACGCATCTGCGCAGCGCCAACCGGCTGCGCAGTGGCTCACCACGCCTGTAAGGAACCCGCACCATGAACCACGACGTCATCATCACCTGCGCACTCACCGGTGCTGGCGACACGACCGCCAGGAGCCCCCACGTGCCGGTCACTCCGAAACAGATTGCCGCCGCCGCGGTGGAAGCCGCCAAAGCCGGGGCCACCGTGGTCCATTGCCATGTGCGCGACCCACAGACCGGCAAGTTCAGCCGCGACGTGGCGCTGTACCGAGAGGTGATGGAGCGCATCCGCGAGGCGGACGTCGACATCATCGTCAACCTCACCGCCGGGATGGGCGGCGACCTGGAGATCGGTGGCGGCGAAAACCCCATGGAGTTCGGTCCCAACACCGACCTGGTGGGCCCGCTGACCCGCCTGGCCCACGTCGAGGAGCTGCTGCCGGAGATCTGCACCCTGGACTGCGGCACCCTGAACTTCGGTGATGGCGACACCATTTACGTGTCCACCCCGGCCCAGTTACGCGCCGGCGCCAAACGCATCCAGGAACTGGGAGTGAAAGCCGAGCTGGAAATCTTCGACACCGGCCACCTGTGGTTCGCCAAACAGATGATCAAGGAAGGCCTGCTGGACAACCCGCTGTTCCAGCTGTGCCTGGGCATTCCCTGGGGCGCCCCGGCCGATACCACCACCATGAAGGCCATGGTCGACAACCTGCCGGATGGTGCGGTCTGGGCCGGTTTCGGTATCGGTCGCATGCAGATGCCGATGGCCGCGCAAGCGGTGCTGCTAGGGGGCAACGTGCGAGTCGGCCTGGAAGACAACCTGTGGCTGGATCGCGGCGTGCTCGCCACCAATGGGCAACTGGTGGAACGAGCCACGGAGATCCTCAGCCGCCTGGGGGCCCGGGTTCTGACCCCGGCCGAGGGCCGCCAGAAAATGGGCCTGAAGCAACGCGGCTAAGCCGAACCCACCCTCCCCGTAGGAGCCGGCTTGCCGGCGAAGAGGCCCGCAAGGCCGCCAACCGCTTCGCTGGCAAGCCCGCTTCTACAGACTCTTTTTCCAGGAAGACGCGATGACTTTTATCACCAACATCAAAACCTTCGCCGCTCTGGGCAGCGGCGTGATCGGCAGCGGCTGGGTAGCCCGTGCCCTGGCCCACGGCCTGGACGTAGTGGCCTGGGACCCGGCCCCCGGCGCCGAAGTGGCCCTGCGCAAACGTGTCGCCAACGCCTGGGGCGCCCTGGAGCAACAAGGGCTGGCCCCCGGCGCCTCGCAACAGCGCCTGCGCTTTGTCAGCACCATCGAAGAATGCGTGAAGGATGCCGACTTCATCCAGGAAAGCGCTCCGGAACGCCTGGAACTGAAGCTTGAACTGCACAGCAAGATCAGCGCCGCGGCCAAGCCCGATGCCCTGATCGGCTCCAGCACTTCGGGCCTGCTGCCCAGCGAATTCTACGAAGGCTCGACTCACCCGGAACGCTGCGTGGTTGGTCATCCGTTCAACCCGGTGTACCTGTTGCCCCTGGTGGAAGTGGTGGGCGGCAAGCGCACTGCGCCACAAGCGGTGCAGGCTGCGATCAAGGTCTATGAATCCCTGGGCATGCGGCCACTGCACGTGCGCAAGGAAGTCCCGGGGTTCATCGCCGACCGACTGCTCGAAGCCCTGTGGCGCGAAGCCCTGCATCTGGTGAATGACGGCGTGGCGACCACCGGGGAAATCGACGATGCGATCCGCTTCGGCGCCGGTTTGCGCTGGTCGTTCATGGGCACCTTCCTCACCTATACGCTGGCGGGGGGCGACGCCGGCATGCGCCACTTCATGGCCCAGTTCGGCCCGGCGCTGCAACTGCCCTGGACCTACCTGCCAGCACCGGAGCTGACCGACAAGCTGATCGATGATGTAGTCGAAGGCACCGCCGAGCAACTGGGCAGCCACAGCATTGCGGCCCTGGAGCGCTATCGTGATGACTGCCTGCTGGCGGTGCTAGAGGCGGTGCAAACCACCAAGGCCAAGCACGGCATGCACTTTCACGACTAACCCCAATCACTGTAGGAGCTGGCTTGCCAGCGAACAGGCGAACAGGCGGCCAAGCCCTGCCGCGCCCTGAAGGACGCCTTCGCCGGCAAGCCGGCTCCTACATACATCTGGTGAGCCTATGCCTGCCCTGACCACCTACAGCACCCGCATCATCAACGACTGGGTCGACTACAACGGCCATCTGCGCGATGCCTTCTACCTGCTGATCTTCAGCTATGCCACTGATGCACTGATGGACCGACTGGGCCTGGACAGCGACAACCGCGAGGCCAGCGGTCACTCGCTGTTCACCCTGGAGTTGCACCTCAATTACCTGCACGAGGTGAAGCTCGACACCGAGGTCGAAGTGCACACCCAGATCATCGGCCATGACCACAAACGGCTGCACCTGTATCACCGCCTGCACAAGATCGGCGACCCGCAGGAGCTGGCCGGCAATGAACAGATGCTGCTCCACGTCGACCTGGCCGGCCCTCGCTCGGCGCCGTTCAGCGAACCGGTGCTGCAACGCCTGCAGGCCATCGCGGCCACGCAGACAGACCTGCCACGTCCGACGTACCTCGGCCGAGTCATTGGCCTGCCAGCGGAAAAATAACCACCCGCCCGAAAAAGGAGACCACCGTGAACACCGCCGCCTTTGCCGACTATCGCCGTTACCCGTTGATCAGCGCGTTGACCGCCGCCCAGGTACTGCCGGACCGGGTTCAGGTGCACTGGGCTGATGCTCGCCTCAGCCCCTTTCATCATCAGTGGCTGCGGGACAACTGCCCCTGCGCGGAATGCGTCTACAGCGTGACCCGTGAACAAGTGCTGGAAATCGTCGACGTAGCCGAGGACATCGACTGCCACGAGGCGCGTATCGATGATCACGGCTGCCTGAGCCTCACCTGGTCGGACGGCCACCGCAGCCGCTTCGATCCCGGCTGGCTGCGGGCCCACGCCTATGACCAGCAGTCCCGCGAGGAGCGCCGCGCCAACAAGGCGCAAAGTCGGCTGTGGGACAGCAACCTGCAACTACCGGTATTCGACTATCAGGCACTGATGGACGATCCCACGGTACTCCTGGCGTGGCTGCGAGCCCTGCGCGACACCGGACTGACCCAGGTCCGCGGCGCGCCTACCGAGCCCGGCTCCCTGGCCCTGATCGCCCGGCGCATCTCGTTCATCCGTGAAAGCAATTTCGGCGTGCTGTTCAACGTGCAATCCAAGGCCGATGCCGACAGCAATGCCTACACCGCCTTCAACCTGCCCTTGCATAGCGACCTGCCCACCCGCGAGCTGCAACCGGGATTGCAGTTTCTACACTGCCTGGTGAATGACGCGGTGGGCGGCGAAAGCATTTTCGTCGACGGCTTTGCCATTGCCGATGCCCTGCGCCGGGAGAATCCAGAGGCGTTTCGCGCGTTGTGCGAGATCCCCGTGGAATTTCGCAACAAGGACCGCCACAGCGACTATCGCTGCCTGGCGCCGATCATCGCCCTGGACGCCCAGGGCCAGGTTGCAGAAATCCGCATGGCCAACTTCCTGCGCGGCCCGTTCGACACCTCGGTGGAACAGATGCCCGTGCTGTATCGCGCCTACCGGCGCTTTATCGCCATGACCCGTGAGGCCAGGTTCCAGGTGATTCGCCGCCTGGATCCAGGCCAGCTCTGGTGCTTCGACAACCGCCGCACCCTGCACGCGCGCAACGCCTTCGATCCGGCCAGCGGCGCCCGGCATTTCCAGGGTTGCTACATCGACCGTGACGAACTGCTCTCCAGAATCCTCGTGCTGGAACGCTGATCCTCACCCCACCCTGTCTCTTATAC
>NZ_JAAARL010000036.1:0-46744 GCF_009908205.1 Pseudomonas sp. Fl5BN2 | reverse complement strand
CTTTTATGCTGGGGGTGGCGGTGTCGATGCTGGTGTTGCTGTTGAGCAAACACTTGTTGCTTCAGCACACGGGTGAGGCACAGGCCGAACAGCGTCGTTGAGCGCGGCATGAAATGACCGCTCGCCCTGGCAACCAGACACTGGCGCAGGGCTCAAGCACTCATGCATCATGCATCAGGCACAATTAGTCTTACGGAAGAGCGTGATGGGCAATACGGATACACAGAAGGCTTCACTGGCCCTGCGATCTTACTCAGGTCAGGTCGAACTGCATGATCACGACTACCACCAGATAGTCCTACCGCAGTCCGGCTCGATGGAAATAGAGGTCGATGGCCGCGGCGGCAAAGTCGACTGGAGCCAGGGTGTGATCATTCCCGCCGGAGCCCCCCACGCCTTTTCCGCCAATACCACCAATACCTTCCTGGTACTCGATGTACCCCTTCCGTCTGCCAGTACGCACAACACTGAAGCAGAAACCATCAAGCGGCTGAATGAAAAGAGCTTCTTTCCGGTGAGGCCGGAGATCCGTCATCTGCTTGACTACGCGACGCGCAGCGCGCCGTTGCTGACCAGTTCACCCGAGGTCGCTCAGTCCTGGAGCACCTTGCTGATGTCGTCCCTGGTACAACCCCACAGCAACACCCCCGATCATGGGCAATTCACCCTGGCCAGGGCTCTGACCCATATCGAAAACAACCTCGACAGCCACCTGACCGCCTCAGAGATCGCCCGCATCTCGGGCACCAGCGAACGACGCTTGTACATCCTCTTCGAGCAGCACCTGAGAACCACCCCTTTCGCGCATGTGACTCGCTTGCGCTTGAACCTGGCCATGGATCTGCTGCGCGACACTCAATTGTCGATCACCGATATCGCCCACCGGGTGGGCTACGCCGACCAGAGCGCGTTGAACCATGCGCTGAAGAAAAGCCATGACTTGACCCCGGCATCCGCGCGAAGGTGCTCCAGGGCCTACTGAAAACCTGCAGTCTGGAACAAATATCCGGCAGCACCGATCAATACTCGCCTGACCATCCTTTCTATCATCCCCGTTCCGAAATGCTCATCGGACGGGGCTCATGACACACACGACAACACCTTCCAAGACAACCACCACTATCAGGAGCGCCGGTTCCGCAACGGCGATTGGCGTGATTGCGGTATTCCTGTGGTCCTGCCTGGCTTTGCTCACCACCTTTACCTCGGGCATTCCGCCTTTTGAATTGCTGGCGTTAAGCTTTGCCGTGGCCTTTCTCGCCAGCCTGGGCATTCTCGGCCTGCGTGGTGCCGCAGGGTTTCACGGCTGGCGCCAGCCCTGGAAAGTCTGGGCGACAGGCTTCCTGGGCATCTTTGCCTACCACGCCCTGTATTTTTTCGCCCTCAAGGCCGCGCCCCCTGCCGAGGCGAGCCTGATCGCCTACCTCTGGCCCCTCCTGATCGTGTTGCTGGCGGGCGTCGCCGGCGGCCAGGCGCTGCGCCAACGGCAGCTGCTGGGCGCGATCCTGGGACTTGCCGGAACCGCGTTCATCATGCTGCAACGGTCACAGGCCAGTGTCGCCGAAATGCCAGTCGCCGGTTATGCCGCGGCGTTGCTCTGCGCGCTGGTGTGGTCCAGCTATTCGGTGGTCAATCGACGCTTCAACAACGTCCCCAGCAGCATCATCGGCGGCATCTGCGGCCTGGTGGCCGTGGCCGGGTTGCTCTGTCACCTGGCCTTCGAAACCACGATCCAGCCCGATTCCAGCCAATGGGCGGCCATCATCGGCCTCGGCCTGGGCCCGGTTGGCCTGGCGTTCTTCGCCTGGGATCACGCCACCAAGCACGGCAACCTGGCGAGTCTCGGCGCCCTGTCCTATCTCGCGCCACTGTTCTCCACCCTATTGCTGATTCTGGTCGGCCAGACCCACGCCAGCCCGATCCTGCTGATACCCGCGGTACTCATCATCGCCGGCGCAGTGCTTGCCACCACACGCCAACGCGCGCCCCACGCCTGACTCTCTCTGCCTGCAAGGAACCTAAAAAAATGCACCTGATTGCTTCCGAAGGAGCTGCGAGGCTCGATCGTGCTGCCCCAAGGTTTTCGGTGGCCCCCACCCGGGCGACTCTTCAGTTCCTGGGCAACCCGTCTCAGACCACCAGCCATAGCGCAACACGTCGACGCGCCCATGGCGAAGCCCCCCGCGTGCTGTTGTTTGTCCCGCCTTACACGCGCCTGATCGAACCGGCGCCACAAGGCAGCGCATTTACCGACATCGGCATCGACACCTTTGAAGTGATGAAGCGCGCCGGAACCCCCATCGGCCTGCTGCGTATCGCCACCGTGGCCAGGCGCGCCGGTTACGACGTGCAGATCATCGATGCGCCCTTCGCCGGCTGGGAACAGGAATCACGACTGGTGGACGTGGACCAGGGGCATCTGGTGCGCTACGGCCTGACCGATGATCAGATGCGCAAGATCATTGAAACAGCGCAACCCGACATCGTTGGTATCCAGTGCAACTACACCGTGCAATGGGGCAACGCCCGGGCACTGGCCGACCTGGTCAAGTCCATAGACCCCAACCTGGTACTGGTGACCGGTGGTGCACATTCAAGCGGTGATTGGCAAAACGCCCTGCTGGATTCGGCCTTCGACTTTGTACTGATCAACGAAGCCGATCGGGCCTTCACCCTGTTGCTCGATGCCCTGAGCCACCCGGGTGCCGACATCCATGGCGTTCCGGGGGTGGCCTATCGTGGCCAGCAGGGACAATTGATCCGTCCTTCACGCAAATCCAGCTACCTGAGCATCGTACCCGCGCGCCAGGACCTGGAAGAGCGCCTGGGAGTCATGCCCTTGCCAGACTTCAGCTTCCTGGACATGAACCACTACCTGCAGCCGTATCACTCCTCAGGCGCGCGAGTACACAAACACGGTGCCTGGGCGCAGATCTTCTCCACCATCGGCTGCAACGTAAACTGTAACTTCTGCTACATACCGAAGATCAACGGCCCCTGGCGTGCATTGGGCCTGGACTGGTTCGACCTGCACCTGGCGGACCTGGTCAGCCAGGGGGTGACCGAGGTGCTGATCGAGGACGACCACCTGATGCACGATCCGCTGTACGCCATGGAGGTCGGCCGCCTGCTGAAGAAACACAACCTGCCCTGGGTCGAGGAAGGAGGCCTGAGTCTGTTCAACCTGGTGCTGCTGCACCAGGGGGAACGCTTTCTCGCTGAGCTGGATGACAAGGAGTTGAAAAGCCCGCAGTACCGCAATGTGATCGCGGCGATCAAGGGCGGCCTGACTGCCCGCGAGTTCATTCGCTCAATTGCCGAGAACGGTTGCTACAACATCTACCTGGCGGTGGAGAGTGCCAACGAAGACAGCCTGATCAATTCGAACAAATCGCGCTTCAACGCGATCCAGCAAGCCACCTTTGAAATCATCGAGATGTTCACCGAGCACGGCATTCAAGTGACCGGCGGTTTCATGCTGGGCTTTGTCAACCCGCCGGCCAGCCCGGGGGCCAAGCCGTTCATTGAAAGCCTGGAGTTGATCGAAAGGACCACCGACTACGCGGTCACGCTGATGGGTGCCGGCATGGCCTACGCCAACCCGTTCATCGTGACGCCGATTCCCGGCACTGAGATGTGGGAGTACCAGCAGCAATATGTAGTACGTCACTACGACAATGGCTGGTCCCATGAAAAGGCCACGATGGCCACCGACTCATGGAGCGCCGAAGACATCGAGAAAGCCAGGCTGGAACTTCTGGTGCGGGCCAACGGCGCCGACCGGGTCAGGGAAATGGTCCGCCGCGGCACTTGGCCGGTGGATGCCTGAGCGCCAAGAATAGAAAGATCCGACTCAAGCGCTGGCTCCCCTCTGACGGCAGGCAGCGGCTTGCCGGCGAAGCCCCTCTCACGGCCCCTTCGCTGGCCAGCCAGCACCTGCAACAGGCTCTTACTGGCCATTGGTCCACCACGAAAAATCTCGCTGGAGCAGGCTGTGACGGCCGTGGGATGATGCGCACCTTTGATCCAATGCCCGGAGATTGTGCATGTCATCCTTCGCTAGAACAGCCCTGGTCCTGATATTCGCCGCAGTGGCGGGCCTCGGCACCCTGAACGCCGTTGCAGCCAGCAAATCCACGGCCAAGCAGACACCGGGGGAGCAGGTCTCGCTGCTCGCCGGCAAGCTCGCCTTCACCCTGCCCAAGGGCTTCAGCGCCTCCGCCCTGTCGGCCGGCAGCGAGGCCAACGGCACCGAGGGCGCCAGCGGCACCCTGTACTCCAACGCCAGCACCAAGACCGTGGTGATCGCCGCGCAGAACAGCATTCCCAACGGCGTGCAGGTCAAGGACAACGACCCGGAATTTCTCGATCAGGCGGTCAGCGGCTTTCTCTCGCAACAGGCCGCGGCCCTGCCGGATTTCAGCAAGCAGAGTGAAAAAAGCATGACCCTCAAGGGCCTCGGCGTGCGCCAGATCGACAGCACCGCGACCCAGGGTGGCGGGCAAACCCTGAATTCGACCCTGATCGCCGGCTCCGGCACTCATGTGGCAGTGATCCAGGTGATCTCCCGCGCCGCCGACAAGGCCGGCCACGCGGCGCTGATGAAGCAGATCCTCGGCCAGTGAATGGATCGTCGGCTCAGGGGTTGAGCCCCTGCAGCCAGTGATTCAGTTCGTCGATCTCCGCAACACTGATGCTGTGGCCCAGGCCCGGGTAGGCATGGAACTGCGGCTTCAATGACAACGCTTGCAGCAGCTCGCTGGCGTCCTCACCGTCGCTGAAGGGCAGGCGCTGATCGTCGGTACCATGGCCGATGAAGATCCCCAGGCGCTGCAAGGTCGGGTTGTCCTTAACTTCCGATGCCAGCACCGGGAGGATCTTCCCGCTCAACGCCGCAATCCCCCGTACCGATTGCGGATGGCGCAGGCCCACTTCATAGGCCATCACCGCGCCCTGGCTAAAGCCCACCAGCACCACTTTGTCCGGCTGGGTGTGGTACTTGGCCACCGCCGCCCGGACAAACTGGCCGATCAGTCTGGCGCTGCTGGCCAACTCTTCAGTGACGCCGTCGTAAGGGCCATGGCCCTTGCGCTGGAACCACTGGTAGCTGCCCTCCTCCAGGGTCTGTGGGGCCCGGGCCGAGAGGCAGGTGTCAGTCGCCGGCAAACGCTCGCAGATGCCGAACAGATCAGCTTCGTTGCTGCCGTAGCCATGCAGGAAAATCACCAACGGCTGGTTGCGGGTATCGCTGGGGGCCTGCTCCAGGTAGCGCAGCGGCAGATCGTCGCGCAGCGGGGTGTCGGCGTGGACAAAAGGCACGGCGAAAAACGCCAACAGCGCCAGGTAGCGGATCATGTCCTGCTCCTTATCAAAGGGGGGAGAGACGGAAAATGGATCGCCAGAGCCTAGCATCGACCGCCCCGAAGGATCATCACCCACATACTGGTCGATTGCCCTGGGGCGACGTATCCTGCGCGGCCATTCAAGGAGGAAGCGCCATTGAAGCTGCGCCTTTCAACCCTGCTGCTGGGCCTGGGCCTGTGCGCCCCGGTACAGGCCGCACCGACCGCCGAGACCGAGGCGACCTTCCAGCAGACCATGCGCATGGCCGAGGACAACCAGCAACGGCTTGAACTGTTGATCGAGCAGGAACAACAGGGTCAGACGGACCGTGAGGCGTCGATCCAGGCCATGCAGCAGGTTATGCCGCAGGTCCAGATCTACGAGGGCAAGTTGCGCCAAGCCAGTGCCGCGGGTCATGGCGTCGCCACTTACCTGCTGGCCAACCTGGAGGAAGGCCGCAAGACCTTGTCCGGCCATGACTACACGGCACAACACACCCTGGCCTGCGCGCTGTACCAGAGCGCCGCCGACCAGGGTTTGCTGGCCGCTGCGGTGATGCTGATGCGCGAATGCGAGACGGCGTTCCAGCGCTTCAAATTCAATGATCCCGAACTGCTGCGTCTGCGGGCGCAACTGCTCAAGGCCCTGGAGCAGCCCGACCCCTACGCGGACCACTACCCGTTGCCGGCCCGCAACTCGTTCTGTTTCAAGCAATGGGCGATGCCCAAAATCGAGCCAGAGCGGCCACTGGCCACGCTGAAAGACCTCTACACCCCGGCACTGCTGAGCCTGGAACAGTTTCAAGCCGACGGTTATTACCTGCTGGCGATCAAGGACGATATCGAGAATCCGCCGGCCCGGGGCTATTTCCAGCAAACCCGGGCCCTGGCCCCAGACTGCCTGGACCCCATCAGCCTCGGGGTGATGTTCGACGCCATGGACCGCCAGGCCCGCTGACCTCAGCCCCTGGCCGGCAGACCGCGCCAGGCCAGCGGTAGCAGCAGGAGCACCAGCAGCAGAAAGCCCACCTGGGACAGGTAGAAGGTTTCCCGCCACTGCCCGTGGGCCGCGACGTAGAAACTGTTGTGCAGTACGTCCAGCAGGATGATCGCCAGGGTCAGCAGCAGCCCCAGGCGCGGACGCCGCCACAACAGCAGCGCCGCCAGGGGATCGAACACCGTCAGCGAGCCCCAGAAGGCGCGGCTGGCCAGGAGCGTATCGGCGCCGTAGCCGTAGTCCCAGAGCAGGCCGTGGTCGAAGGCCGCGCGCAGGTGGTTGAAGGTGGCCGCCAGCAGGCACAGGGCGAACAGCAGGCGGATGCACAGGGACAGTCGGGGCATGGGCTAAGCGGCCTGGGCTCAATCGTTGATCAGCTTGCCAGCGCGAATCATTTCGCGCCCGGCAACCTTGGCCAGCCAGATTCCCGGCTGGGTGTAGCGCCCGCGGTCCAGGGCAAAGAGCACGCCGCTGGTACCGGCACGCACGGTGCTGACTCGGTCACTCAAGGGGTCGACTACCTCGAACACGGCATCGCCCTGCTCCACCCATTCGCCGGCATCGCGCAGGAAACTGACCACGCCGTGGTGCGGGGCGAACAGGTATTCGGTGCCCTCGAACGGCATGCCTTCACAACAGGCCTGCGGGGCTGCCGGCCACTCACCACTGATCAGCCCCTGCTCGGCCAGAAAGCCGAGGATCGCCTCGCAGTTGGCCCGGGCCTGCGGCACCTGGGTATCGCCCATGCTGCCCAACTCCAGGGTGGTGGCCAGGTTGGCCGGGGGGATTGCCGCCTGGGGAAAGTCCCGGGCCAGGCGCAGCCAGGGCGACGAACAGGATTCGTCGAAGGAGCTGCCCCCGGAGTCTTCACACAGCAGCGCCACGCCGGCCTGCAACCGCGCCGCCAGGGACTGCCACTGCGGCCAATGCTGAGGCAAGGCATAGAGATGGATCGCCGCCTCGAAGTCGCAATGCAGGTCGAGGGTGATATCAGCGTCACAAGCATGACGCAGCAGCAAGCGGTGCAAGGCTTGCAACTGCGAAGCGGGTGCCGGCAGTTGGTCCAGCACCTGGACCATGCTGCGGCGGATCAGGGCGACGTTGGCCGGCGCATCGTTGCCCAGTTGCTGGCCGATCAGGTCGCCCACCGGGCCGCTGAGCTCGACAAACCCGCGGTTGAAGTTCTTGCCGCTGCCCAGTTCGAAGCGGCCCAGGTGGCTGCCCTGCACGTGCTGGTCGAGGCCGATGGGATTGGCCACCGGTACCAGTTCGATCACGCCCTGCAAACGCCCCTGCTGTTCCAGCTCGGCCAGGCGCTGCTTCAGCTCCCAGGCAGTACGCATGCCGGGCAGTTCATCGGCGTGCAGGCTGGCCTGGATATACACCTTGCGGCTGCCACTGCCGAAACGAAACACACTGAGCTGGCGCGAAGTGCCCAGGTGCCCCCAAGGCAGGGAATGGTCGATGCGTTGCATGGCAGCTCCAGGGATCAAAAAAGGCGTGGCGCAGAATAAAACAGTGGCGCACAAAAAAGGCGGCGACCGGGTCCCCGGCGCCGCCTTTTTTAAACTCCAGCGGGTTTTACCCCAGCGTGTTACTCGCCGTAGACGTCGAAGTTGAAGTACTTGTCCTGCACTAGCTTGTACTTGCCGTTGGCACGGATCTCGGTGATGGCGCTGTTGAATTTCTCGGCCAGCGCCTTGTCACCCTTGCGCACGGCGATACCGGCACCGCCACCGAAGTACTTCGGATCGTTGTACTCGGGACCGACGAAGGCGAAGCCCTTGCCGGCGTCGGTTTTCAGGAAACCGTCGTCGAGGTTGACCGAGTCCGCCAGCAGTGCGTCGACCCGCCCGGAAACCATGTCCAGGTTGGCTTCTTGCTGGGAGCCGTAACGCACCAGCTCGATGCCGGCCGGAACCAGTACTTCAGTGGCGAAGCGGTCGTGGGTACTGGCGCGCAGCACCCCGACTTTCTTGCCCTTGAGCTCGGTCAGCGGGTCCTTGATGGTGGTGCCGGCCTTCATCACGAAACGTGCCGGGGTGTGGTAGTACTTGATGGTGAAATCAACGTTCTTCTTGCGATCGTCGGTGATGGTCATGGACGACAGGATGGCGTCGATCTTCTTCACTTTCAGCGCCGGGATCAGGCCGTCGAATTCCTGCTCGACCCAGGTGCACTTGGCTTGCATCTGCTCACACAGGGCGTTGCCCAGGTCAACGTCGAAACCGGTGAGCTTGCCGTCGGGGGTCTTCATCGAGAACGGCGGGTAGCCGGCTTCGATACCGATGCGGATCGGCTTGGCCTCGTCGGCCGTAGCGGTGAAGGAAAACAGCGACAGTGCCAGGGCACCGAACAGCACAAACTTGTTCATTTATAACTCCAGGAGCCGGAGACTTTTATTGGCAGAATTCGATTGTGGGGAAATCGAAGTGGCCAGCAGTCTAGAGCGGCTCCCGGGAAGCAGATTGTGTTTAAGCGACAAATACTTATAGAAAATATGCAGCCGCGATCAGGGTTTTGGGCCGGTGCCCCGAGGGGGTGCATTTACCCCCGAAAACCCGACACAAGCTGCAAAACGGGGCACGTTTGCAACCGCTGCCCTGCCCCGCCACCGCAGGTTTGGGCCGCGTTCGGACGATTGCCGTGCAGCATCCCAACGACGCACAAGGCCCTGTGTGTCGAACGCGACCTCAGCCGATGGCCGCCTGCGGCAGCGGCGAGCGGTATCACGCCGTTCAACAGGCGCAGGAGACCGTCACGCTCTCGGCGCGCGCCACCTCGACGCTGAGCGCAAAGCCCTCATCCAGCCAGCCGGTGACGCCACCGATCATCTCCTTCACCGGGTATTGCAGGGCCGCCAGTTTCACCGCCGCCTTGTTCGCGCCGTTACAGTGCGGGCCGGCGCAATACACCACGAACAACGTGCCCCGGGCATAACCCGCCAAGCACTCGGCGTCGAGCAAGCGCCCGGGCATATTCAGTGCCCCGGGCACATGCCCACGGGCAAAGGCCTCGGGGCTGCGCACATCCAGCAGGACAAAGTCCAGCTCACCGGCCTGCTGGCTGCTGTAGACGTCGGAACAATCGGTTTCAAAGCTCAACCGGTTGGCAAAGTGCATCAGGGCAATGGCTGATGGGGCGGCGGCAATACTGCGGACCAGGCTGGTCATAGGCGTCTCCAAAAAACTCGCGGTTGGGGTGGGAAGGACTTTATCCGCCCTGCCCCCTGGCGCTAAAGTGGCGACCCGGACACTGACTGGTAACTTTCCGCCAAATGCACAATCACCCAGGCTTGGTTGCGATCCTGGCCTACGACGGCCTCTGCACCTTTGAGTTCGGCATCGCCGTGGAGATCTTCGGCCTGGCCCGGCCGGAGTTCGATTTCCCCTGGTACGAGCAGTGCATTGTCGCGGTGGATCAAGGCCCGATGCGCGCCATGGGCGGCATCCGGGTATTGACCGACGGTGGCCTGGAACTGCTGGAGCAGGCCCGCACCATCATCATTCCCGGCTGGCGCAACCGCGACCAGGCGCCACCGCAGGAACTGCTGGAGGCCCTGCGCCAGGCCTACCATCGCGGCGCACGGCTGCTGTCGATCTGTTCCGGGGTGTTCGCCCTGGCCGCCAGCGGCTTGTTGAACGGCCTGGGCGCCACCACGCACTGGCGCTACACAGAGGAACTGGCCGAGCGCTTCCCGACTATCCGGGTGGACCCGGACGTGCTGTATGTCGACTCAGGGCAACTGATCACTTCCGCCGGCAGCGCGGCGGGGATCGATGCCTGCCTGCACCTGGTGGCCCGGGACTTCGGCACCCAGGTGGCCAACAGCGTGGCCCGGCGCCTGGTGATGTCGCCCCAGCGCACCGGTGGCCAGGCACAGTTCATTCCGGCGCCGGTCAGCCGCACCCCGCGCAGCGACCTGTCGCGGGTCATGCAATGGGCCCGGGAACGCCTGCACCAACCCTTGGCAGTGAGCGATCTGGCGGCTCAGGCACTGATGAGTGAACGCACTTTTCTACGGCGTTTCAGCGACGCCACCGGGACCACGCCCAAGGCCTGGCTGCAGCATGAGCGCCTGGCCCGGGCCCGGGAGTTGCTGGAAAGCGGCAGCGAAACCACCGAAAGCATCGCCCTGCGCTGCGGTTATCGCTCGGTGGAAAGCTTTCGCGTGGCCTTTCGCAGCCTGGTAGGCCTGCCGCCCTCGGTTTATCGCGAGCGCTTCGGCCGGGCCAGGCCCCCTGTCGCTGCGAGGGCTCTGCAAGCCCCGTCCAGGGGACCAGAGGAGCTTGCCTAGGCGGATCCGGAGCAAGCGGCAAACACACTCCACTGCAGATTGTCGCCCTGCCTGAGAGCAAGGCGATTGACCGACGCCCAGGGACGCCCACTTGACCGCGGCCACCGCGACACCTTGGCCTTCGACCTCAAGCAGGGCCGCTTCCGACTGGCCGCCCGCCGCTACGGGCCGACGTCCCCATTCATCGTTGGCGACGATCCGATGCCGCGCATTGAACGATTGGAAAACCGCTATCGCGCGGGCATGAGCTCGCGCCTAGGGCTTGCGCAGCAGGTAAGTGTCCATGATCCAGCCATGCGTCTCGCGCGCTTGCAGGCGCACACGGCGGATCTCGTCAGCCACTTCGTCGAGGCGGCCGCTGATGAGAATTTCATTCGCCGTGCCCAGGTACGCTCCCCAATAGATGTCCAGGTCCTGGCTACGCAACTGGCGGTAGGAATCCTCGGCGTCGAGCATCACCACCAGGCTGTCGGCATCGCTGGCCTGCCCCGCCGCCAGGCGCCGCCCGGTGGTGATCTCCAGCGAACGACCGATGCGGTTCAGCGGCACTTTGTGCTGGGCGGCCAGGGCCTGGACGCTGGTGATCCCGGGGATCACCTGGTAGTCGAACTGCGCCGCGCCGCTGGCCAGAATCTGCTGCAGGATGCGCAGGGTACTGTCGTACAGCGCCGGGTCGCCCCACGCCAGGAAGGCGCCGGTTTCACCGTCTGCCAATTCGTCATTGATCAGCCGTTCGAAGATCTGCTGCTTGGCGTGGTTGAGGGCCCGGACGCTGTCCCGGTAATCCACCTCGCCACGTTGGCGCTCCGGGGTCTGCGCCTCGACGAAACGATAGGGCCGCTCAGTGATGTAGCGCTCGCACAGTTCGCGGCGCAGGTCGATCAGCGAGTCCTTGCTCGGCCCCTTGTCCATCAGGAACACCACGTCGCTGCGGTTCAGCGCCTTGATCGCCTGGACGGTGATGTAGTCGGGGTTGCCGGCGCCGATGCCGATGACCAGGAGGGTTTTCATGAGGGCAGGTTCTCGTTGCTGGGCCGGGGGGCAAGTATGGGCGGCTTTCCAGTGCTGATAAACGCTTGTGTGTCTGGCGGCCAAGGCTGGTGCAACTGCTCAGTCACGGCCATCCAGGCGCAGGCGCCAGCGGCCGGCGTGGCTCAGGTCAAGGCGCGACAAGGGCTCGATATCGATCAGGTTGAAGCTGGCCAGGGGCGCTTGCAGCGCGTGCAGCAACGCGGCGCGGATGACGAAGGGGTGGGTCACCGCCAACCAATGCCCCGGACGCCGGGCCATTTCTTCCAGCCACTGCGCCACCCGCTGGCACAGCTCGGCGACCGACTCGCCTCCCGGTGGGGCGCGGTGAGGGTCCTCCAGCCAAGCCTGCAAGGCCTCGGGCTGCTGCTGTTGCAGCTCGCTGATGCGCACGCCCTGCCAGGCGCCAAAGGCGCAGTCGCGCAAGGCCGCCTGTATCTCTGGGGCGGAGCTGAACAGCCCGGCAGTCTGCCGGCTGCGCAACTCCGGGCCACAGAGCACCTGCGTCGAGCGCTTGAACGCCGCGGCCCGGCTCAGGGCCAGCGCCTGGCAATCCAGCTCCAGCGGTTCGTCCTGGGGGAAACGCGCCAGCTTCTGCGCGGCGGTACGGGCGTGGCAGATCAGGGTCAAACGGGTGGCCTGCACGGGGCATCACTCTGGTGTTAGCGGTAGGGAAGCGTACAACGCCGGGGCAGATGTAACGCTTTGTCGCAGTCGCACTGAACATTCATTTCGAAACGGCAAGCCGGTGTCAATCCGGCGCAGTCGCGCCACTGTATTCGGCCTTTTCGCCGTAAGCCAGACCTTGTTTCGATCCTCGTACCCCGCACCGGGACGCGTCATCCCTGGAGGTTCCAATGGCTTATAGCGCTACCACGCAGAGCGATCTTTCCCTGCCCGGCATTGCCTTGGGCGACGTCCTGCCCTGGGCGATCGCCGAGGCCTTGTTCCCCACCATCAACGAAGTACCGGAGCACTTTTCGGCGGTGCTGCTGTGGAAATTCAGGGTCGCGTCCCTGGGCATCCAGGTGGTGCTCTGGACCACCCCGGGCTTGATCTTCGGCTGGCTGGCCGAGCGCAAGCTGCTGCAACCGCGCAGCACTGACAATGCCCGCCTCAAGGGCTGAGCCCGCTACCTCAGTACAAGAAAAATCCAAGCACAAGACAGGACTTTTCTTCTAGGCCCGCCAAGCCCGCCTCCCCTATTCTCGTCAAGATCCCCACGCATCGATCCGACCAGGTAGCCCAAGAACCATGCACAGCGATATGTGGGAGCTCATGTCTCTCGACCTTGCGCTCAACACCTCACTGCTGCCCATCGTGCTCCTGCAATACGTGGCCATGGTGGGAATCCTCAGCACCCTGCTGATGCTGCGCCAAGACGCGCAGCGCCTGATCAAATCGCAAAAGATGCTCCTGGGATTGATCCTCGGCGCCAGCAACGTCGCGCTGATTGCCCTGGCCTCTGAATTCATGCAGACGCCAACCAAGGTATTCCTCAGCAACGACATGCTGTTTCTCGCCGGCTTGCTGGGCGGCTGGTGGGGCGCAACCGCCTGCCTGATGCTGGTGGCCCTGGCCCGCTACTGGATTGCCGGGCCCCTGCAGTTTGAAGAAGCGCTGTTCAGTTTCAGCCTGATGACCCTTGGCGGCATTGCCCTGCATCGCTGGTTCCAATCGCGCGACCTGTGCGCCCTGAACCTCAGGGGTATCAGCCTGGTGCTGCTGGTAAGGGTCGGCGCCGCCATCGCGCCGATGCAGGTGATTGCCTGGATGGGCACTGTCGACTCCAGCGTCACTGCCCATTTGCTGTCCCTGCGCCTGCTGTCGAGCCTGCTGTCGCTGCCCATGTTCATCCTCATATTCGCCATGCTGCGCCGCGAGGCGCGCTATCAACAGGCCCAGCACCGCCTGCTCCAGCAGGCGGTGACCGATCCGATCACCCAACTGCCCAATCGCCGGGCCCTGGGCAACCACCTGGAGTACCTGCACCAGCAACCCGCCAACCAGCGCGGCGGCCACAGCCTGCTGGTGATCCAGATCACCAACCTCAAGGACCTGGTGGCGATCCACGGCCATGACTGGACTGATCACCTGCTGATCCGCCTCGCGCAGGAGCTGCAGAGCGGTGCCTCGAGCCAGGTCCTACAAACCAGCGCCGCGCCCAGGCTGTTCATGTTCTCCACCCTGAGCCTGGCCCTGGACCTGCCGGACCGCTCGCTGCAGTTGATCGAGGAGTCGACGCTGATTGCCTCCCTGCAGATGACCTTGCAAACCCGCCTGGCAGGGGACGGCGGCCTGAGCCCCAAGCTGCAATTCTGCGTGATCGACGCCTGCGCCGGCGGCAGCGCCAACATCACCCTGCGCAACATCAGCCTGGCCCTGCAAGACCATCGCCAGGCGGTGCACTACCTGCATCGGTCACTGCTCGAGAAGGCCCAAAGCAAAGAGCTGATTCGCCAGCAATTGCAGGACTGGCTGCGTTACGACAATCCGCCCTTGCAGTACCAGCCGAAATTCTGCCTGCGCCAGCGCACGGTGATCGGCGCCGAGGCCTTGCTGCGCGCCAGGGATGGCCAGGGCGCAGCAATTTCGCCGTTGCTGATTCTCGATGTGGTGCGCCATCAGGAGCTGTTGCAGGCCTTCGAGTGGGCGACCATCGAAGCGGTTATCCGCGACGCCCAGGATTACCAGCGCGCCGGGCTGTCGGGACCGTTGGCAGTCAATGTCTCGGCCGACACCCTGAGTGCTGTCGACTTTGCCACCCGGCTGATCCAGCGCCTGCAAGAGGCCGGCCTGCCGGGCCGGCGCCTGGCCCTGGAGTTGACCGAAAACACCCTGCTGCAAGACACCCAGCAAGTGGCGTACAACATGCTCTTGCTCAAGGATCACGGGGTGATCCTGGCCCTGGACGATTTCGGCACCGGCTACTCGGCCCTGAGCATCCTGGCCAAGTACCCCTTCGGCGAAGTGAAGATCGACCACTCGATGATTTCGCTGCTGCACTACGAACGCATGCGCACTGCCGTCTCCATCGCCCTGCAAAGCGCCCGCCTGTATGAGGCGACACTGACCGCCGAAGGGGTCGAGACCCAGGAGCAGATCGACATTCTCCAGGGCATCGGCATCCACTGTGCCCAGGGCTATTTCTTCTCCCCGGCGGTGCCCCTGGCCGAGTTGATCGAACTGGGAATCGCCGCCGAATGCTCCGACAGCGATCGCGCAAGCTGAAACCGGCGCACGCCAGGAGCAAGGCGCTGCCGGGTCTCGGCAAGATCCCCAGCAACGGCGTTAGCCGTGCCGGATCGATTGAACATCAGCCCTGCGCCAGGTACAGCACCTCATAGCACTCGACGCCCGGACGCGGTTGAGGGGGCTGCGCCGAAAGGCTGAAACGCAGCAGCTGCCAGGCTTGCAGGTCCAGGGCCAGGAACACGGCGAAGGTCTCGGGAGCATCCGCCAGTTGCTGATTGCGCTGCACCTCGGCCGCCAACAGTTGCTGGCGGTCCGCCCCTGGCTCGATGGCCTGGACCTCGCGATACAGGCTCAGGGCCTGCTGCGCCGGCCCCCGGCGCCAGTCCAGGGGCAGCCAGGATTCGATGTGCGGACGACCAAAGGAATCGATGACCCCTTGAAAGCCGGGGCCCATCAGCAATTTTCCGGCCCCGGCTGCGTCCTGCCACAGGTAGAGCGAGGCATAGAGGTTCTCGCTGGCCCCATGGACCCCGCGTTCGCGCCCGGCAAATACCTTGAATACCAGGCCCTCGACCCGATCCCACAGCGGCCCGCGCTCGGCGGCACGCTGGCGAATGATCGACATCGGGTAATCGGCAGGCAGGCGGTGGCAATACTGTTTGGCAAACATGGCGTCAC
The DNA here is from genome assembly GCF_009908205.1 of Pseudomonas sp. Fl5BN2. Classification (NCBI taxonomy): domain Bacteria; kingdom Pseudomonadati; phylum Pseudomonadota; class Gammaproteobacteria; order Pseudomonadales; family Pseudomonadaceae; genus Pseudomonas; species Pseudomonas sp. Fl5BN2. Next base: position 31,206 of record NZ_JAAARL010000036.1, on the reverse strand, counting down.
TCCGTTGGCTGAAAGGCGTGGCCAGCTTGCGCAGCCCCAATGATTACCACAAGATATTGATAAATATATCTGTGATAAGGATTGAATATGTCAGAGCTCGCCAAGCCTCTGGATATCGATACCGTGCAGGCCTTTGTGCTGATTGCCGATTTCGCCAGTTTCACCCGGGCGGCCCAGGCTCTGGACACCTCCCAGGCGGCCATCAGCCTCAAGCTCAAGCGCCTCGAAGAACGCCTCGGCCAGCGTCTGCTGGAGCGCACCCCGCGCCATGTGCGGCTGACCCCGGCGGGCGCGCAGTTCATCCACGCCGCCAGGGAGTTGCTGCGGGCCCATGAGCGTGCCCTGGGGGAGTTGCAGAACGCCGCGCCCCGACGCTTGCAGGTGGGCATCAGCGACCATGTGGCCGGCCCTGACCTGCCGCAGTTGCTGCAACGCATTACCGCCTATGACCCGTTGTTGCTGATCGAGGTACGCATCGACTCGTCCCGGGAGCTGACCGCGTGCTTCGATCGCGGTGAACTGGACGCGGTGATCGTGCGCAACGAAGGCCGCCGCGCAGATGGCGAAGTGCTGGTGGTGGAAGGGTTTGGCTGGTTCGCCGCGCCCACCTGGCAGCATCAGTCCGGCAACCCGCTGCGCCTGGCGACCCTGGCCGCGCCCTGTGGCGTGCGGCAGTTGGCGGTGCAGGCCCTGGATGACGCCGGCTGGCCCTGGATCGAGGTGTTCATCGGTGGCGGCGTGCTGGCCGTGGGGGCTGCGGTGAGCGCCGGTCTCGGGGTTGCCGCCCTGGCCCATCGCGTGGCGCCACCGGGCACGGTGGACGTGGCTGAACACCTGGGCTTGCCGACACTGCCAATGAGCGAAGTGGTGCTGCATGCACGACCCACCGATGGCCGCTCCCGGGACACCTTGCGCGCCCTCAGCGCGGCCTTTCGTGGGGCTCTGGCGCGCTGAGCAGCCGGCGCTTCAAGCGGGAGACGGCATGCCGTCCAGCGATTCCAGGCACAGGCCATTGCGTCGGTAAAAACGCTCCAGCTCCCGGGGCTGCGGCTCCTCGCCGGTGAAGATGCGCAGGTATTCCGGGATGTAGCGCATGCGCTGCACCGTGGTTTCCTGGGTCTTGAGGCTGATGTAGCCGATCTGTGTCAGGTAGATGCAGCGGGCCCGAGTGAAAGCGGCGTCCTCGCTCATGCCGAAGCGCTCGAACATGCGCTTGAAGGCCTGCACCCGCTGCTCATCAGCCTTCTGCAACTGCAGCGCCACCTCGGCCGACTGCAAGGCCCAGCTGCGCATGGCGAACTCGAACTGCGAGTCGAACAGGGTCGGATTCAGCCAGCAATCGAAGACGTTGAGGATCGCCTCGGTGATGGACTCGGCGTAGGCCTCGGCGTGGGCCAGCAAGGTATCGGTGTTCTTGCTCTTCCACAACCCGATCAGGGCTTCGAGCAAGGCTTCGCGGTCCTCGAAATACCAGTAGAAACTGGTCCGCGACAGGTTGAGTTTCTTCGCCAGGGGCATGACCCGCACCGCATCCACTCCAGACTCCTTGAGGCTTTCGTAGGCGGCGTCGAGCCAGGCTTGCAGGGAGCCTTTATCGGCCTTGGCAGTTGTTTTAGAGCGGGTGGCTGGACTGTTCATGTAGCGAATCCTAGTCGCTGCAAACGCGTCTCGCAAGGGTCGAATGTTCACCAATGTCGATTTAATTGACACAGGTGTACATTGAGTTCTATGTTGATTTCGCCTGATACACCTGCTGAGGGACCGAGATGAACAACGATCCGCTTCTGCAACCGTTCCAGCTCAAGCACCTGACCCTGCGCAACCGCATCATCACCACCTCCCACGAGCCGGCCTACCCCGAGGACGGCATGCCCAAGGAGCTGTATCGGGCCTATCACGTGGAGCGGGCCAAGGCCGGTGTGGCCATGACCATGACCGCAGGCTCGGCGGCCATTTCCCGCGACAGCCCGCCGGTGTTCAACAACATCCTGGCCTACAAGGAAGAAGTGGTGCCGTGGATGAAAGCCCTGGCCGACGAGTGCCACGAGCACGGCGCCGCGGTGATGATCCAGCTCACCCACCTGGGCCGCCGGACCCGCTGGGACAAGGGCGACTGGCTGCCGGTGGTGTCGCCTTCACACCAGCGCGAACCGGCCCACCGGGCCTTTCCCAAGCGCCTGGAGCATTGGGACATCGAGCGCATCATCGGCGACTACGCCACCGCCGCCGAGCACATGCAGGCCGCCGGCCTGGATGGCATCGAGCTGCAAGCCTACGGCCACTTGATGGACCAGTTCTGGTCGCCACTGACCAACGACCTCGATGGCCCCTACGGCGGCGCCCTGGAAAACCGCTTGCGCTTCACCTTCGACGTGCTCAAGGCGATCCGCCAGCGGGTCGGCAGCGAATTCATCGTCGGCCTGCGCTACACCGCCGATGAAGTGATCAGCGGCGGCCTGGACAAGACCGACGGCCTGCGCATCTCCCAGTTGCTGAGCGAATGCGGCATGGTGGATTTTCTCAACGTGATCCGCGGCCATATCGAGACCGACGCCGGGCTCACCGACGTGATTCCGATCCAGGGCATGCGCAACGCCCCGCACCTGGATTTCGCCGGGGAAGTCCGTGCCCATACCGGCATGCCGACCCTGCACGCAGCGAAGATCCCCGACGTGGCCACCGCCCGCCACGCGATTGCCAGTGGCCTGGTGGACCTGGTGGGCATGACCCGGGCGCACATGACCGACCCGCACCTGGTGCGCAAGATCATCGAAGGCCGCGAGCAAGACATCCGCCCCTGCGTCGGCGCCAACTATTGCCTGGACCGGATCTACCACGGCGGCGCCGCCTACTGCATCCACAACGCCGCCACCGGCCGCGAAACCACCATGCCCCATGACATTCCCAAGGCTGCGCTCAAGCGCAAGGTACTGATCATCGGCGCCGGCCCGGCCGGCCTGGAAGCGGCCCGGGTGGCCGGCGAACGCGGGCACCAGGTGACGGTGCTGGAAGCCGCCGACCAGCCCGGTGGGCAGATCCGCCTGACCGCCCGCTCGCCACGGCGCAAGGAGATGATCAGCATCATCGACTGGCGCATGGCCCAGTGCGACCGCCTCGGCGTGCAGTTCCACTTCAACGCCTGGGCCGAACGCGATAGCGTGCTGGCGCACCAGGCCGATGTGGTCATCATCGCCACCGGCGGCCTGCCCCACACCGAAGTGCTGGAATCGGGCAACCAGTGGCTGGTGTCCAGCTGGGACATTCTTTCCGGCGACGTCAAGCCCGGGCGCAATGTGCTGGTGTACGACGACGCCGGCGACGCCGCCGGCCTGCAAGCGGCGGAAGTCATCGCCCTGAGCGGCGCACGCACCGAGATCATGACCCCCGACCGGGCCTTCGCGCCGGAGGTGATGGGCATGAACCTGGTGCCGTTCATGCGCTCGCTGCAAACCCTGGATACCACCTTCACCGTGACCTACCGGCTCAAGCGCGTGGAACGCGACGGCGCAAGCCTGATCGCGCACCTGGGCAGCGACTACGGGCCGCTGGAAAAACACCGGGCGTTCGACCAGATCGTGGTCAACCACGGCACCCGCCCCCTGGACGAGTTGTATTTCGAGCTCAAGCCGCTGTCGCGCAACCAGGGCGCGGTGGACTATGGGCAACTGATCGCCGGCCAGCCGCAAAGTGTCGCGGACCACCCTCAGGGAGCCTTCCAACTGTTCCGGATCGGCGACGCGGTTGCGTCGCGCAACACCCACGCAGCGATCTACGACGCATTGCGCCTGCTCAAGGATCTCTGAACCCCGGGCCAGGCGCCGCCAGAGCGCCGGTCCATGACCTGATTCACTGCCTCACTGTCGACCCGCCGGAACGAATGCTTCGTCTCGGCCGGCCCCTGCGGAGTTGCGCCATGAACAGTCGTCAACCGTTGTCACAGCCTGTGCACACAGATTCACCCAACGCCCCGGCCTTTCGCCAGGACCCCGCCGTCAGCCGCTATCAATTGGCCCCGGTGGACCGGGGGCTGCTCCAGGCCCACGCCGCCATCGACCGCCCGGCCTTGCGCCGCTACCGCCTGGAGCGGATTCGCCAGCAACTGCGCGAACACGACTACGCCGGGGTGCTGCTGGCCGACACGATCAACATCCGCTACGCCACCGACACCCATAACCTTGGCCTGTGGGTCATGCATTCCCCCAGCCGCTATGTGTTCATCGCCACCGACGGACCGCTGGTGCTGTTCGATTTCAGCAGCAGCCAACACAACAGCGAAGGGATCGAGAGCATTGACGAGATCCGCCCGGCGATCCCCTGGCTGTATTTTCTCGCGGGCCCCCGGGTCGCGGAAAAGGCCGCCCTGTGGGCGGGGCAAATCGCCGCCTTGATGCAGCAGCACGGCGGCCACAACCGGCGCCTGGCGGTGGACCGCTGCGATCCCCTGGGCACGCAGAAACTCCTCGATCACGGGATCCAGCTGTTCGACGCCCAGCCGCTGATGGAACAGGCGCGGATGCTCAAGTCCGTCGAGGAGCTGGCCAGCCACCGGGTGTCGATGGCGGTCTGCGACCTGGCCATCGCCCGCATGCGCCACAGCCTGGTGCCGGGGATCACCGAGAACCAACTGTGGAGCGTGCTCCACGAGACCAACGTGGCCCACGGCGGCGAATGGGCGGAAAGCCGCCTGCTGAACTCCGGCCAGCGCACCAACCCGTGGTTCCAGGAGGCCTCGGACAAGCGCATCGAGGCCGGCGAGATGGTCTGTTTCGACACCGACATGGTCGGCCCCGGCGGCTACCTCTCGGACATCTCGCGCAGTTTCGTCTGCCCCGGCAAACCCGTCGCTGCCGAGCAGCGACGGCTGCTGGAAACCGCTGCCGAGCAGATCGGCCGCAACCTCGAACTGCTGCGCCCCGGCTGCTCGTTCCGCGAGTTCGCCGAGCACTGCTGGCCGGTGCCGGAACGCTACCGGCACCACCGCTACATGATGATGCTGCACGGCGTCGGCCTGGTGGACGAATACCCCAGCGTGGCCTATGCGGTGGACTTCCCGGAGTGGGGCTACGACGGCCACTTCGAGGAAAACATGGTGGTCTCGGTGGAGAGCTTCATTGGCGAACAAGGCGGCGCACAGGGGGTCAAGCTGGAGCAGCAGGTATTGATCAGCGCCCAGGGTCCGCAGGTGCTTTCCAGCACCCCATTGCTGGACCTTGAGCGCTGACCTGCCCGCGTTTGCCTGCCGTTGACCTTCGGAGAACCGCATGAACCTCAACCTGCACACGCAAGCCCCCGCCTCGGCGGCCGCCGTTGGCGCCGCGCCGCCCTTCCTGCAACTGCACGCGATCGGCAAGCAGTTCGGCCCCTACCCGGTACTGCACGACGTGTGCTTCCAGATGGAAAAAGGCGAAGTGCTGGCGATCATCGGCCCCAGCGGCTCGGGCAAGAGCACCCTGCTGCGCTGCATCAACCAACTGGAGCCGCCGAGCAGTGGGCGGATCAGCATGGACGGCCTGCAGATCGACGCCCAGCGCCCGCCCACGCGGGCCGAACTGGTGCAACTGCGACGGCGGATCGGCATGGTGTTCCAGTCGTTCAACCTGTTTCCGCACCTGACGGTGCTGCGCAACGTCAGCCTGGCACAGATCCGCACCCTGGGCCGCAGCCCCGCCGAGGCCGACCGGGTCTCCATGCAGCTGCTGGAGCGGGTCGGCCTGGCGGACAAGGCCGAGCACTACCCGGCGCGCTGTTCCGGCGGCCAGCAGCAACGCATCGCCATTGCCCGGGCCCTGGCCCTGGAGCCGGAACTGATGCTGTTCGATGAACCCACCTCGGCCCTCGATCCGGAGTTGGGCCTGGAAGTGCTGGCAGTGATGAAGGAGCTGGCCCGGGACGGCATGTCGATGATTGTCGTGACCCATGAAATGCACTTCGCCGAAACCGTCTCCGACCGGGTGCTGGTGATGGCCGAAGGGCGGATCATCGAACAGGGCGCCAGCCAGGCGGTGATGCGCCACCCACAGAACGAACGGGTGGTGAAGTTTCTCCAGGCCGTGAGGAATCGCTGATGCTCACCGACCTTGGCCTGATGCTGGGCGGCGTGCCCTGGACCCTGGCACTGACCGGCGCGGCCTTTGCCATGGGCCTGATCCTCGGCTTCCCGCTGTGCGCCATGCGCCTGTCGCGCCTGCCACTGCTGAGCCTGGGCGCCTCGCTGATCGTCCTGACGCTGCGCTCGATCCCGCCCATCGTCTGGCTGTTCTTCATCTTCTTCGGCCTGGGCGGCGAGTGGCTGCCGATCTCGCCCTTCGCCGCGGCGGTGCTGGGCCTGGGGCTGATCACCGCGGCGCAGATGTCGGAGGTGTATCGCGGCGCCCTGCTGGCGATCCCCAGCGGCCAGTTCGAAGCCGCCACGGTGCTCAACCTGTCGCGGCGCCAGCGTTTCTTCGACGTGGTCCTGCCGCAGCTGGTCAAGGTGGCGATTCCCAGCGCCGCCACCTACGCCATCGGCCTGCTCAAGGATTCCGCCGTGGCCTCGACCCTGGGGGTGGCCGAGGTCAGTTTCCAGGCCTACAAGCTGTCCCAGGAAAGCTTCTCCGGGTTGGCGGTGTACGCCACCGCGGCCCTGGTGTACTTGGTGCTGAGCCTGCCAGTGGCACTGTTCTCGCGCTGGCTGGATGCCCGCCTGCGGCAGCGGAGCGCGACATGAACGCCGTGCTCGAGATGTGGCAGCAATGGCTGCCGGAACTGTGGCCGGGCTTCGTCCTGTCCTTGCAAGTCACCGCCCTGTGCCTGGGCCTGGGCATTGCCCTGGGCTTGGTGCTGGCCCTTGGGGTATCGAACCGGTTGCGGGTGCTGCGCTACCCGGCGCTGGTGCTGGTGGAAGTCGGGCGCGGGGCACCGGCGCTGATCCTGCTGCAGTTCTTCTACTTCGGCCTGCCCTCGGCAGGGCTGACCCTGAGCTCCTACTGGGCCGCAGTGCTGGCCCTGGCCTGGTGCACCGGCGCCTACACCAGCGAGATCATTCGCGCCGGTATCCAGGCGGTGCCCCGGGGCCAACTGGAAGCTGCCGGAGTCATGGGACTGACCCCCTTGGACAGCCTGCGCTTCGTGATCCTGCCCCAGGCGCTGAAAGTCGCCCTGCCCTCGTTGCTGGGCTTCTCGATCATGATGTTCCAGGCCACATCCCTGTGTTTCACCATCGCCCTGCCGGAGCTGGTCAGCCGGGCCTCATCGATTGGTTCGACGACTTTCGAGTACATGCCGGTGCTGTCCCTGGCCGGCCTGATGTACGCCGCAGTCTGTGCCCCTGCCACATTGCTGGTGGCGGCACTGGAAAGACGGCTGGTACGCCACCAGTAGCACTGACGCGGCCCCGGCCGTATTCGCCCCACTCACGACAGGCAAGGTGAAACCATGACCCGCACGCGCAAACAGTCCTTGGCTCTCTGCATCCTGCTGCTCATTGGCAGCGGCGCCTCGGCAGCCACCTGCGAACCCGCCCACCGCTTCGAGACCCTGACCCCCGGGGTACTCACCGTGGCCGCCTGGGTGTTCCCGCCCTACTCCATTCCCGGGCCGGACAACCAGCTCAGCGGGGTCGATGGCGAGATCATCAAACTGATCGCCGCCCGCGAATGCCTGCAGATCAAGGCCACGGTGGTGGACCCGGCGGCGGTGATCCAGTCGGTGATCGCCCGCCGCGCCGACGTGGCGATTGGTGACTGGTACCGGACCGAAGCGCGGAACAAGGTGCTGGGGCTGTCGGCGCCGCTGTACCTGGACATGATGGGGATCATCTCGGCCCAAGGCTTGAGCACTCCGGCGCAGCTTGAGGGCAAGCGCGTGGGCACGGTGCAGGGCTATCTGTGGCAGGCCGATCTGCAGAAGCTGCTGGGCAGCCAGTTGGTGCTGTATCCAAATCCGGTGGCCATGGCTCAGGATTTGATGGCCGGGCGTATCGAAGCCGCTGCCGACAGCTATGCCGTCGCGGTGGCCTCCCAGGGCAAGGGGGCCTATCCAGGGCAGGTGGTGAAAGTCGCCGAGCCCGATCCGCGGGTGCAGGCGACCCTGCAACCTGGGCAGGTGGCGTTTCCGCATGGCAAGCAGAACCAGGCGCTGGGGGAGGCATTGAGTGCCAATATTCGTGGAATGCATGAGTCGGGAGAGATTGCGGGGATTTTGCAGAAGTTTGGGTTGAGTGCTGAGGCGGCAGATGTTGGGGAGGCACGGTTGGTGCCTTGAGTTTTCTTGGGGTGGAGTACATATCCGGTGCTGCGGTCACGGCGGCAACGGATATGTACACAGAGCGAAACCAATAGCCGCCGCGACCGCAGCACCGAATACCCCTCCCAAGCCCCCCAAACAATCAAAGCACTTTGCCACCACTGAAGATTTCACTAGACTTGTAGTGTCTATTACATAAATATCTTTTTGCCATCTTGTGAAACAAAAACTACATCCGGCTTCCAAGGCGCCTCGATGCCCTCTCTCAGAGACCTGATCACCGCCCCCGCCCTCGACCTCACGCCCTCAGAGCGCAAGGTCGTACGCGCCCTGCTCGACCACTACCCACGCAACGGACTGGGGCCCATGTCACGCCTGGCCGAACGCGCCGGGGTCAGCGACCCGACCATCGTGCGGCTAGTGAAAAAGCTCGGTTTCAACGGCTACGGCGAATTCCAGGAAGCCCTGCTCAGCGACATGGATGACCGCCTGCGATCCCCCAGCACCCTGCTGCGCCCCCGCACACAAGTGGCCCAGGGCGATACCTGGGGCAGCTACCTCGCGGACAGCCAGCGCGCCCTGCAAGACACCCACGCCCTGACCCAACCCGAAGACATCCGCATACTCATCGACTGGCTGCTCGACAGCCGGCATTGCGTGCACTGTTTCGGCGGGCGCTTCAGCAGCTTCCTCGCCCATTACCTGCTCAACCACCTGCAGTTGATGCGCCCAGGCTGCTACGCCCTCGAAGACAACGCCCAACTGCCGGACCGGCTGTTCGATCTGCAACGCCAGGACGTGGTGCTGCTGTTCGACTACCGCCGCTATCAGTCCCAGGCCCTGCGGGTGGCCAGCGCGGCCAAGGCGCGCAACGCTCGGGTGGTGCTGTTCACCGACATCTATGCCTCGCCGCTGCGGGAACTGGCCGACCTGATCATCAGTGCCCCGGTGGAATCGATGTCGCCGTTCGACACCCTGGTGCCGGCGCTGGCCCAGGTCGAGGCACTGATTGCCTGCCTGACCCCGCGCAGCCCCCATCTTGATCAACGCCTGGAGGGCATCGATGCCCTGCGGGCGGAATTCGCTACTCATGTGCTGGAGGAGAAATAAGGATGTTCAGCCTGCCCCATCGCTCGCCTCGCGACGTGCCGTTCGTTGTCGATCACACCGCCCTGCTGCTGGTGGACATGCAACGAGCCTGGCTTGAGCCGCAGTTCGACCCGCACCTGCAAGGCCCCGAGGGCGAAGCTTTCCTCAAGCGCGCCCGGGAGCAGGTGATTCCCAACCAGCAGAAGCTCCTGGCAGCGGTGCGCGAAGCACGGCAGAACGTGCTGCACACGATTATCGAGAGCCTCACCGCCGACGGCCGCGACCGCTCCCTGGACCACAAGCTGTCGGACATGCACTTGCCCAAGGGCAGCCCCCAGGCGGCGATCATCGATGAACTGGCACCGGTGGAAAACGAGATCGTGCTGCCCAAGACCTCGTCCGGAGTATTCAACTCCACCAACATCGACTACGTGCTGCGCAACCTGGAAACCCGTCACCTGATCATCGCCGGGATCGTCACCGATCAGTGCGTGGACATGGCGGTGCGTGACGCCGCCGACCGTGGCTACCTGGTGACCCTGGTGGAAGATGCCTGCGCCACCTACGGCGATACCCGGCACCAGGCCTGCCTCAACGCGATCAAGGGTTACTGCTGGATCACCGATACCGCCACGGTGCTCGGCCGCCTGCGGGAGATCCGCGGGTGAACCGCGGCCAGGGCATCGAGGCCCTGACGCCGGTGACAATGACCAGCATCGTCACCACCGACCTGATCGGCGTGACTCGCGGGCGCTCGTTTCCCAGCGATGAGCTGGAGCGCTACCGGGTCGGCGGCTGCGGCTGGGTGCCGGCCAACAGCGCCCTGACCCCGCAGGACTTGATCGCCGAGGACAATCCCTGGGGCGCCTATGGCGACCTGCGATTGATCCCCGATCTGGATAGCCGGGTCAGTGTCGGTGCCGGGCCGGACGCTACGGCGCCGCCCCTGGATTTCATTCACGCCGACATCTGTGAGACCGATGGCCAGCCCTGGGCCGCCTGCCCGCGCACTCTGCTGCGCGCCGAGGTCGAGCGCTACCGCGAGCTGGGCATTCAGATCACTGCGGCCTTCGAGCACGAATTCAACCTCGACACCGGCAGCCAGCAAACCGAGCACCTGGCCTTCTCCCTGGAAGCCCAGCGCCAAGGCGCGGCCTTCGGTGGCTGGCTGCTGGCGGCGCTGCGGGCCGCCGGCGCCGAACCGGAAATGTTCCTCCCTGAATACGGCAAGCAGCAGTACGAAATCACTTGCCGCCCGACCCAGGGCCTGGCCGCCGCCGACCGCGCGGTGAACGTGCGCGAGATCACCCGGGAGATCGCCCGGCAGTTGGGACATAAGGTCAGTTTTGCGCCCAAGACCGCCGAGAACGCGGTGTGCAACGGTGTGCACCTGCACCTGAGCCTGCAGGACCTGGACGGTGAACCGCTGCTCTACGATCCCCAGGCGGTAAGCGGCGACGATTTGTCGAGCCTCGGCCAGCACTGGGCCGCCGGGGTGCTCAAGCACCTGCCGGCACTCTGCGCGTTCACCGCGCCCACCCCGGTTTCCTACGAGCGCCTGCAGCCCCATCACTGGAGCGCCTCCTATGCCTGCCTGGGCCTGCGCAACCGCGAAGCCTCGCTGCGCATCTGCCCGACCGTGGCCATCGGCGGCAAACCCGTGGCGCCGCAATACAACCTGGAATTTCGCGCCCTGGACGCCACCGCTTCGCCGCACTTGGCGATGGCCGTGGTGCTGATCGCCGGGCGCCTGGGCATCGAGCAACAGCTGGCCCTCAATGCGGTGACCGACAAGGTCCCCGATGAGCTCAGCGTCGAACAGCGCCTGGCCAGCGGCATCGTGCCGCTGCCGGGCACCCTGCCCCAGGCCCTGGAATGCCTGCGGGGCAACCACGAGTTGCTGCAGCACCTGCCGCAGGAGCTGCTGAACACTTATTTCGCCGTCAAACAAAAGGAAGTGTCCCTGACCGAGCACCTGACCGCTGCCCAACTGTGTGAGCACTATGGACATCTGTATTAAATCCGCTGAGCTGGGGCTCTACACCGAGCCGGCCTATCGCCTGATCCGGGAAGACTCCGAGCATCCGCTGATTCTGGTGTGCGAACACGCCAGCCCTTATATTCCACCAGCCCTGCACGACTTGGGCCTGGACCCGGTGGCGGCCCGCGAGCACATTGCCTGGGACCCGGGCGCCCTGGAACTGGCCCAAAGCCTGTCCCGGGCCCTGGGCGCGACCCTGATCGCGGCCAATTATTCGCGTTTGCTGATCGACCTGAACCGGCCGCGGCATGCCCCCGACAGCATCCCGCTGCAGAGCGAGATCTATCAGGTGCCGGGCAACCAGCACCTCGATGAGGCGACCCGCGAGTACCGCCGCCAGCAGTTGTTCCAACCGTTTCACCAGCGTCTGCAACAGATCATCGACCAGCGCCTGGCGGCGGGCCGTGAAGTGCGGGTGGTGGGGATTCACAGTTTCACCCCGGTCTACTACGGCCAGCCGCGCCCGCTGGAAATCGGCGTGCTGTTCGGCGCCGCCCGGGACTATGCACAACGGGTGCTGCAAGGCTTGCAGGTGCTGCCGCTGAAAGTGGCGGGCAACCAGCCCTACGAGATCGACCCGTTGAGCGACATGACCGTGCCGGTGCACGGTGATGCCCGGGGGCTGGACTCGGTACTGATCGAGGTGCGCAACGATCTGCTGCGCAGCCCTGAGGCCGTGCAGCGCTGGAGCGATTGCCTGGCACCACTGCTGTAACGCATTTGCCGGAAGATCGGCCGCGACAAACGCTGTTTGCAGGACCGGTACAACAATTAGAAAAACCGCTGTGGTGTGTCTTTAACCCTGCCAGGTTCGAACACAGGCCCGCGTTCGAGGTGTCACTGACGACCCTCGCCGCAGGTTTCGCCCACTGACATTGGCTACAAGGAGAACTGCTTCATGGAGATTGAAGAATTCGGCTACAAACAGGAACTCAAGCGCGGGCTGAGCCTGCGCGACCTGGTGGTCTACGGGATGATTTTCATGATTCCCATCGCCCCGTTCGGGGTCTACGGCTACGTCAACCAGGAGGCCCCGGGCATGGTGCCCCTGGCCTACATCATCGGCATGGTGGCGATGCTCTTCACCGCCCTGAGCTACGGCGCCATGGCCCGCGCCTTTCCCATCGCCGGCTCGGTCTACTCCTATGCCCAGCGTGGCCTCAACCCCCATGTCGGTTTCCTCGCCGGCTGGCTGATGCTCCTGGACTACCTGCTGATCCCGCCGCTGCTCTACGTCTACGCCGCCATGGCGTTGAATCACCTGTACCCAGAAGTGCCCAAGGTCGGCTTCATCCTGGCCTTCCTGGTCAGCGCGACCCTGGTCAACCTGCGGGGTATCACCTTCACCGCACGCATGAACATCCTGTTCCTGCTGGCGCAACTGGTGGTCCTGGGGATCTTCCTGTTCTACGCCTGGAACGCCCTGCACGGCGGCACCGGCAACGGCCAGTTGACCCTGGCGCCGTTGTACAGCCCGGAGAACTTCCACTTCGGCATGCTGATGCAGGGCGTCTCGATCGCCGTGCTGTCGTTCCTCGGCTTCGACGCCATCTCGACCCTGGCCGAAGAGGTCAAGGGCGACCCGGGCCGCAGCGTCGGGCGCGCCGCCTTGATCACCCTGCTGGTGATGGGCGCGATCTTCGTGGTGCAGACCTGGATCGCCACTGACCTGGCCGCCGGCATGGGCTTCAAGTCCGCCGACACCGCGTTCTACGAGATCGCCGAACTGGCGGCCGGCAGCTGGCTGGCGACCCTTACCGGGGTGGCCACGGCACTGGCCTGGGGCGTGGCGGTGGCGATCACCTCGCAGGCCGCAGTGTCGCGCCTGCTGTTCGGCATGGCCCGCGACGGCAAGCTGCCCAAGGTGCTGGCCAAGGTCCACCCGAAACACAACACCCCGCACATCAGCATCTACCTGGTGGCAGTGCTGTCGCTGCTGATCTGCTACCTGTTCATCAACTCGGTGGACACCCTGACCTCGCTGGTGAACTTCGGCGCCCTGAGCGGCTTCATGCTGCTGCACATCACGGTGATCAATTTCTACTGGCGCCGGCAGAAGTCCGGCCAGGTGATCCGTCACATGATCTGCCCGCTGATCGGTTTCGTGATTGTCTGCGCCATCATGTACAACATGGGGGTCGATGCGCAGAAACTCGGCGCCATCTGGATCGCCGCCGGCCTGGTCTACCTGTTCCTGCTGAACAAGCTGGGCAGCGGTGCCGCCCTGGCCGACCCGCTCAAGCAATAGTTGCTCTGGCGTGGCGCCCCGAGGGCGCCGTGCACTCCCGAGAGCTGCCGTCAAACGCAGCCGGGGGCTGGCCACAGGATGCCGTGGCCGTGGCACTGCGTGGTAACCGACAGTGATGTCTGGCCGCTTCGTCCCCAAGGGGAAAGCGGCCCTTGATACAGGAGTACACCCATGCTGGCCTTGCGTCCCGTGGCGTTATCCGATCTACCCCAACTGCGGCGTCTGGCCCGCGAACGCCTGCTGGGCGTGACCTCGCTGGTGGATGACGAAACCTGCCTGCGCGAGAAGATCCTCGACTCCGAGGCTTCCTTCGCCAAGGCCGAGGCCAGCCAGGGCCCGGAAAACTACTTTTTCGTGCTCGAGGACCCGGACAGCGGCCAGTTGCACGGCTGCTCGGACATCCTCGCCACGGCGGGTTTTGCCATGCCGTTCTACAGCCTGCGCAACCGCCCATTCATCAGCAGCTCGCGGGAGCTGAACATCCAGCACGGGGTCCCGACCCTGTCGCTGTGTCATGACCTCAGCGAGCAGACCCTGTTACGCAGTTTCCACATCGACGCCGCGCTGTCGGGCACACCGCAGGCGCAACTGACCTCCCGCGCCCGGCTGCTGTTCATCGCCGCGCACCCCCAGCGTTTTGCCGACAGCTGCATCAGCGAGATCGTCGGCTACAGCAATGACGCCGGTGAATCGCCGTTCTGGGAAGCCGTGGGCCAGCACTTCTTCGACCTGCCCTACATCGAGGCCGAACGCCTATGCGCCTTGCAGGGCCGCAGTTTTCTGGCGCAACTGATGCCCCAGTACCCGCTGTACATCCCGATGCTGCCGTCGTCTGCCCAGGACTGCATCGGCCAGATCCACCCCGATGCCCGGGAAGCCTGCGAGATCCTTGTCGACGAGGGATTTGCGGCAACCCAGTATGTCGACCTGTTCGATGCCGGGCCGACCCTGCAGGCGCGCAATAACCAGCTACGCTCGATCATCCAGAGCCGGGTCGCCACCTGCTACCTGAGCCCGCAGAGCGGCCAGGGCCAACTCTGGCTGCTGAGCAATGAGCGACTGCAGGGATTTCGCGCCATCGTTGCCGCCCTCGACGAAGCCCCCGGCGACGTCGCCGGCCTGGACTCGGCGATGCTCAACGCCCTGCAACTGCAACCGGGCGACCTGCTGCGGGGTGTCGCGTTATGAACCGGCGGCCGCATTCCCCTGCGTGCCTTGATGGTCCGCAACCATGGCATGGAGGCCACCAATGATCGTCCGTCCGATCCGCGTCACCGATCTGCCGGCGGTGCTGGCCCTGCTGGAAGGCAGCTGTCGTGACCTGAACAACCTCTCGACCGACCCCGAGCGCCTGGCGCACCGGGTCCGCTGGGCGCAACGAACCTTTGCCGGCCAGGTAGAACGAGCCGATGCCGACTACCTGTTCGTGCTGGAGGACGACGACCAGCAGGTGATCGGGGTCTGCGGCCTGAGCGGCGCCATCGGCCTGCGCGAGCCCTGCTACAACTACCGACTGGGCCTGACCTGTGGCAGTGCCCCGGGGCTGGGCGCCGACCGGCAGGTACCGACCCTGTTCCTGTGCAACGAGATGACCGGGCAATCCCTGCTCTGTTCGCTGTTCCTGCGCCGTGACCATCGCCAGGGCTATACCGGCCGCCTGCTGTCCACCGCACGCCTGCTGTTCGTCGCCGAACACCCAGCACGGTTCGGCGACAAACTGGTGGCCGAGCTGCGCGGCCAGCTCGACAGCCAGGGTCACTCACCCTTCTGGGACAGCCTGGGCCGGCATTTTTTCAAGATGGATTTCCACCAGGCCAACCGCCTCTCCAGCCACGGCGGCAAAGCCTTCATCGGCGAGCTGATGCCGCGCCAGCCGCTGTACACCTGCCTGCTGACCGCCGAGGCCCAGGCGGCCATCGGCCAGGCTCACGCGAGCACCGAGCAGGCGGTGAATATCCTCCGTGACGAAGGTTTCAATCATCAGGGCTGCATCGATATTTTCGACGGTGGCCCGCTGATCGAGGCCGAGGTGGCGAAGATCCGCAGCGTGCGCGAAAGCCAGACCCTGCCACTGATGGTGGGCACCCCGGATGAGCAGGCTCCGGTGTGGCTGATACACAACCGGCGCCTGGAAAACTGCCGTATCACCGCCGCCCCCGGGCGCGTGGTGGCCGGCAGCCTGCTGGTGGACCGGCTGGCCGCCAAGCGCCTGCAATTGCAACCGGGCGACTCGGTGCGCGCAGTACCGCTGCTGGCCTGCCCCTCGCGCGCCCTGGCGCAGTCACAGATCCACCTGCCCTCCAGCGCCAGCGACTGGCGCGCCACCCGCACCGCCCTGCCAGAAATGCTTCTGAGCGCCAAGCCCTGACCCGGTCGCCAGCAGCCCTGCATCCCGGTAACGCCTGAAAGCGCCCGCACCGTTGACGAACGCCAGGACGAATGTTCATATGCCGCTCAGTTTCAGGTGCCTCATGCCGCCGTGCATGAGGTGAAACGGGAAACCGGTGCGCCCTTCCAGGGCTAGTCCGGTGCTGCCCCCGCAACGGTAAACGAGTGCTGCATTCAACAGCCACTGTACTCAGGTATGGGAAGGCGAATGCCGCGAGCCTCGTGAGCCCGGAGACCGGCCTGAAGCTTGTGTTTGGCAATCCTGCGGTGGGCGGGCATGGGCCGGTATGGCCGCGTGCGCGTGCCCGCTACCTTCTCCTGCGTGCTTCCCGAAGACACTTTCGAGAAGACCAACAATGACAACAACACCCCAACCTTTCCTTGCATGCGACTGGCGTGCGCCTCGCCGCTCCTTGAGCGGTGCCCTGCTCGGCTGCCTGTTCAGCCCCCTGCTGCTGGCCGATGACGGGTCCCTGAAGCTCGACCAACAATGGATTTCCGCCCCTTCGGTGGAGTCCACCACGGTCGCCGAAATGGCGAAATTCGGCAGCAAGGTCGAGATCATCGACCGCCAGCAGATCGAGCGCGCCGGCCCCAGCAGCGACATCACCCGGGTCCTGCAGATGTACGTACCCGGCCTTTACGTCGCACCGAAAAACGGCCCCTTCGACTACGGCACCTATTCCCTGCTCGGCGGGCGCAACGACGACACGCTGATCCTGCTGGACGGCGTGCGCCTGAACAACCGCCTGTACGGCGGCCTGTACCTGGACACCCTGCCAGCCAACGCGATTGAACGCATCGAGGTGCTCAAGGGCGGCCAGAGCCTGCTGTTCGGCACCCAGGCCGTGTCCGGGGTGATCAACATCGTCACCCGCAGCCCGCAGACCCGCGAAGCCTCGGGCGAGGTCAACCTGGGCCTGGACAGCTTCATGGGCAAGAGCGGCGATGCCCGGGTGGAACGGATCGTCAGCAACGGTTTCGGCGACCTCGGGCTGCTGGCCTACGTCAGCCACAACGTTTCCGACGGCTACCAGCCGTTTCGCAACAGCGCCTACAGCCCCAGCACCCGCGACAAGAAACGCGCCTATGAAGTGAGCACCTTCGGCGCCAAGGCGATCCAGGGGTTTGCCGACGACTCGCGGCTGGAACTGTTCTACCAATACAGCGACGCCAACCTGGATTTCGCCCGGCCGCTGGACAACAAGAAGACCACCAACGACCGCATCCAGCAGATCGCCACGGCGACCTTCGAGCAACGCCTGGGCGAACGCTTCAGCTACTTCGTCAAGGGCCACGTCAACGACTGGGACACCCGCTATACGCGGATCAACAGCACCCCAGCCGGCGGCACCAAGGTCATCAATCACAACGACTACTGGGGCTTCACCGACTGGGGCCTGCAGGCCGAAGGCAAGGCCGAGCTGGACGGCGGCCACGTGCTGGTGTTCGGCAGCGACAACCAGTGGTTCAAGGGCCAGGACGATGTACTGAAGATCGACGACAACCAGGCCCAGGCCAATGCCCTCTACGCCCAACTGCGCCCGGTGATCGAGGCCCTGCCCGACTGGCACCCGAGCATCGGCGTGCGCCACGAGCAGATCAGCGGCGGTGAAAGCGCCACGGTCGGCATGCTCACCTCGCTGTATGACCTCAATGCCAACTGGCAACTGCGTGGCCAGTACGGCAGCGCCTTCAAGTTGCCCAACGCCGAGCAGCTGTTCGCCAACGAAGAGGACGAGAAAGGCAACCGCAACCTCAAGCCGGAAAAGAGCGTGAATGCCGAGCTGGGCCTGGACTACAAGGGCCGCCTGCTGGCCGGTGACTTCAACGCCAGCATCACCGCCTTCCAGCGCAAGATCGACGACCTGATCGCCCTGGATGACATCAACTGGGTCAATGGCGAGGGGCGGATCAGGGTCCGCGGTGTCGAAGTCGATGGCCGCTGGCAGTTCAGCCCGCAGTGGAACCTCTCGGCGGACATGACGCGCAACCTGGTGGAAGCACGCAATGGCGTGACCCTGAGCAATATCCCCGGCTTCTTCGCCCGCTCACGGCTGGGCTACGAGTCGGTGGATCGGATGTGGGGCGTTGGCGGGGCGATCCGCTACATCGGCCAGATCGACAGTTCGAAGAAGGTCGACTACGGCCACTACTCGGTGGTGGACGCCGATGCCTATCGCTACCTCGACGCAGCCCAGCAACATCGCCTGAGCCTGTTGGTAGAGAACCTGTTCGACCGCGACTACAGCACCAGTATCGCCAGCAATGCCCCTCGGGTGGACAACCTCGGACGGCCCTTCACCAGCGAAGTGCGCTACACCTACCGCTTCTGAGGCCGACTGACATGCGCGAGGATTATCAACGGGTGCTGTTCGTCGGCCCCGGCCTGCACGGCGGCGCCCTCGGCGAAGCCTTTGGCAAGGAGCTCAAGGCCCAGCGCGGCGATGACGCGAGCACCCGGGTGATCGACACCCTGGACGGTTTCGACAGCCTCTGGGCCGCCCTGGGCGAACCCTTGCCCATGGACGGCGCGGCGCTGCTGGTGGTGGACCTGGAGCCCAGCTCCGACAGCGCCTACCTGGACTGGCTACGCGATGAACTGGGGCACTTGGCCCGGGCTCACCCCCAGGCGCCGAAGCTCTGGATCACTGCTCAGGCCCTGGGCCGTCGTGGCCTGGACGCGGCCCTGGCCTGCGCCAGCATCGCTCAGCGCGAGCGGCACCTGCCCTGCGACAACGTCAATGCCGTGGCCAGTGACCCCGACTGGTCGCGGGTGCCGCCCCACGCCCGCCAGGTGTTTCTCTGCACCGGGCCACGCTGCGTACGGCGCGGCGCCCTGCCCCTGTGGAAGACCCTGCGCCGCGAACTGCTGCGCCTGGAGCGCATGGAAAAACCCGGTGGCGTGCTGCTGACCCGCACCGCCTGCCAGTTCCCCTGCAACCTGGGGCCGGTACTGACCGTGCACCCGGATGGCTGCTGGTACCGGGTCAGCAACGACAGCCAGGTGCTGCAACTGGTACAGGGGCACCTGGTGGAGGGCGAGCCGGTACGCGACCTGCTGATTTCCGGGCCTGCGGGAGGGTCGGCAGATGCTTAGGCTGATCCTCGGCGCCCTGCTCTGGCTGGCGGCATTGCCGGCCCTGGCGGACAGCTATGAGAACTGCGGCAAGACCTGGCGCCTGGAACACCCCGCGCAACGCATTGTCGCCCTCAACCAGCACAGTGCCGACCTGCTGCTGGCCCTGGGCGCCGGGCCGTCGATGATCGGCGTCGCCTATCTGGATGACGATGGCCTGGCCCAGGCGCAGGGGCACTACCACGGCGTGCCGGTGATCTCCCGGCAGTACCCTTCGGCGGAAGTGCTCTACAGCCTGAAACCCGACCTGGTGGTGGGCGGCTTCGCTTCGGCGTTTCCCGACAACTTCAGTTCCCGGGAGCGCCTGGGGGCCATCGGCATCGGCAGCTACCTGCTGGAGTCGGCCTGCGCCGGGCACGACGAGGATTACTTCGGGCAGATCCGCCGCGACCTGTTGACCCTCGGCCGGCTGTTGCACAAGGAACAGCAAGCGCGGCAGCTGATCGCCGGGATGGACGCTGACCTCGATGCCGCAGCGGCCTTGTACCGCGGGCGCGAAACGCCAGCGGTGTTCTACCTGGACAGTGAAGTCAACGGCCTGGCCAGCCAGGGCCAGCGCGGTTTTGTCGGCGTGCTGCTGCACGCCGCCGGGGCACGTAACAGCTTTGCTGCCATCGACCGCCCGCGCTTGGTTGTGGACAGCGAGACCCTGCTGGTCAATGACCCGGATGTGCTGCTCCTGGCTGACGCCCTGTGGTCGCCGGCATCGCGCAAGCGCCAGTTGTTGCACAGCGACCCGGTGCTCTCGCGGCTGCGGGCGGTGCAGCAGAAACGCCTGATCGACATCCCCTTCACGCAACTGGTGCCGGGTATCGCCAGTGGCCGTACTGCGCTGGAACTGGCGCGGCGCCTGCACCCGGGCGCCGATTGAGCGCTGCCGTGGCCGCAGGCTCGGGCGCGGATGCTTGATTCGTGCCTTGCGCTGGGCCTGGATGCCAGCGGCTGTACGGCGGCGACACCGATTTTGTGCCGCTAGGCATTGCCCATCCCGCGCTGCAGCGACCCGCTACACCGCTTCTAGAGTGCCGCGACGCTGTCGGCGAGCACATACAGGGCACCAGCCCCCCCGAATGATCCGCCAAGGACCAGCCAACCACTCACGCCCCGGCGCAGCGCCAGGACAGTCGTGTAGAGAGGTTGTAGTCGGTGTCGAACAGGCACCAGCCGTCCCGTGCCCGGGCCAGGTGCGGCATACCTTCGACGGTTTTAAGGGGCGCTTCGGTCATGGCATCTGGACAGTTGAGCGGTGCCGAAGCTTAAACACCCTGGCGTTTGGTTGAACCAGGCCCCTAAGGGTTCAGAGCATTCTGGTGTTCTTTTGGGATACGTCCCAACTCAACTGCTTTGCCGTGTTGCTAGTTTGTGCAGCAACTTTCACCCGGGCCAGGTACGGCGCGGGTCTGCCTCTCTCAAGCTTAAGGATGAGCCTATGTTCGCGCCGGCCGACACTGCGCAGTTTGTGCTGTCCATTCCCGCCGTTCCCAACGACTTCAAGGTGCTGGCCTTCAAGGGCGACGAAGCCATCAGTCAGTTGTATGCGATCCATGTCGAACTGGTTTCGGACAACCCCAATATCGATCTGGAAAGCCTGCTCAACCAGCCCGCCTACTTGCAGTTCGGCCTGCGCGGCGAAGGCATCCATGGGCTGATCGACGATATCGAAGTGGGCGACAGCGGCAAGCGCATGACCCGCTATCACCTGATCCTGCGACCGCACCTGTACCAGTTGCAGCACCGGCACAACCAGCGGGTCTACCAGAACCTGACGGTGCCGCAGATCATCGCCAAGGTGCTCAAGGAACACGGCATTCTTGCCGATCAATACCGCTTCAACATTGCCCCCAAACCTTCGCTGCCGCGTGAGTATTGCGTGCAGTACGGGGAAACGGATTTCGAGTTTGTGCAACGCCTGTGCTTTGAAGACGGCATTCATTGGCACCATGAACACCGCCTCGACAATCACACTCTGGTGCTGTCGGATAACCAGACCGACTTTCCCATTCTCGACCCCGCGCGCTATCAGCAAGGCACCGGCCTGGCGGCCGAAGACCCGGTGGTCAGGCATTTCGCGGTGCGCTTCAGCACCCGCACCAGCCAGGTGGCTCGACGCGACTACGACCTGAAAAAGCCCGACCCGAGAAGCGCCTCCAGCGGCGCCAAGCTCGACCCCGTGCCCAGCACCTTGCGCAGTGAAGCAGGCATCGAGGCCTTGCCGGTGCTTGAGGACTACCGCTACCCGGGGCGCTACACCACAGGCGTGGTGGGCAAGCAACTGAGCCAGATCGCCCTTGAAGGGCACCGTGCCGACTACCAGTTGGCCAAAGGCCAGGCTGATCTGCCGAGCTTTCGCAGTGGTCACCTGGTGAGCCTGACCGAGCACCCGCGCAGCGAATACAACCAGATGTGGCTGTTGGCGAGCGTTGAGCATGAGGGTCGTCAACCACAGGTGTTGGAAGAGTCGGTGACTAGCGCCCCGCGGAGCGACGCTGGATTTACCCAGGGCTACCGCAACCACTTTACCGCCATCCCCAGCGAGACCTTCTTTCGGCCTGAAGAGCCGGCACCCAAGCCCCGACTGAGCAGCCAGACCGCGCTGGTGACCGGTCCGGCCGGCGAGGAAATATGGTGTGACGAGCACTCAAGGATAAAGATTCAATTTCATTGGGACCGCGAGGGTGAGCGCAACGAATTCTCCAGTTGCTGGGTGCGCGTGGCCACCAGTTGGGCCGGTGAAGGCTTTGGCCATGTGGTGATCCCGCGCATCGGCATGGAAGTGCTGGTGAGCTTTATCGGCGGTGACCCAGAGCATCCGGTGGTGACCGGCTGCGTACCGAACCAGCACACCCCGGTGCCTTATCCGTTGCCGGCGAATAAAACCCGCAGCGTGTTCAAGACCCGTAGCAGCCTGGGCGGCAATGGCTCCAACGAGCTGCGCATCGAGGACAGAAAGGGCGCCGAAGAGATCTACGTCCACGCACAAAGAGACCAGAACATCGAAGTCGAACACGACGAAACCCACTGGGTCGGACGTGATCGCACCAAGACCATCGACCGTCACGAACGCGATCACATCAAGCGTAACTGGTCGATCAATGTCGACAGCTTCAAGACCGAGACCATCAACCTGGCCTCCCTGCAAAACGTCGGGCTGGCGAAGATGATGAACATCGGCACGGTCTACAGCCAGAACGTCGGCCTGCACATGAACACCTTGGTGGGGATCAACCAGAGCACCCAGGTAGGCCGCAGCCAGAGCACGGTGATCGGCACGTCCTACAGCCTCAAGGTCGCTGATGGCAGCGTGCAAAGCGAGGCTGCGCCTGAGGGAGAGGAGCCAGCGCCAGATGCCAGTGGGCCAGGATCGAGCATCAAGCTGGACGGTGAAAGCATCACCCTGCAGGTCGGACGCTCGAAAATCGTGATCACCGATGCCGGGATCTACCTCGACGGGCCGGACATTCACCTGGTAGCGGGCAACACGGTCAACGCCGATGCACCTGCAGACGTGCACCTCAACAGTGGCACCGCACAGCCGGCGCCGAACCTGCCGGTGGACGCCGAAACCACTCAACTCAAAGGTCTGGATGTGACCGATGCCATGCCGCTGCTGATCGACGGTAGCTGGTGATGGGCGTCATCCACATCGAGAACCACACGGGCCTGCCGCACCTGCTGTATGAAAAAACCACCCCGGCGGGTGTGCCGATGGACATCCTGGTGATTCGCGGCACCTTTGATTTCGCTCTGGACCGGGCCATGCCGTTGAGTGCAAAGCAGAGCGAGATTGTCCTGGGTGATCGCGTTGATGGCCCGATAACCACCCACCCCTTGCAGGCTGTTATCGCCGAAGAAGGCGATCTGGTGCTGGGCAAGCCCGGCACCGATGTGTTGCTGCAAGGCAGCGTGCACAGTTTTGAGGGGCAGTGGCTAACGCGCTGGCCGGTCGAGGTGCACGTCGGACCGGTGCGCAAGGCCTTGCAGGTCTGTGGTCCACGCACCGTGAACAAGGGGCTTATGGGGTGGACGCTCGGCGCCCCCGACAAGGTGGAAAAGGTCGCGCTGGATTACCGCCTGGCGTTTGGCGGCTGTTTCTACGACCCCGATCCATCACCCGACCAGACACCGGTCCCCAACGTCAGTTACCCGAGTAACTCTGCCGGTTGTGGCTGGCTGCCGAGCGCAGCTGAACTGAGCACCTTGGAGGCTGCGGTGCGCCAGCGCATTGAAGCGCAGATCGCGCAGTTGCACAGCCTGCCCGCCCCGCAGATTGAAGACCCATCACACCCCTACAGCGTTCCGTCACAGCGCTTGCAGCCCGTGGGCCTGACAGCGCTGGCCCGTTGGTGGCAACCGCGAGTGGGCTTGCAAGGCACGCTGGATGGGCAGTGGCTCGCCGAACGCTACCCCTTGTTGCCAGAAGATTTCGACCCGCGTTTTTACCAGAGCGCCCCTGCCGACCAGGTGGCCGCGCCCTACCTGGCCGGCGACGAGAGCGTGCGGCTCAAAGGTTGCCTGCGCGAGGGCGATTGCACCCTGCAATTGCCCGGTGTTGGTCCCATCGTGGTGTGCGAAAGCGCAGGCGGTGAGTTCCACGTCAGCGTACCGGTACTCGATACCCTGCGTCTGGACCTGGACCAGCGCCAGGCCGTGTTGCTGTGGCGCCTGCCCGTAACGGCAGGTATCAGCCAGATAACGATGGCGCTGGTCGGCACCGCCGCGTTGCCAGGGAAGGCTTGAACATGACGGACAGGTTGACGATCTCCGACAGTGCCGATGATGCGGCAGCGGAAAAACGCCTGATGGATGAACGCCGGCTCAGTGAGTTGCAACAGCTCAAAGCTGAACTGGATGCACAAAAGGCAGCAGCTACCCAGGCGGTGGCAGCCGAGTCGGCGCCAGTCGATAGGGACGCGGCCGCAACCGCCAAAGGGGGTAGCAAGCGTCATGTGGCCCATGACAGCAGCGAGTGGAAAGCCGTGTGCAGTGTGCCGGACTTCTGCTGGGTCGGACCGGTGGTGGTGGCCTTCGACTCGTTCGCGATGCTGGACAAACCGCTGCTGGCTTCCAGCGACGTCAAGGCCCGTGGCACCAAGGTCTATCGGCTGGGCGACCTCTTCAACCAGGTCCAGGCCAATGCCGGTGCTCATGTGGTCGCCGGCACCTCGCTGGGTGCCGGCAACGTCAAACTGCTGGAGGGCCACAACAACGTCAAGGTCAATGGCCTGCCGCTGGCCCGGCATGACAGCGCCTGCCTGATCAACTGCAACGCTGCCGGCGTGGGCGGCACCCTGGGCAAGATCCTGACGGCAGCCCAGCCGGCCGCTCCGGTGGCCAGCGAGTCGAGTGACCTGGCGCCTCCCGGGGAGCGGACCAGTGCCCGCCTGCAAGCGTTGGAGGCCGAGCGCGAAGCCCTGAAACAGCAACAGCTCGACATCGATGGCCTGGATCAATACATCGATTTTGATGGCTGGAATAAAAGCGCCGATGAGGGCATCGCCAGGATCAAGCAAGGGGTGGTACTGGGCGCATTAGGCCATGTTCCCGGTATGGCAGACGTCGATGCGCAGATGACTCGTGGCCTGGCCGGGTTTGCCAAAGACGCGGTCATGGGGTTGGGTGAACTGGCCTATACCGGGGTCAAATATCAAGCCAGGAACCTCCAGGGCTACACCCCGGATGGCATGAAAGGTCGTGCGCTGGACGCGCAGATACTCGCGGAAAACATGCGCCTTGGAAATATCACCCCGGGCACCGTGGGTGAAGGGGCCTGGAGCGGTGCCAAAGCCGTGGGTTCAGCCCTGGTCAAACCCGTGACGGAGGCCTGGTCCAAGGGCAACCATATTGAAGCCGTAACGCGGGCTGGGGTGGAGATTGCTACCTTGCCGTGGGCGCTGTTCAAGGCAGGCAAGGCCGCATCTGCCGCTAAAGCGGCCAAGGCGTTGAAAGCTCTCAAGAACACCGGTAGCGCCAAAAAAGTCGGCCGTGTAGCGACCGAAGTCGGCGATGGCGTTCACGCCAAACCCAAGGGAGCGCCCCATGGAACCGCTGAAGACGTAAAAACCGGAAGAACCTCCGACAGCGGCAAGAACTGCGAAACCAGCAAATGCAGCCTGGAAGGCGAACCGGTGGATGTCGCCACCGGTGACTACCTGCAGACCTGGCCGGTGCTGGAGATCCCAGGCAGCATCCCGCTGAAACTCTCACGCCTGTACCGCTCACGGGCCACTTTTCGTGGGCTGCTGGGGCATAAATGGGCCGACGACTGGTCCCAGCACCTGGTACTCGATCGTCAGCGCATTACCTACCACAGCGTCGACGGCAGCACCCTGGACTACGACGCCCCGGACGAAGATGTCCAGGCCCACAACCGGCGTAACGGGCGCTACCTGCTCAGCGGCCAACGTTCGGGGACCTTGTGCCTGTATGACCGCGCTACCCAGCAGACCCTGAGCTTTGCTCACAGCCCGAACGACACTCGTCCCTTGTCTACGATCGAAGACGGCAACGGCAACCGCATCCGCTTTATCTACGGTCCACAGCAGCGGCTGCAGCGCATCGAGCATAGCGATGGCTATCAGTTGCACATTGAGCTCGGCAGCACAGGCCTGCTGACAGGCATCACCCTGCACGACGCTGAACAACGCCCTCGGCGGTTGTTGAGTTGCCGTTATGAGCAACAGGGCATGCTGACCGACTGCGCCAGCCATCAATTCGGCACCCTATATCACGCCTACAACAACGCCGGCCACATGACCCAGTGGCACGACACCGACAAGACCCATTTCCACATTGCCTACGACGCCAAAGGGCGGGTCATTCGCACCCATGCCGACAGCGGTCATTACGCCGACCGCTTCGAGTACCACGATGCCAACCGCTGCACCGACTACCATGACGCCGAAGGCGGCAGCAGTCGTTTCTACTACAACGCCGACTTCCTGGTGGTGCGCGAGGTCGACGCACTGGGCCATGAATGGCTCACCGAGTGGGACGAATACACCAACAAGGTCGCCACCACCGACCCGCTGAACCGCACCACCACTTACCGCTACAGCGACTTCGGCGAGCTGCTGACCCAGATCAACCCGGACGGCACTCGGCACACCTTCGACTACAACGCCCAGGGCCTGCTGGCGCGATACCTCGCCGCCGACGGTGCCTCCTGGCAGATGGAGTACGACACCCAGGGCAACCTCAGCAGCGTCAAAGACCCCGATGGACGAACCACCACTTACCAACGCGGAGTCCACGGCGAGCTGCTGGGCCAGACCTGGCCGGAGGGCACACAGACCCTCTACCGCTACGACGGCAAACAGCGCCTGAGTGAAATCCAGCAACCGGACGGCCAAATCAGCCGCGTACAACTGGACACCCTGGGCCGCCCTCTCCAGCAGCAAGATGCTTTGGGCCAGATCACCCGTTACGCCTATCAAAACCAGCACGCCCACCCCCGTGGTTCCCTTAGCGGCGTGACCTTGGCCGATGGCACCCAGCAACACTGGGCTTACGACAGCGAACACCGACTGGCCAGCTTCGTCGACGGCGAAGGCCATCGCACCGGCTACGGCTACGGCGCCTTCGACCTGCTGGAAAAGCTCACCTACCCCGGTGGGCAAAGCCTGACCCTGGGCTACGACAAACTCACCCGCTTGACCCACCTGACCAATGGCGTCGGTGACCTTTATCAATACGCCTACGACAAGGCCGGACGCCTGGTCGCCGAGCGCGACTTCGCCGGCACCCTGACTCGCTACAGCTACAACGCCGTCGGCTGGCTCACGGAAAAACACTGTGCCGACGGCGCCCGCATCACCTACCACTACGACACCGCCAGTGCGCGTTTGCTGAACATCTCTCACCACCGCGCCAATGGCGAACTGAGCGAACAGACCGAGTTCAGCTACAACCAAGTCGGGCACCTGACCAGCGTCAGCAGCCCGGGCGCCCATATCGAGTATCAACGCGACGCCGTGGGCCGCCTGCTCAGCGAACGCATCAATGGCCGCCTGATCGAACACCAGTACGACCCCGTCAGCGGCCTGCCCATCGGCCAACAGGCCGGCGCCATCGACGAACAGGCCAACGCCCAGGAAGCCTTCGCCGCCTTGCCTCAAGTGCAATGGCAGCACGACCGCAATGGCGGCCTGGCACAACTGCTGATCGCCGGCCATGCACCGTTGCAGATCAGCCGCGACGCCCTGGGCCGAGACATCCAGCGCAGTAGCGCCGCCGGCTTCAATCTACAACAGCAATACAACCGACTCAGCTTGCTGACCGAACAACAGGCCGGCGGAGCAGCGGGCTCCTTTGTCGAACGCCATTACCGCTACGACAAAGCCTTCAACCCGATCCAGATCGACGACAACCGCTGGGGCCAGAGCCAATACCGCTACAACGCCAACCAGCAACTGATCGCCGCCCACCTGGGCCAGGGCCAGCCACAACAGTGGTGTTACGACAACGCCCTCAACCTGCTCAGCGAAGGACAAATCGACAGCGGCAAAGGCATGGGCGTCAGGGCTGAGCAAAAAGGCGGCCGCGTGATCAAGTCCGGAGCCAATCGCTACCGCTATGACGCCTGCGGCCGCCTGGCCGAAAAAATCCTCCACCGCCACGGCTTTCGCCCTCAGCGCTGGCAATACCGCTGGAACAGCGACAACCGCCTCACCGACCTCTACACCCCCAGCAACGAACACTGGCGTTACGAATACGACGCCTTTGGCCGCCGCCTGCGCAAGTTCAACCTGACCCAAAGTAACCTCAGCTACGCCAACGACGCCCTACACAGCGTGGGCGAAGAGTATTTATGGAGCGGCGAACAACTGCTCGAAGCCGCACCGATCTACGCCGACGGCAGCGTCGCCTTCGAACACGCCACCCGCTGGAGCTACGCCCCGGGCGGCATTACTCCCTTGGCGCAACAGCAAGGCGACAAACTCTGGTACGTCGTCACCGACCACCTGGGCACACCTCGGGAACTACTGGACGAAAGCGGGCAACTGGGGTGGAGCAACAGCCCGCAAGTGTGGGGCCAGGCACGGTTGTGGCAGGCGGCGAATGATGAGTTTTCAAGCGCTAATGTCATACCGATCAACAAAACGACGTGCCCGCTTCGATTCCCAGGTCAGTACTACGACGAAGAAAGCGGCCTGCACTACAATCGGCATCGGTACTACGATCCGGAGACGGCACAGTATTTGAGTCCGGATCCGCTGGGGTTGGGTGGTGGGGCTCGGCCGCAGGGGTATGTTCATAACCCGAATAGTTGGATTGACCCTGTGGGGTTAAATGGATTAGAAAAAGGAGTTCCTCTTCCTGCCGACACTAAAATTTACAGGGTTAGTATCGACGGCCCTTATAGTTTTGATTTTAATTCACGAGAAATGGATGCGATTAACAAAGGAAAATTGAATCCTCCTGGGGTATCGGTGATCAGGGCAGATAGTGCTGACGATGCTACCAGCATATGGAATAAAGCATTTCCTAATAGGCCAGCGATCAGCGTAGGTGAAGTAAGTGCCGGTGAATTAAGAGCTATTGGCTATGATGTCATACATGATCCTTCTAAAGGTGCGCTGGGACAGCATCATGCGAGATTAATTCATCCTGACGGCGTCAATGGTTTTAATGCCAACAAAGGAGAACTGCTCAATACATTTAAGAGGTGCAAAAGCTAATGCAAGATTATATATTTTCCTACAGAACCAAAGAAGTATACGCGCTTATCGAATATGAAAAAGAAGAGGGGGCAGAGCATTATTATATAGGAAGAGTTTTGGAGTTTGGCTTTCCTGATAATCTATGCGAGCTTATAGGCGAGTACAATGAGCTTGTGGATGCAATGGCTCTATCTCTTTTGGATGAGGTAGAAGAGAAAATATACTGGTATGACCTTATGCTGAAATCTTCAGGGAATAGAATTTTTAATATCTCATTAAAAGACAAGGAGCATATCTCCTTTTTCTTGAAGTATCCTACAAGTAATGGTTTTTTAGATAGGTACCCATCATTCTGAAAAATCTGAACAACTGGCAGGAAAAGGCTAAACCTAGGGCAATATAATCACTAGCTTTGGTCATTGCGCTGCTCGTGATTAAAGCGGAGTAGCAATTTTCAGCCGCAGCAACAAGCACGATACGAGCTACGGCCACAGCGAAAAACATATTGTCGGCGAAGAGTACCTGTGGAGCGGCGAACAACTGCTCGAAGCCGCACCGATCTACGCCGACGGCAGCGTCGCCTTCGAACACGCCACCCGCTGGAGCTACGCCCCGGGCGGCATCACCCCACTGGCCCAACAGCAAGGCGACAAACTCTGGTACGTCGTCACCGACCACCTGGGCACACCTCGGGAACTGCTGGATGAAAGCGGGCAACTGGGGTGGAGCAACAGCCCGCAGGTGTGGGGCCAGGCACGGTTGTGGCAGGCGGCGAATGATGAGTTTTCAAGCGCTAACGTCATACCGATCAACAAAACGACGTGCCCGCTTCGATTCCCAGGTCAGTACTACGACGAAGAGAGTGGGCTGCACTACAATCGGCATCGGTACTACGATCCGGAGACGGCGCAGTATTTGAGTCCGGATCCGCTGGGGTTGGGTGGCGGGACTCGGCCGCAGGGGTATGTGGATAATCCGTTGAGTTGGATTGATCCGCTGGGGCTAGCGGAGTGTCCTGTACGTAAAGTCAATGGCACCAAAATTTTTGGTAAAGGCCAAAAAGATGGAACACCAGGCCATGACCAATTCTCAGAGGCCATTGCCAACAAGTTAGCGATGAGTGGAAAATTCAAAGAGATTTACTTAAATAGATCATATAATTTTGCAAATGGGAAGGATATATCAGGACGTCGGCCAGACGTCATGGCAATTGATAAAAACGGGAAAGTTCACGCTATCGAGCTTGCATCTAAAACCGACATGGGCAGAAAGCTTCCGGAACTCACAACACGCAATGAAAGTGCCATGAGCAACTTACCAGCAAGCAAACAAGGAGAAGTTATTATTCTTGAGAACCCATACGGCGGATCAGATATCAAAAACAAATTAGATGCTTTAATTTTTGGCATATAGGGAGACTATATATGTACTGCGGAATAGCCATATACGATACGGAAAATACAAGCCCGAAAACCGTATGCGAACTAGGTGAAACGCTTTTCAGTGATCTCCACATATCGATTACTGGAGCTGGCTATTATAGTTTTTTGGAGCGCGGCGATCATTTAGGCGATCATGAGATCATAGAAATATCTTTTCCCGAACTAAAGGAAAAAATAAAAAAAAATGAAATTACAGCATTCAGAATATACTCCGAAAAAAAAGGAGCAGTCCCATGGCATGCATCACTTGGGTATATGACAAAGGAGTTTGGCGGCTTCAACTATATTGATATTCAATTCGAAAACTTACCATCTAACAAGATACATATATTAGATTTCTTTAAAAACCTAACTAGAAATATTAAATTTTCATACGGAATAAAATATTATTGCGAAAACCCCATCAACACATTCTATTATTCTACAGGTGATAATTTAGTAGCCATATACCAATGTGAGAGACCCTCCTTATTCAAAAAAGAGTGCCCAGGTAGATTCAAAGGGCAGGAGCGCTATAAAAGCAGCACACTAAGAATGGTTTACCCAGCAAATATAATAAACACCCACCACATCAGCATAAGCATCAATGACATTAATTTGAAAGAATGGATATTGAGCAATGAAAAACATGGATCTCTTGAAAAGCTAAATAATGAGATGTGGCTCTGGGAGGTTGACGAAGAAAATCTTGAGTATGTGAATAGAGTACTTGGAGAAGCAGGAATATTGATAGCCTGGGATCCTAAACCACCAAAGAAGTCTCTTAGAAAACTACCATAAGCATCTAAAATACTGGCCATAAAAATACTCTTGAAAAAATAAGCAGATCAGCCGCGACGCCCTGGGGCGGGACATCCAGCGCAGTAGCGCCGCCGGCTTCAATCTACAACAGCAATACAACCGACTCAGCTTGCTGACCGAACAACAGGCCGGCGGAGCAGCGGGCTCCTTTGTCGAACGCCATTACCGCTACGACA
>NZ_JAAARL010000035.1:0-48806 GCF_009908205.1 Pseudomonas sp. Fl5BN2 | reverse complement strand
GTGTTGGGGCGGGGAGGGATCTCGTAGAGATTGAGCCAGAACAGCGACTCGCGATCCTTGGGTAGCGCTTCGCCGGTGTAGATCAACCGCAGGTTGCGCTGCTCGCCCGGCTCCATGCGAAAAATCGCCGGCAGTGGGAGGATCGGCGCTTGGGTCGTGTCCGGTGTCGAGCCCGGCTCGCCGTCATCGACCCAGGTTTGCACCACCACCGGGTAGGGGTTCTGGTTCATCACCTGCAGGGAGGTTTCGGTGGTGTTGGCGGCAAACACCACCCGGGTTTTTTCCGCCGTGACCCCGGCGAGGGCAAAGCCGATGGGCGCCAGCAGGCCAAGGGCAAGGAGTAATGGGGCCAACAAGGGTTTACTGGACACGAATGATCACCTGCGCGGTGGCTTCTATGCGCCCGGCCGTTACCGTCTGGCCCGCCAGTTTTTCCAGGGTGGCGCTGAAGGTTTCCCGGTAGCGCCTGATTCCGCCCTGGGTATCGAGCAGCACCGAGGCCGGCCCTTGGGCGGGATACCAGCCACCGCTGTTGTTGCTGCCGGTATTCAGGCTGGTCAGCAGCTTTACATTCTGATTGTTGCGCTGGATGCGGATGCCCACGCCTGAGGCGATGCCCGCGCTGCCGTAGCGGTCGGACAGCAGGTAGGACGCGCCGCCGCCACTGACCAGCCCCAGGCGCTCGGCCGCTGCCAGGCTGCCGGCAGATACCAGGATGCCCATGGCCGTGGCATTGGTTGCCACGCCGGAGACCGCGGTTGCTTCGCACTTGAATTCGATGTCGAAAGGCAGTTTTCGGCTGCTGCCGGCGTTCAGTTCGGGAATGGAGATGGTACTGAAAGTCACCACCGGGGTGACGTTGTTCACCGAGCAAGTGGCAGAGCGGCGAATGCTCACCTTGCCGTACAAGCCGATGGTACCTGGCCAGTAGTCGGGCCAGCCCGGCCAGTTGTTGAGGTGGTTGGTTCCGGCGATCGGGCCACTGATGCCGGGGCCGGTGAACGCGATGTAGGCATTGGGCTGGGTATAGGAGTAGACACCCAGGGTCGTGACGCCGGTCCCGTTGGGCACCGCCACGCGATAGAGCTCGGTGCGTACCCGGCTCAGGTTCTTGGCCTTGACCAGCAGGAAGCCCCGGGAGTCGACGTCCAGGCCCGTCAGGCTACGGGCCTTCCAGATGTTGGTGAACGGTTCGCCGGTTTCCAGGTTGGTGATGCGGCTGATCACGTCCTTCCATCTCGTGGCATAGCCGGCGGTCACGCCGATGCTGGTGCCATATTCATAGTTCTGGTGGCCACTCCAGGTGTTATCGCCGTTGGTTGAGTACATCTCGAACAGTTGGCCGGCATCCTGCGCTGCGCAACGGTAAAACACCATTTCCGGGTTATCCGCCGCAGTGTTGCCGTATTCCATGAAGGTCGCGATTCCCGAGGCCAGCAGGGTGCCCGGTGGTTGGAACTCGGCACTGGTGACGTTAATCACGTTGGGCAGGCCGAGGGAGCCGTTGCAGGTATCGCATGAATACACTTTGCGCACCGTGCCCTCTCCGGGGCGAATCTCATTGTTATTGGTGGTGGTGGCAGTGCCGACGTTGAGCACCTTGTAGCACTGCGCCTGGAGCGTTTCGCTCAACCCCAGGAGCAGCAGGACGGATAGCCCCGAGGCCATGAAGCGGTGGCGAGTCCTGTGGTGATTGGGTTGCATAGGCGTACCTTTCAATTGACTGGGAGACCTGGCAGGCAGGTAGCACTGAGGCGGATCAAGGCTTGTCCGGAAGGGCTGCCGGTGAGGTCATAGGGAAGGTGGCAATCTTCGCCTGTGGTGTCGTCCCACTTGACCAGCAGATAGCCCGTGTTGCCTGCCACCCGCGCATAGATCTGGCTAGCCTGGCCGACCATGCCGATGACGTTGCCTTGGTCGTCCATGACGTTGGCGCCCAGCGGCAAAGGTTCGCCGTCGGCGTGCGTCGCCTTGATCAACAGGGCATGGCCGACCAGGGTGCGGAACTGCACCTTGACCGCGGCGCCGGCATAGGGCGCCACGCGGCGTTGATTGTCTTGCAGTTCGGCGTTGCGGTTGATGCCGGTGGAGTTGAGGCCGATGTCGTTGTAGCGGTAGGCGCTTAACGACGGAATCAGGGCGTAGCCGTCCGGGTTGATTGTCGCTCCCTGGCCGTTGCGCACCTCGGCGCCGCTGGCGCCCTTGGCTTCGATCAGGCCGAAGGTGTCGCTGAGGTAGGGGCCCAGGGTCAGGCCGTCGCTGTGCAGGACCGCCGAACCTCGGGCGTTGGCGCTGGCCTGCCAGTAGTTCTTGCCCTTGGAAAAGTTGCCACCAATGGTGGCCAGTGGGCGGCGTTGCTGCAGGCTGCCGCCCCAACTGGTGACCTTGTCCTGATCGTTGCGCGAGGCATCCACGCCGTAGCTGAGGTTCTGGGCCTCGTCCAGGGTGCCGCTGATACTGGACTGATAGGTGTTGCCCCCCGCGGAGTTGCGGGTGACCGAGCTGAACAGGTACGGCGAGTGTGGGCTTGAGCCCAGCGGCATCGACAGGCTGAGCATCAGCAGATTGGTCCGGTTGTTGGTGTTGCGGGAGTAAACGTACTGCGGTTGCTGGCCATCGTCGCTCAACTGAGTCTGCCGGGATTCCTGGCGGCTGACTGAAAGGTTGTAGTTGAGCTGTCGCCAGTTGTTGGAGTAGCCCAGTTGCAGCTGGGTATCCCGGCTGTTGTCGCTGTAGTAGTCGCTGGTGGAAGCGGACAGGTAGAACTGGCCGAAGTCCCCCAGCGACTGGTTGATGTTGGCGGTCAGCTGGGTACGTTGCTGGTAGCTGCCGGAGCTCCAGGCTTGGTTGTTCTTGACATTTTTGCGCACCCCGAAGACATCGCTGAGATCACGATAGCCCTCGGTGGAGTAGCGGTAACCGGCCAGTGATACGGTGGTCGAGGTGGGCTGGAAGGTTTTGCTGTAAGTGCTTTGCAGGCGCCATCCGGAACTGCGTTGATCGTTCTCGATGCGAGCGGTGGAGAACGTGCTGTTGAGGCCGAAGGCACCGTAGGCGGTGGCCAGTACCCCACCCGCCAACAGGGCCAGGTAGTCGTCCGCAATCCGCACGCCACTGTTCAGCGTCAGGTTGTTGTTCAGGCCGTGTTGATAGGTGAGGTCCGCAAACAGGTCGTTGGCGCCGATGTCGCGAGCCTGCCCCAGGGTTGCGTTGTAGCGCGAGGCACCGGGGCGCATGGAGTCCGGTACGGCGGTAAAGGGCACGGTAAAGCTTGAGAGGCGACCGTCCGCTTCGATCACCTCGACTTCCAGGTCACCTTGGTAGCTGGTGCCATAGAGGTCATCGATGATGAAGGCGCCTGGGGCTACGTTGGTTTCGTAAATGGTGCGGCCATTCTGCTTGACCAGTACGCGCGCATTAGTAGCAGCTATGCCCCGTACCTGGGGGGCGTAACCGCGCAGGGACTCGGCTTGCATGCGGTCGTCGGTGCCCAACTGCACCCCGCGAAAGGCCATGCTGGCGAACAGGTCACCGGCAGTGAAGCTTTCGCCCAGGGTCATTTCGCTGTCAAGGGCCGGCAGGGCGCGTTGCGCGTAGGTGCGCAGGTTGCTCCAGTCCGTTCGCGACTCGCCGCTGCTGGTGTAGCGCGCGCTGGACTGTTGACGCAGGCGCCACAACCCCAGGTTGATCCCGGAGTTGAGGCCAAGATAGGCGTTGTCGCTGTTGCCGGTGCGGCCGCTGGAGTAGGCGGAGTGGTAGTAGTTGGTGTTGTAGTTGAAGAACGCCATGCTGTCGCCGGCGTCCCAATCGCTGGGGGCGACGTGGTCGCGTGGCACTTGGGTCATCAGGCTTTGGGCGATCGAGATATCCAGGCGCAAGCGCGAAAGATCGAAACGGCTGCTGGCGACACCGCCCAGGCGCTGGGACAGCGGCGCGCAGTTGGGTTGCGCGGCCTGCAGCGTCGCTTCCGGCGGCAGCGCTCCCGGGGGCGTCTTTGCGCTGGCGTGGTCATTCAGGCGGTTGGGCTTGACCCCTGCATCGAGGAGAAACTGATCGCTCAGGCACGGCGCGACATCGGCGTCGTTGACCGATTGAAAGTCCACCACGGAGCGCGTCACGAAGCTGTTGTTCAAGTAGATGTCGACTTGATAGCGCCCAGGCTCGATGGCCTTGGCCCGGTTGAAGCGCGAGAGGCTGGCTTTTGCCCGCTGGCCGAGGGTCAGTTCGTCATCGAAGCTGTAGCTCGATGGCGGCTGCTGTTCATCGGACCACGCCGTGGGGGAAAGGCAACAGGTCGTCAGCAATGCCGCCATGTGCCCGTACCTGAGGCACAAAAGCAGGTTCATCTCAGCGTGCAATCCCGTACTCGCGCAGGACCTGTCCGCCGAAGTCGTTGACCAGGGCTGCGCTGATGCGCAACGGGCCACTTGGCAGGGTTCCGGCATTGACCAGGCGCCATTCGGCCTGACTGAACGGGGCCAGCATTTCGGTTTTGAACGGTACCGCACGTTTTTCGGCCAGTACTTGTCCTGCCGTCAGCGTGGCGAAGTAACCGGTAGGGTTGTGCGCGGTTATCAGCCAATCCTGACCTTGCTGGGCGATGTGAAAGCTCAGCTGGGATTCGATGTCGCTGGGTTTTCCGGTGATCTGGTTGGGGCGATAAAACAGCTTCAAGCGGTTGCGCAGGGTCAGTTGAATGCGATTCTGATCACTGTACTCGGGGGCCTTTGGCGGTATCTGCAGGGTGTTCAGGTAAAACACCGATTCGCGATCCTGGGGCAAATGGTCAGCGGTCAGCATGATGCGCACGGTCTGCCCGGATTTTGCTTCCATACGAAAAATAGGCGGCGTGACGATAAAGGGCGCATCGGCGTTTTCTGGATCGGACTGCGGGTTGTTGATGTCCGCCCAGACTTGGATGAGGTTGGGATGCGCATCCGAATTGCTCAGTTGCAGGCTGACTTCCCTGGCATCGGCCGGATAGATGATTCGGGTTGCCTGCACGATCACGCTGGCCGATGCAGGAAGTATCAGGGCGCAATAACTAAGGAGCGTACCCCGGAGGAGTACTCTTATTGCTCTATTTGAAAGGCTGTGTCGTGATGTCATGACATTGACCTCATCTGGGTTGCGGAAACAATGTTGTCGGGCCCGACACAGGCACGTCGATTGAGAAAGTGCACGGCAAGGTATTCACAGTCGTAGCGAGTGCGCTGAACTTCGAAATGAAATTTTCAGCTCTTGGAGTGGGGAGTTGCTGGCCATCAATAAGATAACGATCCTACTGATGGCGCTTGTTACTTTACTTGTCCCGGTGCAATGCTTGGCGGTGAGTTGCCATTGCTGGTTACGGATAACTAATGGAGTACTGCATCGACCCTGTCACGCTGCCCACGCTGCCCACACTGGCAACACCCGTGGCGTAGTAGCGTACGAAGTAGTCACGCTCGGCACTGGTGGTATTGGCAGGCAATGTGATGCCATCCACCGCAGATTGCGAGGTCCAGTTGTTCAGGTTCAGGATGGTGCCGTTGGACAGGTTCGATACCACCAGTTCGACGTTGGCAGCGGTGCCGGAGTTAACCAGGTGGCCTGTGGCGTTGACGTTGTTACCGACGAAGCCGACCGTCAGTACTTTGTCGTTGGCATCGCTAGGGCAACCTGAAACACCGACGGTGAAGTTGGTCTCACCGGCGGTAGTCCCGAGGGTGGCCAGATCGGCAGCAGCAACCGTGGGCAGCACTACCAGAGCGGTGGCACTGTTGTTTACGGTAACCGAACAGGTCGAAGTGTTGACCAGCCCCTGAAACTTGATGGTGTTGGATGCCATGGCCAGACCCGGCATGCCGATGATGCCAAGGGCAAGTAAAGCTGTCTTGAATTGCATAGTGTATTTAGTCCTTTATGAGAGATTTCGGTGTTGCTGCTAAGTGGCTATGTAAAGCTGGGCGGTCATGGCGTTGATGTGAAAACTTGTTGCTGATTAATTGAAGTTCATGCCATTTACATGTCTTGAGCAATGGCGCGGCCTATCTCTTGAGAAGCGCTGCGTTGGAGTTTATTCAGGGCTTTTACATGTGATGGATAGGCGGTGGGTTTCGTGCTTGTCGACTTGATTGTTTCTGTGTTTGGTGGGGGTTGCTGTAGTGTTTAGATGTTAACAAGCAGTCGTTGGTGTGGGTTTGAGAGTTTTCCTAAAGTTCAAATAAACACTGTCTAGAAAAATCCGGAGTAACTTTTTTCAACTACGTTGCAAGTTTTTATCTCTGTGGTGTTCCAGTCTATGTTCCGTGAAACAGCCCTTGCACAGTATCTTGCCGGACTGTTCAGCCCCTTTCCTGCAGCCGGGCGACGACATTGAGTGCGGCCTGATTTGCTTCATGTTGCATGCCATGGACAGTGGCGGACTGCGCTGGACTCCCAGTTGTACGGGGATGTGGATACTGCTTCCGGGTACTTCCTGAAACGTTTTTGTCGGTCGGGTCCGATTGACTGAGCCGTGTTGCACGGCACAGTCTGTCGGACCTTTTTTGTCATCCCTGTACAGGAATCCCCTAATGCCTTTCGCCACCCTCGATGGACAAACGCTGCACTACCTCGATCAGGGGCAGGGGCCCGTGGTGCTCCTGGCCGGCAGCTATTTGTGGGACACCGGCATGTGGGCGCCGCAGATCGAGGCATTATCGGCGCAGTACCGAGTGATTGCCGTGGACCTGTGGGGCCATGGCCAGTCCGGGCCGATGCCGCAAGGCACGACGTCCCTGGATGATGTGGCGCGGCAGATGCTGGCGTTGCTGGATCATTTGCACATCGAGCGGGTGACCCTGGTGGGGCTGTCGGTGGGCGGCATGTGGGGCGCGCGGCTGGCCTTGGCGGCGCCGCAGCGGATCGCCGGGTTGGTGCTGATGGACACTTATCTGGGGGCCGAGCCGGAGCCGACCCGGCAGTACTATTTCTCGCTGTTCCAGCAGATCGAAGACAGCGGCGTGATCGCCGAACCGCTGCTGGATATCGTGGTGCCGATCTTCTTCCGGCCGGGCATCGATCCGCAGTCGGCACTGTTCCAGGATTTTCGTGCGAGCCTGGCGGCGTTGCCCACCGAGCGTTTGCGCCAGAGTGTGATTCCCATGGGGCGCATCACGTTCAGCCGGGGCGACCTGTTGCCTGAGCTTGCCCAACTGGATGCGCAGAACACGTTGCTGCTCTGCGGCGAGCAGGACAAACCTCGGCCTGTGGCGGAAACCGTCGAGATGGCCGAGCGCATTGGCTGCGCTTATCAATTGATCCCCGAAGCGGGGCATATTTCCAGCCGGGAGAACCCCGAGTTTGTCACCCAGGCGCTGCTGGACTTTCTGGCGGCGCGGCATTCGCGCTGAGGGCAGGGCGCCCGTGGAGCACGGGCGTCTTTAGGCATTGCCGGCGGGGCTATTTGGCGCCGAGGATCTGCGTCAACTTGCCCGGCGCCGGGGCGCCTTGCTGCTGTTGCAGTTCACCCTTGTCGTCGAGGTAGAAGATTGCCGGGGTCGCTGACAGCTCCAGCTCCTCCATCAGTTTCATGTTGGCGTCGAGCTTGGTTTGCACGGCCTTCGGAATGCTATCCAGGGCCTTGAGGCTGCTGCCCTTGCCAGCCTTTTCATGTTCTTCCAGGGCTTGCTGCGGGTCCTTGGCGGCCAGCAGGGCGGCGGATTTGCCCGGGCTGTCTTCGCGAATGATGCCCACCATGATGTGCCGCAACTGCACTTTGCCGGCTTTCACCCAGGGCCGTGCCTGTTCCCAGAACATGTTGCAGTAGGGGCAGTTGGGGTCGCTGAATAGGTAGACGATGCGTGGCGCATCGGCCTTGCCGTCGGCGATCCAGTTGCTCTTGTCCAGATTGCCCCAGACTTCCTTGGCCATCGGTGCGTAGACCAGTTTCTGCAGTGGTTCGGCGCTCAGGTCCTTGCCGTTGGCGTCGTACAGGTTGCCCAGCAGCACGTGCTTGCCATCGGCGGTCAGGTACAGGGTCATGCCGCGATTCTGGTATTGCGCGGCGTAGCCCTTGAGGCCATCGGGGGCGTCGAAGCTGCCGATGATCTTGGCGCCTTTTTCCTCGATCTTGCGGATCGGTGCAGGCAGTTCTTCGGCCTGCAGCAGTGGGGCGTTGAGCAGCGCCGCGCCCAGGGACAGGCTCAGCAGGTGGCGGATGAAGGGCATGGCAGTTTCCTTGAAGGGGCGACCGAGGTCGGGTGTGCGCCGTCGAAGTTTTCCAGGGCCCGGGCCAGGCTGGCCTCGGACAACTCTCCCAGGTGGCTGCCCAATAGGCGGCCATCGGCGCTGTAGAACAGCGTAGTCGGCAAGGCCATGGAGCCCACGGCTTTGCCCAGGCGGCCGCTGCCATCAAACAGCACGTTGTTCAGGTTCAGGTCCTGGGTGGCGAGAAAGGTGCTGACGCTTTGCATGCTTTCAGCCTGGTTGACGAACAGGAAGGTCAGGTCCGGGCGTTGCTGTTGGGCCTTTTCCAGCACCGGCATCTCGCGTCGGCAGGGCGGGCACCAAGTGGCCCAGAGGTTGATCACCAGGGGCCCGCCCTGGTAGTCGGTGAGTTGCACGGTTTCCCCGGCGGCATTGCGCAGGGCCACTTCCGGCAGGCGGGTGCCCTGGTCGTAGAGGGTCAGCGACAGGGTCGCCAGCAGCCAGAAGGCCAGCCCGGTGCCGACTCCGGCTGCCAATGGACGCCGCAGCGCCGGGCGCTTCCAGCCCCAGGCCAGGGCTGCCAGCAGCATCACGATGACCCCCGGCCAAGCGAGGAAACCGCCGTCGCGCAGGTCGATGATCATCCACGGGTCGTGCTGGTAGTGGCGCCAGTAGGCGATGACGAAACAGATGCGGGCGGTGAGCATGCCCAGCAGGAACAGCGAAAACAGTACCGACTCGGGGTTGTCGCCACCGCGCTTGGCCACCCGCCAGCCGACCAGGGTGGCGAGTGCCAGTGCACTGATCAGCAGCAGGTGGTTGAGGGCAATGGCAAAGGTGCCGATGGTAAACGTCAGCATCAACGAGCTTCCCGGGTCTGGGTCCAGCGTTGCAGGAATTGCGCGGCATTCACTTCACCGGTGATGCGTTGGCTACGGCGCTCACTGCCATCAGGGCCGATCCACAGCATGCTCGGAGGCCCCGGCACTTGGTAGCGACTCAGCAGTCCGCGGCCGTCGGCGTTGTCCAGGGTCACGTCCAGGCGCAGCAGGCGCACATCCTTCAAGGCATCGAGCACTTGAGGCTGACCGAACACGGTTTTTTCCATGATCTTGCAGGACACGCACCAGTCTGCGTAGTAGTCCAGCAGCACCCACTGGCCCTGGGCCTTGGCGCTGTCCAGGGCACTCTGCAGCTCGGCAGGCGATTTGACCGTAGTGAATGCATCGTGGGCGGTGACGTTACTGGCAACCCCGCCACCGCTGTAGACCTTGAGCGGCTGCCAGGGGTCGTCGCTGCCCCCGGCGGCGCCCAGCAGCAGCATGCCGCCCCAGACACCGAAAAGCAGCGCGCCGGCACCGAACAGGTGCAGGAAGCGGCCGGCAATCGCTCGTTGCTGCCAGGTGCAGTAGGCCAGCACCAGGGTCAGTGCGCCCCACAAACCGATCCACAGGCCGGCGCTCAGTACCGGGCGCAGCATGTAGATGGCAGTGCCGAGGAACAGGAAGCCGAACACGCCCTTGAGCAGGTTCATCCATGGCCCGGGTTTAGGCAGGAAGCGGTTGCCCACTGTCACCAGCAACAGCAGCGGCAGGCCGATGCCCAGGCCCAGGACGAACAGCGCCAGGCCACCGAGCAGCGCGTTGCCGGTCTGGGCGATATACAGCAGCCCTCCGGCCAGGGGCGCGGTCATGCACGGGCCTACCAGCAAGGCCGACAGGGCGCCAAGAACACCGCAGCCGATCAGGCTGCCGCCCTGGCGCTGGCGGCTGGCGCCCTCCAGGCGGTCGCGCAGCAGCGCGGGCATCTGCAGCTCGAAGAAGCCGAACATCGGCAGCGACAGCAGGACGAACAGGCTGGCGAAGCTGCCCAGTACCCAGGGCTGTTGCAGCCAGGCCTGCAAGTTGCTGCCGAGCAGGGCGGCGATCACACCCATGCCGGCGTACACCAGGGCCATGCACAGCACATAGCTGCTGGCCAGGGCCAGGCCGCGGCGTGGGCTGGCGCCGCTGCCGACGACCATGCCGGCAAGGATCGGCAGCATCGGCAGCGAGCACGGAGCGAAGGCCAGCAGCAGGCCGAAGCCGAAGAACGCCAGCAGGCTCAAGCCCCAGGATTGATGTTCCAGGCCACTGGCCAGGAGCTGGTCCTGGGCCGCGCCAGTGGCGTTGTCGCCGGTGCTGGCCGCAGTCGCCGCTACGCCGCCCAGGTCCACTTCCAAGGTTTGTGGCGGATAGCACAGGCCGGCATCGGCACAGCCCTGCCAACCGACTTTGATCTTACCGCTGGCACCGGCCGGCAGCTTCAGTTCCAGGCCCTGGCGATACACCGTCTGGTCGCCGAAGAATTCGTCGCTGTGGTCTTCACCGGCGGGCAGGACTGGATGCTGCTCCTGGGGCAGGCCGTCGAATTTCAGGCGTTTCTGGTACAGGTAGTAGCCGTCGGCGATCTGCCAGAACAGCTGGGTTTCCCCCGAGGCCAGGCGTTCGGAGGTAAAGGCGAAGGCCTTGCCCACCGGCAGGAAGTCAGGCTTGACCTCGAACGGGTTGTTGCCGGCGTGTGCCAGGGAGGTGAACAGCATGAACAGCAAAATCAACAATCGACGCATGGCCAAGCCTTAAACCGGTGCAAGTAGCGAGCACAATGGCGGGTCCTGATTAACCGATGATTAACCCTACTTGGCTTGTGGCCAGGCCAGGGCGGGCATAATGTCCGCTTAATCCGCAGCCTGCTTAATCAACGCCTTTGTTACAGGACCGACCATGCACGTACTTGTCTGT
This sequence comes from Pseudomonas sp. Fl5BN2, assembly GCF_009908205.1. NCBI lineage: Bacteria > Pseudomonadati > Pseudomonadota > Gammaproteobacteria > Pseudomonadales > Pseudomonadaceae > Pseudomonas > Pseudomonas sp. Fl5BN2. Next base: position 37,854 of record NZ_JAAARL010000035.1, on the reverse strand, counting down.
GAAGATGATGAGCTGATTGCCAGCGGGATAGTCGCCGGCCTCACGGCCCAGGGCCTGACGGTCGAACATGTGGCCACCGCTTCAGCGGCGCGGGCCATGCTCGGCGTGGCCGAATTCGACGTGATGGTACTGGATCTTGGCCTGCCGGATGAAGACGGTTTGAAGTTGCTCAAGCAGCAGCGCCAGCAAGGCCTGGAGATTCCGGTGCTGATCCTCACCGCCCGCGACTCGGTGACCGACCGGGTCGATGGCTTGCAAGCCGGTGCCGACGATTACCTGCTCAAGCCCTTCGACCTGCGGGAACTGGCGGCGCGCCTGCACACCCTGTTGCGTCGCGTGGCCGGGCGCAGCGTCAACCTCATCGAACACGGACGCCTGACCTACGATCCGAGCACCCGGGAAACGATGCTGGGCGGCCAGCCGGTGGACCTGTCGCGGCGCGAGCAGTCACTGCTCCAGGCGCTGCTGCACAACCGTGGCCGGGTACTGTCCAGCGAGCAATTGAAAGACAGCGTCTACGGTTTCAACGATGAACTGGAAAGCAACGCCTTGAATGTGCACATCCATCACCTGCGCCGCAAACTCGGCAACGGCATCGTCGAAACCGTGCGTGGCCTGGGCTATCGCCTGGGCCCGGCAGATGGCGAGGAGAACCCGTAAGTGAGGAGCCTGCGCCTGCGCCTGAGCATGACCCTCGGCGCCGCCTTCATCCTGATCTGGGCCCTGGCTGCGGCCTGGATGCTCAGTGACCTGCGTAACCAGATGATGTTTTCCCTGGACCAGCGCCTGGTGGCTTCGGCGCGCATGGTTGCCGGGCTGCTGGAACAGATGCCGGCACTGCCGTCCCACGGCCCGGGCAACCAGATCAACAGTGCGGCCCTGACCATTCCCGGGGGCATGGCTTGCCAGGTCAGCTCCCTGCGCGGGCAGATCCTGGCTCGCAGCCATAGCTCCCCGGAGCATCCACTAGAAGCCGAGAAGCTGGGTTTTCACGACCAGATGATCGACGGTGCGCCCTGGCGCACCTTTACCCTGGCGCGCGGTGACGTGCGCATCACCACCGCCGATCGACAGGTCGAGCGCGAGGCCCTGAACCTGTCGGTGCTGCTGGCGGCCTCGGTGCCGGTGGGTGTGGCCCTGCTGGGTTGCCTGTGGTTGCTGTGGCTGGGCATCGGCCAGAGCCTGGCGCCGTTGAACCGGATTCGCGATGCGCTGATGCGCCGCAGTGCTGATTCCCTGGAGCCGCTGCAGATCCAGCCGATGCCCAGCGAGTTGCGGCCGCTGTTGGAGACCCAGAACCAGCTGTTCCAGCGCATCGCCAAGACCATCGAGCGCGAGCGCCGGCTGACCGGCGACGCGGCCCACGAACTGCGCAGCCCGCTGACGGCAATCAAGACCCACCTGCAAGTGGCGCGCATGACCGAAGGCGCGGCCCGGGATCAGTCCCTGGCCCGGGCCGAGGAGGGCGCCGACCGCATGCACCGGACTCTGGAGCAGTTATTGTTGCTGGCGCGGGTCGAGGGCAGCCTGTCGTTCGATGACGGTGTGCACTGCAACGCCGAGCAGGTCGCGCGTCTGGCGATCCAGGACGCGGCCGTCGGTGCCCGCCAGCGGGTCAAGCTGCACCTGGGGGACAAGGCTGGCGAAGCCCCGGTGGAAATGCCTTCGACCCTGGCCATTGCTGCCCTGCGCAACTTGCTGGACAACGCTCTGCGTCATACCCCGGATGAATGTCCGGTGGAGTTGAACCTGGAGATTGTCGGCGGCCGTGTGCGTTTCCAGGTGCGCGACCATGGCACGGGGATTCCCCCGCAAGACCTGCAACACCTGACCCAGCGCTTTTGGCGTGACAGCCAGAGCAGTGGCTGCGGGCTGGGCCTGGCGATTGTCCAGGCAATAGTCCAGCGTTGCGATTGCGACCTGAACTTCGACAGCCACCCCGACGGCCTGCGGGTCGAGTTGACCCTGCCTGCCCACCGCGCCTGACCCATCACCGCCCCCTGTAGGAGCGGGCTTGCCAGCGAAGGAGCCGGAAAGATCGCCTTCGCCAGCAAGCGGGCTCCTACGGGGCGATATGTGCAATTTCATCGTCCCGGGGTGTAAATCCTGACCTCGCTGATGCGTTTCCAGAACAGGAAAGCCTGTCAGTGCGCACCCTCCTTCGGCTGCGCATCCGGCCGGTGGCCGTTTTGCTTAAATTGCAGCGTGAGGGTTCGAGACATGTCAGCCGTTACCAGCCTTATGGAAGATCAGCCGGTGGGCCTTGCCCCTACATCGGCGGAGACCCTTTACCAGTTCGACGAGTCGCCTCTGCTGGCCCGTCAGAACCGTCAGGAATCCAATGCCCGCAGCTATCCACGGCGGATTCCCCTGGCCCTCAAGCGAGCCAGTGGGATTCATGTCGAGGACGTTGAAGGCCGGCGTTTCATCGATTGCCTGGCCGGTGCCGGGACTCTGGCCCTGGGCCACAACCACCCGGTGGTGATCGCCGCGATCCAGCAAGTGCTGGCCGATGAGTTGCCGCTGTTGACTCTGGACCTGACTACCCCGGTCAAGGATCAGTTCGTCCAGGACCTGTTCGGCCTGTTGCCCGAGGCCCTGGCCGCCGAAGCCAAGATCCAGTTCTGCGGCCCCACCGGCACCGACGCGGTGGAAGCGGCGTTGAAACTGGTGCGCACGGCCACCGGACGCAGCACTGTGCTGTCGTTTCAGGGCGGTTACCACGGCATGAGCCAGGGTGCCCTGAGCCTGATGGGCAGCCTTGGGCCCAAGCGTCCGTTGGCCGGTCTGTTGAATAACGCTGTGCAGTTCCTGCCCTTTCCTTATGACTACCGTTGCCCGTTCGGGCTGGGTGGTGCGGAAGGGGTCAAGGTCAACCTGCACTACCTGGAAAACCTGCTCACCGACCCGGAAGCGGGGGTGGCCCTGCCGGCGGCGGTGATCGTCGAGGCGGTGCAAGGCGAGGGCGGGGTGATCCCGGCGGACCTGGATTGGCTGCGAGGTGTGCGGCGCATCACCGAACAGGCCGGCGTGGCGTTGATCGTCGATGAAATCCAGAGTGGTTTCGGCCGTACCGGCAAGATGTTCGCCTTTGAACACGCCGGGATCATTCCCGATGTGGTGGTGATGTCCAAGGCCATCGGCGGCAGCCTGCCGCTGGCGGTGATGGTCTATCGCGACTGGCTCGACACCTGGCAGCCAGGCGCTCATGCCGGCACTTTCCGCGGCAATCAGATGGCCATGGCCACCGGTTCTGCGGTGATGCGCTACCTCAAGGAACACCAGGTGCCTGAACACGCAGCGGCCATGGGCGAACGCCTGCGTGAGCATCTGTTGATCCTGCAGCGGGATTATCCACAACTGGGGGACATCCGCGGCCGTGGGCTGATGCTTGGCGTCGAACTGGTGGACCCGGCCGGCGCGGCGGATGCCCAGGGCCATCCGCCGCAGCACGCGCGCCTGGCGCCGCTGGTGCAGCGTGAATGCCTCAAGCGCGGCTTGATCCTGGAGTTGGGCGGGCGTCACGGCAGCGTGGTGCGTTTCCTGCCGCCGCTGGTGATCACCGCGGCCCAGATCGACCAGGTGGCGGAAATATTCAGCAAGGCCGTGGCTGCGGCGGTGGCCAGCGTTTAATTTTCTGCGCGGTTGATTCGTTCCTTCTACACAATCGCCGCGTCCTGGGCGCGGCGATCCTTATCAGTGATGGAGACAAGCAATGACTTCAGTATTCGACCGTGAGGACATCCTCTTCCAGGTGGTGGTCAACCATGAAGAGCAATACTCGATCTGGCCCGACTACAAGGCTGTGCCGCAAGGCTGGCGTACCGTGGGCAAGAGCGGTTTGAAAAAGGACTGCCTGGCCTACATCGAAGAAGTCTGGACCGACATGCGTCCACTGAGCCTGCGCCAGAAGATGGACCAGCAGGCGCTGGCCGGCTGAGCCTCGGCACAAGGTCGGTGGCCGCAGCCGAGCCCGCGAGGCTGCGAAAAGGGCGGCAGGACCTTCAGCAATCCTAGCGACGGCGCTTCCTGCGCAGTCGTTCGCCGCCTCGATCCCGAGCACAAAAAAGCCCGCTGAACGCCAAGGTTCAGCGGGCTTTTTATGCCCGGCGATCAGGCCCTGCGCTTGACGGCTTGCAGGGTGTAGCTCAGCGGTAGGCGCCACGGGGCTTCCTTGAGTCGCCATTCGCCACGCTCATCCACCTCCATCTGCCCGGGCAGGGCTTCCCAGGGAATGCTCTGGTGCTCCACCAACCCGGTGATTTCCAGGCCCTGGGCCAGCAGGGCGCTGATGATTTCCCCCAGGCCGTGGTTCCACTCGTGGGTCACCGTGGCCTTGAGGCTGCTGTCGGTTTCCACGTAGGTGGCAGCATCGTCCCAGACCAGTGGCTCGCTGCGTTCGAAGTAGGGAAACGCCACCTGCAGCGAGTCGCTGTGACCTTCATCGAGGGCCCAGAGCATCGGATGCCCTTCGCGGATAAACAGCCGGCCACCGGGCTTGAGCAGGGCGCCGACGGTGTGCGCCCAGCGCTCGATGCTCGGCAGCCAGCACAGCGCGCCGATGCCGGTGTAGACCAGGTCGAACTCGCCGCAGGGCAGTGCTTCGGTGGCCGCGAACACGTCCGACTCGTGGTAGTCGATGGCGGTGTTGCAGCGCTGGGCCAGGGCCTGCGCTTCAGCCAGGGACGCCGAGGAAAAATCCAACCCGCTCATCTGTGCGCCGAGGCGCGACAGCGACAGGGTGTCGGTACCGATATGGCATTGCAGATGCACGCCACGCAGGCCCTGGATGTCGCCCAGCAGGGGGCGGTCGAACTGCACGACTTCGGAGAGAAACTGCGGGTCGTCGACAAAGCGCTGCACCGCGTAATCCGCAGAGGCGGCGTGCAAGGGCGCGCGTTCGTCCCAATTGGTCTTGTTGAGTTTCAGGTATTCGCTCATGGCGTGGGTTTCCTGTCTGGGCATTTTTGCGAAGCGCAGACTAGCACCGGGAAATGGCCACAATCTTGAGGGAATATGTAAGCGGCGCCGCTGCCGAACAGCCGGCAGCGGCGATAGGGGCGGGCTTAGCTTTTCGGGGCCAGGACCTGGGTGACTTTCTGCAGGTTGCCTTCCAGTTCGCTCAACGGGTCGGCGCTGTCGGTTTCCAGGACCAGCAACTGGCTGCCGCCGGCGCTGATGGCGGCCTTCAGCGCCTCGGACGGCTGGCGATGATGCAGGACAATGGCCACGTCGTTGTCCTTGAGCCGGGCCTGCAGTTTCTTGAGCGCCTCGGGGGTCCATTCATTGTCAGCCCGGGCATCCACCTCCAGCAGTTCCAGGTTGAGGCCGCTGACCAGATAGCCAAAGTGCTCGGAGAGGCTCAGCACACTGAGGTTGTCCGCCTCGGCCAGGCGCGCCTCGCTGTCGGCGCTGAGTTTCAGCAGGCGCTGCTTGAGCCCCGCCAGGTTGCTCTCGATCCTGGGCTTGGCCTCGGGGGCCAGGCGCACCAGGTCCGCCGCCAGCACGTCGGCCATGCGCCCCAGGTTGTTGCTCGACAGCCAGGGCTGGGCGTTCAGCCCGTCGCTCTTGCCCGGCTGCAGGGCCACCCCGGGCAGGGCGCCATCCACCGGGCGCGCAGCGTCGATCTCGACGATACGGATATTGCTGCGCCGGGCATTGGGGTACAGCGGGTCGTCCGGCCAGATCGAGCGCAGGCCGATCACCGCGTCGGCATTGAGCGCCAGCTTGTGCAGCGCCGGGGCGCCGCGCCCGGTGAAGTAGGCGGTCTGCCGCGAGCCCGGCAGGTTGGCCGGGGCCGCCCGTTCCAGCTTGGCGTCGGTGCCCTGCAGCAGGATCTGCCCCAGGCCGAAGGTCACCGGCACGGAAGCCAGCACCGTCAGCGGTTTGCTTGCGGTGGCGCTGTGCAGCGCGGTATTGCCCATGCCGTGGCTGGCCACCACGCGCATCGGTTCGAAGTGGTCGCGTTCGGCCAGGGCCGGGGTGCTGATCAGGCCGCCGAGGGCCAGGGCCAGGCTTAGGCGACGCAGGGGCAGGCGACGCAGTGACAGGTGAGGCAATGAACTGTGCATTTATCCGATATTCCCTTTCAGGCTGGGGACCGTGCCGCGAGCGATGGCGGCCAGGGCGAAGGCGACACCGGCCACCAGGATGATCGCGGCGCCGGAGGGCACCGGCAGGTCGAAAACGATGGGCAACAGGATGCCGCACAGGGTGCTGACGGTGGCGATGCTCACCGAGATCCAGAAGAACCCCTTGAGCGACTGGCTGAGCAGGCGTGCCGCGGCCGCTGGAATCACCAACAGTGCGCCCACCAGGATCGCGCCGATGACCTTGACCGCGGCCACGGTGATCAGGGTCACCAGGATCACGAACAGGTAGTCCAGGGTTTTCACGGCCACCCCGCGCACCGCCGCCAGCTGTGGGTTGAAGCTGGCCAGCATGATGCGGTTGTACAGCGGCAGGCTCAGGCCCAGCACCAGGGCGCCGACAACCAGCAGCACCAGCAGGTCACTGCCATTGACCGTGAGCACCGAGCCGAACAGCACGTTCTCGAGGATGTGCACGTTGATCTTGCCGGCGAGGATCAGCAGCAGGCTCGCGCCCAGGGCCAGGGATACCGAGAGGAACACCCCGATCAGGGTGTCCGGGGCCAGGCCGGTGCGGTTGCGCAGGTAGTTGAGCAGGATGCCGAACAGCAGGCAGTAGCCGAACAGGCTGCCGTAGGGGCCGGTGTAGGGTTCGCCGAGGAGGATACCGATGGCCACCCCCGTGAGGGCGGCGTGGCCCACGGCTTCGGAGAAGAAGGCGAAGCGTTTGACCACCACCAGGGTGCCCAGGCCGCCGAGCACCGGGCCGATCAGCAGGCCGGCCAGCAGGGCGTTGACCACGAAACCGTAGGCCAGGGCTTCTGGCAGGTAACCGGACGAGGCCCAGCCCTGGATCATCAATCGGAAAGCTTCATAACTCATCAGGCAGCACTCCCACTGGCTCGGTCCGCCGCTCGCGGGTGAGTGGAGAACAGGCTCAGCAGGCGTTCCGGGGTCAGGGTCTGCTGCGCCGGGCCGTCGAACAGCACGCGCCGATTGAGCCCGGTGACCCGATCGGCCAGGCGCCCCACGGCCTCCAGATCGTGCTCGATCCACAGCAGGGTGATACCGCTCTGACGCCAGTCGTGGAGCAGGCGTTCGAAGACCTGGATCCCGGCTTCGTCGAGGGCCGACATCGGTTCGTCCAGCACCAGCAATTGCGGGGCCGGAATCAGCCCCTGGGCCAGCAGTACCCGCTGGCGCTCACCGCCGGACAGGGCGCCCATGCGCCGCTTGCGCTTGTCTTGCATGCCGACCCGTTCCAGGGCCTCGCCAATCGCCTTGGCGTAATGCCGGCTGAGGCCGAGAAAGGCCGGGCGGCGCTGGCACATGGCGGCCATGAAGTCGTCCACGGTCATCGGCAGGCCCCGGTCGAACTCCAGGGCCTGGGGCACATAGCCGATGGTGCCGGGTGTGCCGGGCCATTGCAGGCGCAACTGACCCTGGTGAGGCATCTGCCCGAGCAGGGTCTTGATCAGCGAACTCTTGCCGCCGCCGTTGGGCCCTACCAGCGCGTGCACGCTGCCGGGCTGCACTTGGAACTCGACCCGATCGAGGATGGTGGTACGGCCCAGGGTCAGGCTGACCTGCTCGAACTCGATGGCCGGGCCTTGCAGCAGGGTTTCCAGGGCGGTCATGCGCCCGCCTCCTGGATCGCTCGGACCACGGTGTCGAGGTTGCCTGTCATTTCCTTCTCGTACTTGTCGGCGGTGTATTCGCCGTAGGAAATGTGCGACAGCGGGTAGAGCTTGACCCCGGATTCACGCTGGATGGTTTCAACGTAGGTGGAGGGGAAGTCCATCTCCGAGAAGATCACCTTGACGTCCAGTTCCCGCAGTTGGTCGATGGTCTTCTTCAACTGGCTGGGGCTCGGCTCGATACCGTGGGCCGGCTCCACCACCGCAGTGACCTGCAGGCCGAACTCGCGCAGCAGGTAGTCATAGGCGGCGTGCACCGTGGCCACCCGCAGGTCGGCATTGGGTGCCTGGGTCAGCTTGGCCAGGGCATCGGCGCGCATCTGCCGCAGGCGCTTGCCGTAGGCGCGGGCGTTCTGGGTATAGGTCTTGGCGTTGGCCGGGTCCATCTTGCCGAGCTCGCGGGCGATGTTGTTGACCTGGGCGATGGAGGCACTGATGGACAGGAAGGTGTGCGGGTTGACCACCTTGCCGGCGCCACGGGCGGCGACCCCGGTGGCGGCCAGCAGCGGTACGTTTTCGTTGGCTTCGATCACCGGGATGTCCGGGCGCTCGCTGGCGGCGATCATGCGGTCGGCGAAGTCATCATGGCCCACACCGTTGAGCACGATTACATCTAGGGTGCCGATGCGCTTGATGTCTTCGGCCCGGGGTTCGTAGGCATGAGGGTTGAAGCCGGCAGGAATCAGCGGCACCACTTCGGCCTTGTCGCCGACGATGTTCGCCACGTAGCTGTAGTAAGGGTGCAGGGTGATGCCGATGCGCAGGCGCTTGGCCTGTTCGGCGCTGGCCAGGGGGCTGAGCATCAGGGCCAGCAGGCTGACCAGCAGCACCCGCAGGAAGGGGCGGGGTTGAGATGAAATAGGCATGGGCAAGCAGTCTTCTCTCGGATGAGTGCGTAGGTTCAGTGGCGATGCTGACGGGTCACTCCGGCATCGAATTGCGCGACTATCTGTTGCCAGCCGGCAGCGGCCAGTTTCTGCTCGTCAAGATCGCTGGGCAGCACCACCGACGGGTTGCGGCTGAGCCAGATATCGACCTTGGCCCGATCTTTGGCATCGATGCGCATCAGGAACGAGCCGGCCACTTGCGGGTTCTGGCTCTGGCCCAGGTAGGCCTGCTCCTGCAAGTGCCAGACATGGCCGCCACGGCTCACCGAACTGGCGTCCTGGGCGAAAGGCGCGAAGCCTTCCTCGGCCAATTGCTCCGGGCTGGGCAGGGCCTGGTTTTCGGCCTGCAGCAGGTGAATCTCGTCGAGCGTCACCCGCAGGTCGGCGTAGATCCCCTGTTCGCCGGCGCTGAGGTCGCGGCGGGCGTCCAACTGGTGGCTGGCAACACTGCTGGTGACGGTTTTCTCACCGCGCCACAGCACCACGCTGGCCGCCACGCTGAGGATCAGCAGGCACAGCAGCAACACATAGAGGGTTTCGTGGCCAGCGCCGGCGGGGCGGACGACCTGGGTGGTGGCTGGGTTCATGGGGCCTCGATATCCGCTTGGTCGATTTCCACCACGTGGCCGGGGCCAGCGTCGAACAGCACGTAGAACTCGGAGGAGGGTTTGTTGAAGGTCAGGGTCGAGTCGGCGCCGAGCTTGCCCGGCACCAGGATGGTTTCGTCGTAGCCGATCACGTCCAGGGTCACCCCAGGCGCGCCGCTGCCGTCGGAAAAACCGCCGGTGCAGCGGATCTGCTCGGCGTCAATGGCCTTGCATTCGCACATCGGGTTGTGGGCCTGGGCGCTGGTGCTGAGACCGGCGCCCAGCACCAGCAGGACGCTGGCGCCCAGTTGCCGCAGGCGAAACGTGGATACTGCACGGATCATCATTTGCCTCCTTGTTTTTCGAGCCAGGCTACGGTTGCCGGAGAGGCCTGGCTCAGGGGAATGGCCGCCTGGTGCATGCTGCCGTCCCAGCCTTCCATGGTGATCCACAGTTCGGCGTCGGCCCGGGTTTTTTCCGGGATCGGCAGGCTGGCGCCCATGCGGTACGGGCTGCCGAAAAAGATCACCCCGGCGGCCCGCAAGCTGCGGGGCTTGCCGATGCGCAAGTAGGTGGCCTTGACCGGGTCGATACAGGCCTGGCACAGGGCGGCGTTGAAGCTTTTCATGTAGCCGACGGGGTTTTCGAAACGGGGGGGGGCGTTGCGCATTTCCGCCAGGCGCAGGCTCCAGGGTCCTACCTGGACTTCACCCACTTCCCGTTCGCCGAGGCCGCTGTCACCGCGAAACAGCGCCCGGTCGGCGAAGTACTTGGGCATGAAGCCCAGGGGAATCAGCAACAGCAGGATGTTCAGGTGGAAACGCCACTTGTGCCAAAACCGGCTCAGTGTCGAGCCCGAGGTTGCGGTGCTGGTCTGGCTCACGAGTGGCTCTCCGAAGTTTCGATGCTCATTGCCGGGGTGGGCGTTGCTACGGGTTGGCTGGCAGGGCGGGCACGGGCGGCCTTTTCCTCGCGCTTCAGGGCGTTGGCGGTGGCCAGGGCGGTGCGCTTGGTCCAGATCAACAGTCCGCTGAGGACCATCATGCTCAGCACCAGGCCGAAGAAGAACCAGATCAGCTTGATCCAGATGCCGCCGAAGTCACCGGTATGCAACGGACGCATCGACTCGGTGACGAACTCCAAAGGGTTGCGGTCGCCCAGCAGGTAGGAGGTGTCCAGGGAGCCGGTATAGGGGTTGATATTGGCGGTCTGGTACATCAGCGGGTACCAGCCGCGGCCGCCGATCACCAGGTGGCTGTAGGCGTTGCCGGGCAGGCTGACGAAACTGATGTCGAAACCGGGGATTTTTTCCGTGGCGGTGCCGATCGCCTGTTCCAGGCCAATCATGGGGGCCGGGCTGCCGTCAGCGGAGCGTGGCACCTGCTCGCGGGCGATCACCGGAACTATGGGTTCGCTGGAGATGCTGATGTTGTAGTCCGCGAGGATCGCGCGAATCAGGAACCAGATGCCGGTGATGGAAATCACCGCAATGAACCAGATCGACCAGATGCCGCTCAGGCGGTGGAAGTCGCCCCAGAAGATCCGTGCACCGTGGCGCACCCGCAGGGTCGGCTTGAGAAAGCCCTTCCAGAATTTCTTGTAGACCACCAGTCCCGTGATCAGTGAGATCAGCATGGGCAGGCCGAGGAACGACACCAGGTACCAGCCCCAGCTGAAACCATTGGTGAAGGGCACCAGCCACCAGCCGTGCAGGGCGCGGGTGAAGCCCTGGAAGTCGAAGTTCGGGCTGGTGCCCTGGATCGCCCCGGTGTAGGGGTTGACGTACAGCGTCGGGGTGCGGCCATCGGGGTAGCTGACGCTGACATTCAGGGCGAAGTGGCTTTCGTCCGGGGTGACGATGGTATCCACCTGGGTCTGGGGTTCGGCGCGCTTGATGGCCTGGACGATCTGGTCGTAGTTCAGCGGTTGGGCATCATCGGAGGGTTTGCTGGCGCGGATATCCGGGTTGGCCAGCCACACGATTTCCTGGCTGACCACCGCTAGGGTGCCCGTCACGCAGACGATCAGCACAAAGAACCAGATGGGCAATGCCAGCCAGCTGTGCACCAGAAACCAGATTTTTGAACGGGACTTCTTCGACATTGAATGGGCGTCTTGATTCGAGGAATGGAGCGGCACTGGAACCCTGGGCCGGTCCCGGAGCACAACCCCCCGGGCATAGCCATGGCCAACGCGGCCTGCTGCATCTAATTAAGACGAATGAGAATCGTAAATCCCGAAGGGCGATATGAAAGTAAATGTTACGAAGCTGCTGGAGCCCCTCTGGATTGGGCTTTTCGTGCATTTCTCCAACCCGAAAAAAGGCACGGATCATTCGCGGCGGCTGACCGTCGCTGCACCTCGTAGGGGCTGGCTTGCTAGAGAAGGGATCGCTGAGGTCACTGACGCTGGGGGAAGTTTTCGCTGCTCGTTGGCGATGTTTCCAGCTTCGATTATGCGGAAACCACCCCCGCGCCTGCCAACGGCGCCGCTCCCGCCACCTTGCATAATTCAACCCCCGCCGCGGCGAAGCGAATCGCACTGCGCATGTACATGACTCCGCTGGTGGCGCTGCATACGACCTGTGTGGTTCCGGAGATCGGATCGATGAGATGCACCACTGGATCGTTGCAGTTGATCCAGGTGCCGGGCGGGTGCAGGAACACCACCAGGCCGGCGCAAGGAGCATGCAGGGTCAGTGAGCCACTGAAAGGGGTGGCTGGCTGGAGCAAGGCAGGTAGGGGAGGTGGCGTGCCGGCGAGGATGCCTCGGTGTTGCAGGAACGCGTAGAGGGCTGTGGCATCGCTGGCCGCTAGAGCATGCTCGACATCTGCTTCACCCCGTAATTCGACGGTGGCCGCGATACAGCCGGTGGGGATGGCAAAGCGCCCAGCGAACTGTTCTGCCAATCGCCACCATGGCTGGCCACAGGCTTCGTCAAACGAGCCGGCACCGGTACCCGTAGCCAGCAAGGTGGCGCGTGCGCCGATGTAGCGCGCCAGCGGTTCGATCTGCGGCCAGCCGGGTGTTTCGCCGTACAGGTGAACCACTGCCTGGGCATCGCAATGCAGATCGAGGACAACGTCGGCGTCGTGGGCGAGCAACAGCTGGGTGCGTCGCAAGGACTCGATTTCACTGGTGGGCTGCATCTGCTGCAACGCGTGGGACATGGCATGGCGGATGATTTGTCGATTCGCCTGACGGTCGTCGCCCAGTTCGTCGGCGAGCCGCTCCTGGATCAGCTCGGCCAGATCGGGGTAGCGCCGGTTGAAGTTCTCGCCGCTGTTGAAGTCAAAACGGCCCATGGCATCGTGCATCAACGTCTGTTCCAGGCCGATCGGATTGGCGATGGGCACCAGCACGATCTCCCCTAGCACTTCATTGCGCGCCTCGGCGCCGTCCAGCAAGTGCCGCAAGTGATGCAGTGCCAGCATGCCGGGCAGCTCGTCGGCGTGCAGGCTGGCTTGCAGGTACACCTTGCCGGCAACGGCAGGCTGGCCGTAATGCAGGCTGATCAGCTGGCGCTGGGTGCAAGGACTGCGAGTGAGCAGGGGATGGTGTTCGACGCGCATTGAGTCGTCCTTGTGGGAGTATGAGGCGAGTCCTGGATGGCCCCATCTTTATGAAAATAGCCGACGCCGACTATTGAATAATTCCCCTGTCGCTGTTGAAAAAAATGATTCAGTAGCCCTCATCCCTGCCCAGGGAAAGGAAGCTGAAGGCGCAATAAAATTTGCTATTGATGCAAATTTAAATCGATTGATCTAATCGTGTGCTCACCAATACTGAGGCCTCGGTTTCGGCATGCCCTGTGCAACAGTCCCGGCAGTGGCTGCTGATGCAGGACAACTGCGGACGACCCTCCGCGAAGTGTTCACCCTCGATAACAACAATCTGAAAGAGGCGTCACACGATGAAAAGAACCTTTCTGCTGGTGCTCCAGGCCTGCGTGCTGGCGACGCTTGCAAGCTCAGCGTTGGCGGCTGAAAAACTGGTATTCGGTATCGCGCTGGAACCCTATCCGCCCTTCTCGTTCAAGAGTGGCAAGGGCGACTGGAGTGGTTTTGAACCAGAGATCATCACCGCCGTTTGTGCACGCATGCAGGCCGACTGCAGCCTCAGTGAAATGTCCTGGGACGGTCTGATCCCGGCGCTTAAATCGCAGCAAGTGGATGTGGTGCTCAACTCCGTGACGATCACCCCCGAGCGTCAGCAGGTGATCGATTTCACTCAGCCGTATTTCTATACCCGGGCCTTGTGGGTGGGAGACCGCAGCCTCGAACTCGAGCCGACGCCGGCCGGCCTCAAGGGCAAGATCATCGGCGTGCAGGGATCGACCACTCACGCGGCCTTCGTCAAGAAATACTACGGCGAGACATCGACGATTCGTTATTACACCACCCAGGACGACTTGCTCTCCGACCTGCGTAGCGGTCGTATCGACATCATCCTGGCGGATCAGTTGGTGCTCGAGCCGCTGCTGGATATGCCCGACAACGCAATCCTGGGCAGCAAGGGGGTGGCACCGCTCGATCCGTTGTTCGGAGAGGGCGTGGGCGCCGGTGTACGCAAGGGTAACGACGCGCTGCGTGAACGCTTGAACGTCGCTCTGCAATCGCTGCGTGCCGACGGCAGCTACGAAAAGATTCGTGAGCGCTACTTCAAGAGCGGTATCGCAACGTCTTCTGCAGAACCAACCGCTGATGTTGGACACTGATCCGCGAATTCAGGAACCGGCCTCGGCGCGGAGTATCGCCGCCGTGTGCCAGTTCATATTGATCCGCCATAGCGCTCAGATCGCCCCCGGTGGCTGACTGCCGCCCCTTCGCAGGCACTGGTCTGCCAGCGCAGGGAGCGCTGAGATCACCTTTGCTGGCAGGCTTGGCAGTCGCTCAACTGCGCTGTTGCAGTGTCTGCCGATGTGCCTCCGGCGTTGCATCCAGCAGCACTTCCTTGAGGGGCACCGCGCCTATGTCCAGGGCTTTTTCAATGCTCAGGTCATCTCCTTGGGAGGCCAGCAGGGCTTGCAGGCGCTGGAACTCGCCACACCAGATGGTCTCGATGTCCTTATCGCGCTGTGGGTCGTGCTGGGCACTGAGGGCCACGGCCCGTACTTGTAAACGAGCGTTTTCGGCATTGCCTCCGACTTCCACGCCGTATCCCGGTGTCGCGCTCTTGCGCAGGACTACCCGACCATCCTTGGCCCAGGCGGTGGCCATGCCTTCACGGACTTCGTAGCCCAGGCTGCTCAAGCCTTCGAGCAGCGCCTGGCGCCGGGACAGGGCGGCCCGTTGCTGCAGTTCGGCGTCGATCAGCGCGGTAAAGCGGGCAATCAACTCCTCCACTGGCGCCATGTTGGCCAGGCTGCATTGCTCGGCCTGGGCCACCGCTTCAGCGGCGGCGCTGCCGAGCAAGGTCGCGGCTTCGCTCGCCAGCTCTTGCAGGCGGGTCAGGCTCGCGCGACGTTGCAGGCTGTCGCGGGTGGCCTGGGCCAGTTCCAGTACCAGGCTGTCCAGCAGCAGGTTGCGCTGCTGGGGGCGGGTTTCGATGTCGATCTGGCGCAACTTGGCCAGGTAAGGCTCGGCACAGGCCTGTTGGTCGAGGGTCAGCAGTTGCGCGATGTGCTGCTCGATGCGTGCCAGTCGCGGCTCAGGCTGTTCATGGGCGGCCCGCCATTGCGCCAGGGTCTGCGGTGCAGCCTCGCTTTGCAGGCTCCGCGCCAGTTGTTGTTGGGCCTCGCTCAGGCCCGGCTCCACCGGCGCGGTACTGAGGCTGGCGAAGCCTTGGGCGAGCAGTGATTCGACGCCTTCGACGGCCTGCCCGTCGGCAATCGCCTGCAACTGTTGCAGCAGTTCGGCGCTGGCCGCTCGGTCTTGCAGGGCGTTCAGCAGGGTCGCGGCGTTTTCCCGTTGGCGGCGCTCCCGCTGGCGCTGTTCTGTGGCCAGCTGGACCGCCCGGATCTCCCGCTGTTGCAGGTCGTTCTTGAGGAACTCGATTTCGATTGGCACCTGATTCTGCAGGCGCCGCAGGCGATCCTCTTCGATCAGCTGGCGCAATTGCTCGAAGCGCGCGTGGGTCGCCGCCCGTTCCTGTTCAGTCAGTTGTCCCAGGCGTTGGGCCTGGCGTTCCCAGTGGGCAATCGCCTGTTCCAGGCGACGCAGGTGGCCGGCGCAGATTTCGAGGATTTCTTCGCGGGTGACGATCCGCACCACTTTTGGGCCGCTCATGGGGTGTTCTCCGTGTCCAGCAGCGCTTGGGATTGGGTTGCCGTGGCGAGGTCGGCCATCGGGATCAAGGCCTGTTCGATGGCCGCTCGCAAGCGTCCGCGCTCGGCTTGCGCATCGTGGTACCAGCCCTGTGACGAGACCCGATGCAGATGGGGAATGGCCCGGCGCAGCACCGACGGTCGCCAGATTTCCCGAGCACGAGCACGGGCCAGCAGGCCGTGGCGCGGGGTGTCGCATTCGATGCCCAGGGCATAGAGCCCGGTGTCGGGGTGTTCGATGGCGAAGTCCAGGCCGAAGGCGTCGCCTTCGTTGGCGCTGACCGGGTTCCAGCCCAGGGTCCGGATGAAGGCCGCCACCGCTTGGGTGAAGCCATCGCTGTGGGCGCTGTGCTGGATCCGGGTGTCTTGGCGTTCGGTGACCAGGCGCCCAAGCAACTGCTGGCCGCTGGCGAATTCCCCGGCCGACAGGGCGCGGGCGTACTCCAGGTAACCCTGCAGGTAGTCTCGCGGGGTGGCGGGTGGCCGTTGGGTGGTGAGCATGTCGGAGATGTCGGCAATCGGCATCGAGGTGATCATCACCACTTTGCGCCGGGCCCGGGTCACCGCGACATTGAGCCGGCGTTCGCCGCCGGCTTGCCCCAGCACCCCGAAGTTGCGGCGGAAACTGCCCTGGCTATTGCGGCCGAAGGTCGAGGAAAACACGATGATGTCGCGTTCGTCGCCCTGGACGTTCTCGACGTTCTTGACGAACACCGACATGTCTTCGCCGTCCTCGCTGCGTTCGCGCTCCTGGCTGTAGGCGGCGCGAAACAGCGGCTCTTGCTCGGCCCGCAGCTCCAGGCGCTCCTCGATCAGGTCAGCCTGCTTGCGGTTGAAGGTCACCACCCCCACCGACGGCCGTTCGGCATACGGCGTCAGCCAGAGTTCGGCCAGGTAATCGACTACCCGCTCGGCTTCCTCGGGGTTGCTCTGTTGCTGGTAGATACCGTCCACGCGGATCAGCTCCAGTGGCTTGATGGCGAGGATGTTGGCCTGGGGATGGCGCACCGGGATGCTCAGGCGGTTGCCATAGAACGAGGCGTTGGAGAAACCGATCAGTTCGCGGTACGCCGAGCGGTAGTGAATCTGCAGGGTGGTCGTGGGCAACGCGCTGCGGGCCAGTTGCAGCAGGTCCGGACAGTCCTTGATTTCGCGACGGTTCCAGGTGTCTTCAAAGGCTTCCCGTTGCTCTTCATCAGCCTCGGCATCCGGCTGGTCGCCGTCGAACAGTTCGGCCTCGTCGCTTTCCACCCGGCTGGAGAAGAATGCGGTGGGCGGCATCTGTTTCTCGTCGCCGCTGACCACCGTGACCCGGCCCCGGTACAGGGTCGGCAAGGCGAACTCCACCGGCATCTGCGAGGCTTCGTCGTAGATCACGATGTCGAACAGCCCGGGCTTGAGCGGCAACACGCGGCTGGCCACGTCCGGGTTCATCAGCCACACCGGCCGCAGGCTCATCAGCCCCAGGCCGGCGCCCATTTCCATGAATTCCCGCAGCCGGCGCGAACGGCGCCCGGTGAGGCGGGTGACGTCTTCCCATTGCTTGCGGGTGCCCAGGCGCGTGAGGTCGATGCCTTCGCTGAGCAGTTGGCGGTTGAGGGCGCGCATCTGGGTATCGGCTTCACCCAGGCTGGCGATCTTCGCCGCGGTTTCGTTCTGCTCCAGCAGCAGTTCCGGATGCTGCTGTTCCATCTGCCGTTTCCAGCCCAGCCGGGCTTCACGGTTGAGCATGTGTCGGACTACGGCTTCCAACTGCTCAGCAGGGATCGTGTCGAGGCTGGTCTGGTAGTCGCGCAGCACGCTCAGCAGTTCCAGGTCCGGCGCCGACAGTTGCCCGGCCCGGGCGCGGAAAGCCTGGTAGGCCGGCAGGGTCGGCAAGGCCTCGTGCAGGCGGTTGAGGACGGCCTGATTGCCCTGGTTGAGGTCCATGCGCTGTCGCAGTGGCTCCAGTAACTCGGGTTGCAGCCAATGGTTGAGGCGCTGCAAGGCGTTCAGGCTGTCCTGGCGCACGCTGTGGCGGATAAACGCGGCGTCATAGCCGGCCAGCAGGCCGTCGAAGGATTGCCGCTCACCGGTCAGCACCACGGCATCCACTTGCGCCACTTGTGGCGCCTCGGCCAGGGCCATGGCCAGGTCGCGAATGTTCTCGAGTTGGCCGAGGTCTTGCTGTACCTGCGCCAGCAAGCCGGGGCCACAGTCGTCGGCGACATCGCCAAGCGCCAGTTGCTGATGCAGCTGCTGCAACTGGCTGCGCAACGGCCGCCACTGGCTTTCCAGCAGGGCCGCCGCGAGCAGTTCAGGCACGCGCTGCAGTTCGCCGGGCTGACCCTGGTCGGCGAGGAAACCCAGCACTTGGCGCTGGCTGATCAGGCGCAGCGGGTTGAGGCGGGCGAGCCAGGAACGCCCCTGGATAACTCGGCGGGCGCGCTGTTGCAGGGCGCGCAGTTGCGCGCTGGACAAGGCGCTCAGGCCCGCAGTCAGGCTGGCCTGATGCGCTGTGACGTCGCACTGTTGCAACTGTTGCCGGAGCGCTTGCAGCGTCAGGAGCAAGCCGTCGCCCGCAGGCTCTTGGCCGTTGTTGCGGCGAAACAGTGGCAGCCAGCGAGCCAGCCGCTGGCGCTGGTTATCGTCCAGCTCCAGCAGGCTGTGCACGTGACGTTCGAGCCAGCGGCGATAGGGCGCCGGGTCGTCCACTTCGAAACTCGCGGGGTGTGCTTGCAGGGTGTCCAGGCGCTGCTCTTCGCAGTGCCGCAGGCGCTGGAAGCCCTCGGTGAAGGCTTGCAGGGTGGCCGGGTCGGTGGGGAAGGCCTGGAGCTGGGCCAGGGCGCTTTGCTCGTAGCGTGCCGGCAGCCACAGGCGGATCAGCGGCGCGCAGGCTTCTTCCAGGCGCGTCAGGTCGGCGATGTCCAGGGCTGCCAGGTGCTGGCGCAAGATCGGCACATCCAGTGCCGGTGCTCCTTGTTCCAGGCCGATCAGTTCGCCGATCAACTGGCGGTAACTCAGGCCACAGTGCTCATCGACGCGATGCAGGCCCTGGTGGAAACGATCGAGTTCGCCTTCCAGGGCTTCGATGCGCGCCGCCAGGCGTTCGCGCTGACGTAGCCACGGTTGCTCGGGGGCAGGGTCCTTGAACAAGGCTTCGAGCTGTTCGCGGACACTACGGATCACCGGCTCACGGTCGCGGTTGATGTCGTTGAGCATCACCACCCGGTTGCCCAGGCCTTCAGCCACCAGGCGCTTGTGCACCACTTCCAGGGCTGCGTGTTTCTGGCAGACGATCAGCAGGCTGCGCTGGCGGCCGATGGCATCGGCCACCATGTTGACGATGGTCTGGCTCTTGCCGGTGCCGGGCGGACCTTCCACCAGCAGGCCGGGGGCTTGCCGGGCCTGGAGTACCGCGGCTTCCTGGGAGGGGTCGCTGGCCACGGTGAAGAACCGTTGCAGCTCCGACACGCCCTGGGCCTCATCGCCGGGGGCAGTGGCGTTGTCCTGTTGCAGGCGCAGGGCGGTTTCCAGGCCGGTGCCACCTGGCGGCAGGGCCTTGAGCTGGCGCAGGTCCTCGCCGATAGCCTGGCCCATGAAGGCGACATGGAACAGCACCCCGGCACAGGCCAACTGATCCTGGTAGGGCAGTACTTCGGTGGTCGCCGGCGGCAGGCTGCCGAGTACCCGGGAGCGCGCGGTGGCCAGCATGCCGAAGGCATCCATGACGTCCGCGGCCTTGAGCGCCGAACGCCCCAGCAGCTCGTCGGCGGCCTGGCGCCAGAGCTTGGCGGCGTCGATGCCGAGCAGGGTGTCGAGCCCCGGGTTGAGGCGTACTTCCTCGCGTTCGCTGTCGAACACCAGGGCGACCTGACCGCGGCTGCCGACTTCCAGCAGCAGCTTGACCGGCCATAACAGCAGCGGCGCGATCCGCGTGCGAGTGGTGCCGCGCGGGTCCCGGGTCAGGAGGAAGGGAAAGCCCAGGTACAGGCCATCGATCCCGGTGTCGCGCTTGTACAGCGAACTTTGCCGGTGCAGGCTGTTGAGCCGAGCCTCTCGCAGCGGGTCCTTGGCGAAGCAGGCCGGATCGAGGCTGATGGGCTGGGCGTTGCGCGCCACCAGGTGGTCCAGCAAGGCCGGGGCCGGGGTGCGCTTGCTGTGCAACTCTTTGAGGTCGACCCGGGCAGTGGTCTTGCCGATGCTCATGCGCACCAGCGGGCCGCGCAGCACCACGCTGGCGACCTTCTTCTCGAAGAAATCGAGGATCTGCGAAACGTACTGCTGCTTTTGTGGCTCCAGCCACTGCTCGGCGCCGATCGCCAGCAGCACCAGGGCCTTGGCCAGCGGCATGCGCCGTTCCAGGCGGAACTGCTCGGCCCAGTCATCGATACTGGGGACGCCGCAGCGGGCGAAACCGCTGATGCGTTCATCGACTTCACGGTACAAGGCCGGGCGTGGCAGGCCGAGGAGGGTGCGGGCGCTGCCGGCATCGAAGCTCAGGACCACGGCTTCGCGAGCCAGGCTCGCGGCTTCTTCGAGGATCGCGTCCACCGAGCGGAACTGGCCGATGGCGGCACTGAGCAGCACGATCAGGTCTTCTTCGCTGATGACGCGACGATCGGCCAGGGACAACACACCGTTGTGCTCGCTGTCAGGCAGCAGGCGCTGGCGCTCCTCCCACTGGGCTGCCAGGCGAGCCCGGGAACTGGACAGCAGATAGATGCGCAGTTGCGCCTCGTCCAGTTCGATGGCCTGGTGCTGGGCGCGCTGGCGTACCTGCTCCGCCCGCAGCTTGAGGCGTGACAGCCAGTGTCCGGTTTCCACGCGGGCCAGCAGGTCCGGAGCGGGGCCGCTGATCAACCGATAGCCGTCCAGGGGATGCTCCAGCAGCCAACCGGGAGTGACGATCTCGCCCCGCTGGATCAGCGGCATCTGCGGGTTCAGCAGCTTCAGCGCGAGCATCAGCCGGGTGTCGTCTTCCAGCCCTTCGTGCTGGGCCACTTGCCGCAGGCCGGCCAGCAGTCGGGGCGCCAGTCCGGTCTGTTCGGCCCAGGTGACGATCACCCCGCGCAGCAGATGATCCAGTGCCTGGGGCCAATGCTCGGCCTCGGCGGCGGCCAGGGCGAATGGCCCCGGCCGGCGGAAACGTCGACTGCCCAAGGCAATGGTCGCACCTTCTTCGAGGTCCTCCTCGACGCTCGCAGGCGCTGCGGCGCTGGGGCTTTCCCCCTGGAGCCAGGCCTGCACCTGGGGCCATTGCCAGCGTTGGTGCCGGTCCCGGGCGAGCAGGCCGCGTAGCAACAGTTCCAGGCGTGGGTCGAGGTCGTCCGGCAGCAGCACGCCGTTGGCCAGCACGTGAATCAGGTAGGCGTTGGCGTTGATCCCGGCAAAACAGGCGCCCTGGGTCAACTGCTCCAGCAGGATCATCCCCAAGCTCCACCAGTCGGAGGCCGCGGCGACGCCTCCGGCGATGGCTTCGGGGGCCATGTAGCGGCTGGTTTCCAGGGGGGCGACGATGTCCAGGTCGAACTCCGACAAGCGTGCCGAGCCGAAGCCGCTGATCACCAGATCCAGGGGCTCGCGACTGCGCACCAGCAAGGTCGCGGGGCGCAGGTCGCGGTGGCGCAGCCCGGCCTCGCTGAAGGCGTGCAGGGCCTGGCCCAGTTCGCGGACGATGTGCTGCACCGCGGCCACGTCATTGACCACCATGCCGAGGTCCGCCAGGGTGCCGCCGGTGAGTTCCTCGGCAACCTCGAAGGCCCGTTCGTGCCAGCGGCCGGTGTCGATGATCTCCGGCACATGCTCCCGAGGCAGGCGCTTGAGGGCTTCATATACCGAGGTGTCGGGTTCGGCGCCGGCCAGGTACAGGGTCAGTACTGCCTGGAGTCCGCTGGTAGTGTGCTCAGCGACAAAACGCTCGCGTACCCCGGTGCTGCTGATCTGTCGCAGCAAGCGCCAGCCTTCGATCACGGTTTCGCTGTCTGCCACCGCCGGTTCGACGGCGGCCGGTGCCGGTGCCAGTGTCGGGGCAGGCTCGGAGGCCGCCGGATCTGCGCCGCAGACCAGGCACATCAAGTCGCCGCTGGCCATGGCGTGACCGTTGTCGCAGAGCAGTGTTGCGGTTGCGGGCGTCGCGGGTTGTTGTCCCAAACCTTCCTGGGTGACCACGGGCTGTGGCCGCCAGCCCACTGGATGGATCGCTTCCGCGGACAGTTCCCAGCCGCAGGTGCGGTTGTCCACCTGGCCTTCGCAGAAGATTTCGGCCAGTGAGCGTTCAGTCTGGCAGTTGGGGCAAAAACGAATCATCGGTAACGGTTCCGGTTAACGGCGGCGTGAAGTGTGGGCGCTGATCTGCAATTGGTGGCCCTGGCCATGCAACAGGTCGCGCAGGCGCAGCAGGTCGTCACGTCGAGGGATTCCAGCCATCCAGACGCTGCCATCGTCGTCGAACATCAGGTCCAGGGCCTGGTCGTCGGGCTGCAGCGGGCGCTGGTAGGTGGACAGGCGTTGGCGGCCCAGTTCGGTCAACAGGATCAGGCGCTGATTGTCGCTGCCTCGTAGGACCAGCGTTTGCGCCTGTTGTTGCTCGAACGGGTCACAGATCAGCGCATCCAGTAGCCCTTCGGCGGTGTGCAACAACGGTTGCAGGGTCTCCAGGGTATGGCCGCTGTAGACCAGGATGTCGACCTGGGTCCGCTGGCGCAGTCCCTGGAGCAGTGCCAGCAGGGCGTCGGGCTGGTCGAAGGGCTCGCCACCGGACAAGGTGATGCCTTGCGCTTGCTCCAGCCAGGGTTGCAGGTCGTGCAGCACCTGCTCCAGCGGCAGCGATTGCTTGCCCGGTCCCCAAGTGTCGGCGGAAATGCAGCCGTCGCAGCGGATGCTGCACCCCTGGAACCAAATACCCAGTCGCTGTCCCGGCCCCAGGGTGGTAATCGGGAAGTGCACCCGTGAAAGACTGATGTTCAAGGCGTGCGAACCAACAGTGACAGGCCACCGGCCTGCAGTTGGCGGATTTCGAAATGTTGGCCTGGCTGTGCGTCCTGGTCGAACAGGGCGCGGGCCAGCGGGTTGAGCAGGTGCGCTTCGAGCTGGTTGCGAATGCCCCGGCCGCCATTGGACAGGTCGTCCAGGCACAGCTGCCGCAGGTTGTGCCGGGAGTCGTCATCCAGTTGGATGTGCAGCGACTGGGCCGCGAGGTCGGCGAGGATGTTGCCGACCATCTGCTGGAAGATCTGCTCGGCGATGTCCGGGCGGATGAAGTCGAAGACGATGATGTTCTCGCCGATCCGGTTGAGGATTTCCGGACGGTTGAGCACCAGCTTGAAGTAGCGTTCGATTTCCCCCTGGACCTTGCCTTGCACTGCTTCGAAGGCTTCGCCGGGCTGCACGTTGGCCACTCGCTCGCCGTTGTCGCCCTGGCGGTAGATGCCCAGGTTGGAAGTGAAGACGATCAGCGCCTCGGAGAAATACACCCGGTCGCCACGGCCGGAGGTGAGCACGCCGTCATCGAGGATCTGCAGGAACTTGTCGAGGATGCGCGGGTGGGCCTTTTCGATTTCGTCGAACAGCACCACGCTGAAGGGCTTCTCGCGGATCGCGTTGGTCAGCTCGCCGCCGACGTCGTAACCAACGTAGCCAGGCGGGGCGCCGACCAGACGCTGGTCGGCATGTTCGGCGCTGAACTCCGACATATCGAAACGGATGTACGCGCTTTCGTCGCCAAACAGCAAGCTGGTGATGGTTTTCGCCAGTTCGGTCTTGCCGACGCCGGTGGGGCCGGCGAGAAACGCCACGCCTCTGGGACGGTTGCCCTTGCGGCTGGCGCCGACCCCGGTCATCGCCCGTTTGACGATGTCCAGCATATGGGTCACGGCATGGCCCTGGCCCTTGACCCGCTGGCGGATGAAGTCGTCGGCCTGACGGATACGCTGGCGGTCGATCTTCAGCCACGGGTCTTCGGTGACCCCGACTTTATAGCGGCGCACGGCGTCGGCGATGCGCTCCAGGGTCAGGCCTTCGACCCGGGCCAGTTGGACGATGGCATTGAGGTCGAGCAGGAGCAGGCCTTCGGTGTTTTCGACGAACGCGCGCAGTGCCTTGTCGCGCACTTCCTCGCTGGCTTCCTGGGCGCCGGGCAAGCCCCGTAGCAATGCCGGAGCCAGGGCCTGGCGGGCCTGCTGATCCGGCTTGGACACCGGGATGGGACGTAGCCGTGGATTGTCGATGAGCATCCAGTCGGGCAGGTCGCCTTCCTTTTCCACCACCCAGAGGATGCTGTTGAAGAAGGGCGCTCGCTGTTCTCCGGCGGGGCGGCTGCGAGCTTGATGGGAGAGTACCAGCGCCTGGGTGAACAGCTGGTGTTCGGCGGCGCTCAGGGCATCGTTGCGGACCACCAGCCGTGAGGCAAAATCGACGATCAGCGCCAGCGGTTCGCCCTGGCGCTCCACCAGCCGCGGCAAGGTCGCCGACAGCAGGTCGAGGCCTGCTGGTGCGGCGCCTTCCACCGGGGTCAGGCCCAGCTCCCGCAGCAGGCTGTCGGCCTGGGCCGGATCGCTGCCCGGGGGCTGGAGCACGGACAGACCTTTGAGTGGGTCCCAACTGAGTACGTGGCTGTAACCGGCGGCCAGTAGCTCGTCACGCAGATTGAGGTTGAAAGGCTGGGGCGTAATCACCCCGGGGGCGACTTCACTGGCTTGCAGGTCGCGGACATTACCGCAGAGAACAAACTGACTTTTCAGGGGCAGAAAGCGCAGCAGGTCGCGAAGCCAGCGGGGCTTTTCGTAGGAGGCAGTCCTTGGCATGGAAGCGGAGCTCGTCGTAGGAAGCAGGGCGCGACATTAACATAGGGAAGTTTTTACTTACGATCCTCCGCGAGCTTTCTTACCCGCTAGAACTCTTCTGTAACAGTGGACTCACCGGGCTCCAGCAAGCGCGCGCCTGGGCCGGCTTCTCCGAGGATGTCGTCCTGATTGCGCAACGGGCAGCCCTCCATCGACAGGCAGCCGCAGCCAATGCATAGGTTCAGACGCTCGCGTAGCAGGGTCAGTTGGTGGATGCGCTCGTCCAGTTCGCGGCTCCATTGTTCCGACAGGCGCCGCCAGTCCGCAGCACTGGGCACCCGGCCTGCGGGCAGGGTCGCCAGGGCCTGGCCAATCTCCGCCAGAGGAATGCCCAGGCGCTGGGCCACTTTGATCAAGGCCACTTGGCGCAGCACCGAGCGCGGATAGCGCCGCTGATTGCCTTGATTGCGATTGCTCTTGATCAGCCCCTTGGTTTCATAGAAGTGCAGTGCGGTGACGGCTACGCCGCTGCGGGCCGACAGTTGGCCAACGGTGAGTTCTTTGCACACAGCGTCGTGTTCGATCATCAGCAGCTACCCAAAGTGAAAAACAGACTTGACCTTGACTTAACTAGAGGTTTTACCCTGCAGCGCATTCAATCGCAAGATTCTGTTTGACGACAGCGGGGAGTTATCCATGGCAACGTTCGAGAAAAACCGCAGCTTCACCCAATTGATCGAATTCGAGATCGAACCTCACCAGCAGGAAGCCTTGGTATCGGCGCTGTCCGAGCAGACCGAGCGCCTGGCCCAAGGCTACGGCGGCTTTCTCAGTGCCAGCGTGCAGGCCAGCGATGACGGCCGGCGGGTGCTCAACTACCTGCAATGGCAATCTCGGGAGGCCGGCGAGGCGGCCTTCCAGAGTTTTGAGAGCGGTGAGCAGGATTTCTGGCAGCTGATCCTGGCCCACCAGGCGAAGACCGTGACCTTCGGTTCGTTCCAGGTGCTGCGCAGCATTGCCCGCAGTCACGACAATGCCTTGCACTGCAACCTGCTGGGCTAGATCGACAGTTGCAGGGTGCGCTCGTTGGGCAGCGCTGCCGGGCGTCGTTTGTTCACCGCCAGTTCGCCGATCTTGATCAGCCGGGTGCGGGTGACGTTGCGGCTCAGGCCCAACAGGTTGGCGGTGTGCACCTGGTTGTAGTGGCTGAAGCGATAGGCCGCGCGCAGCAGGGCGTCCTCGACCTTTTCATGCAGGGCCCCGGCCTGTTCCGCGAAGAGTTTCTGAAAGGCCCGCTCCAGCAGCGCTTCAGCAGAGTCGTCGGGGCTTGGATGGCTGTCGTCGCTGCGCTCGATGCGCATGTTCGAGAGGCGCAGGTCGTCCCGTTCAATGACACCGTTGCGGCAGATCAGCAGGGTGTGATGGATGACGTTCTCCAGCTCGCGAATGTTGCCCGGCCAGCTGTAGTTCTTGAGTTTGAATTCGGCCTCCTGGCTGATGCTGATACTGCCGTAGCCCAGGCGTTGGCTGTAGGCCTCGATGAAGTGCCGGGTCAGTGGCAGGATGTCGCCGGGGCGTTCGCGCAGCGGGCTCAGTTCCAGGCTGACCACATCCAGGCGGTAATACAGGTCCTCGCGAAAGTGCCCGGCGTTGATGGCTTTTTCTAGCTGCACGTTGGTGGCGGCCAAGACCCGTACGTCGATGGCAATGCTCTTGCGCGAGCCCAGGCGCACCACTTCCCGCTCTTGCAGGACCCGCAACAGCTTGACCTGGATGGGCATGGGCAGATCGCCGATCTCATCGAGAAACAGGGTGCCGCCATCGGCTTCTTCGAACCAGCCAGCCTTGGCGCTGAGGGCACCGGTGAAGGCGCCTTTTTCATGGCCGAAGAGTTCGGCTTCCACCAGGGATTCAGAGAAGGCGCCGCAGTTCACCGCCACAAACGGCCGGTTGCGTCGGGCGCTGAGGTTGTGGATGTGGCGGGCCACCAGCTCTTTGCCGGTCCCGGTTTCACCGATGATCAGCACGCTGGCTTCGCTCGGCGCGACCTGCTGCAGGTGCGCCAGCAGGGCCTGGGATTTCGGGTCCTCGAAGACCTGCGCGGTGGCGCGGATCGAGGTCGCCAGGGCAGGCGAGGCGGGTAGGGTCAGAAGCTGCATCGGCACTCTCCGGGAACACAAGGCTAGGAATAAAAGGTCGGCGTCGGCAGGCTCTGGTTCAGTGCCCAGTCGCCCAGTTCATGGAGCTTGTAGTCCAAGGGGTCGTGCAGGGTCTGGGTCCGCAGGTTGCGCCAGTGGCGATCCAGGCGCAGCGAGGCGTGGGTCGAACGCGCACCGGTGACTTCGAACAGGCGGCTGCACAGCTCCAGGCCCTGGCGACTGGCGGCGACCTTGGCGGTGGCGATGGCTGTGGCCAGGTGCCCGCGTTCTTCGGCGCTGAGGTTGGGGCCCTTGGCCCAAGCCTGGTCCAGCAGCCTGGCGGCCCGCTCCACCAGCAGGCGGATGCCTTCCAGGGCGACCCAGAATTCGCCGTAGTGGCTGAGTACGTAAGGGTCCTGACGCACATCCTCGGCGCTGGACTTATGCCAGGCCCGGGTTTCCGTGAGGGTGTAGTGCCGGGCTTCCTCAAAGGCGCCTTCGGCGATCCCGAGGAACATGTGGCTGAAGGTCAACTGGGCGATCAGCGGCCGCAGGCAGGCGAACGGTGTGCTCAGCGGACCCGGGTCCAGCAGCAGCTCCGATTCTTCGACCCGTACTCGTTCGAAGGTTGCGCTGCCGCTGTCGGTCTGGCGCTGGCCGATGTTGTTCCAGTCGTTATGCAGGGTGATGCCGCTGCGGCCGCTGGGGATGGCGGCGATCAGCAGCTTGCCGCCGTTGTGTTCATCCACTGCCGAGGCGATGAGCATTTGTGAGTCGGTGGCGCCGGAGCAGAAGCTCTTCTTGCCGGAAAACTCGCGCCAGCTGCCGAGGTTCTTCACCACGGTACGAGTATCCAGCGGGTTGAGGGCGTTGCCCCAGAACCAGTTCTTGCGTGCGGTCTGTTCGAACCAGGGTTGCCATTGCTCGGGTTTGGCGAACAGGCGCACGGTGGCCAGCATCAGGTGGTGAAAACCGAAGACGTGGGCGATAGAGCTGTCGACCCTGGCGAACTCGCGGACGATGTTCAGGGTTTCGCTCCAGGGCGCGCCGAGGCCGCCGAACTGGCTGGGGATGCTCAGGGCCAGCAGGCCACTGTGGCGCAGGGCGTCGCGTTCGGCCTTGGGGGTGCCGCCGCGTTCATCGCGCTCGACAGCGCTCAGGGCAAACTCGGCGGCCAGTTGCCGGGCGGTTTGCAAAGGGGTCAATAGGGCGCTTTGCGGTTTGGCAGTCACGCGGTGTTCCTCGTTCGGGGCCATGCAGGTGGCCGGGGAAGGGTGGATGTGCGCCGTTGCAGGGGTTGGCTTGCCAGCGAAGAGGGTGCAGATGGTCTTCGCCGGCAAACCGGCTCTTGCCTGGGGCGGTGCAAGCCTCAAGGCCGGTTGGGCAGTACGTCGTTGGCGATCATTTCGCCGAACGGCCCGGTCAGGTTGGTGACGCCGCGGCCGGCGAGGCTGGCATAGGGTTCCGGCAGCAACGGGAACACCAGTTCGGCGAAGCGATAGGCCTCTTCCAGGTGTGGGTAGCCGGAGAAGATGAAGCTCTCGATCCCCAGGTCCGCGTACTCCTTGATCCGCTCGGCCACTTGTTGCGGGTTGCCTACCAGCGCGGTGCCGGCACCTCCGCGTACCAGGCCGACTCCGGCCCAGAGGTTGGGGGCGATCTGCAGGTTGTCACGGCGACCGTCATGCAACGCGGCCATGCGCCGCTGGCCTTCGGAGTCGAAGCGCGAGAAGGATTGCTGGGCCGCGGCGATGGTTTCGTCGCTGATGTGTTCGATCAGCTTGTCCGCGGCCTTCCAGGCTTCGTCCTCGGTCTCGCGGACGATCACATGCAGGCGAATGCCGAACTTCACTGTGCGTCCCTTGCGTGCGGCGCGTTCGCGGACGTCGGCCAGTTTGTGTGCCACTGCAGCCGGCGGTTCGCCCCAGGTCAGGTAGACGTCCACCTGGTCGGCGGCCAGTTCATGCGCCGCCTCGGAAGAGCCGCCGAAGTACAGCGGTGGATAGGGCTTCTGCACCGGTGGGTACAGGGCCTTGGCATTCTGTACGTGCAGGTGCTTGCCCTCGAAGTCCACGGCTTCGCCTTGCAGCACGCGGCGCCAGATCTGCAGGAACTCGTCGGTGACTTCGTAGCGCTCGCTGTGGCTGAGGAAGCTACCGTCGCCACGGTTTTCGTCTGGGTCGCCACCGGTGACCACGTTGATCAGGAGGCGGCCGTTGGACAGTCGGTCCAGGGTCGCGGCCATGCGTGCCGAGACGGTGGGCGAGATGATGCCTGGACGAATCGCCACCAGATAGCGCAGGCGTTCCGTCAACGGCACCAGGGCCGAAGCGATGACCCAGGAGTCTTCGCAGGAGCGCCCGGTGGGAATCAGCACACCGTGGTAGCCCAGGCTGTCTGCAGCCTGGGCTACTTGCTTGAGGTAGTTGAGGGTGACTGGACGGGCACCCTGGGTCGTGCCCAGGAAGTGGCCGTCGCCGTGGGTCGGAAGAAACCAGAACACATCCATGACAGGTCCTTAGGCGATTTTCAGCAGGTTTTTCGGCTGGGCACCGAGCAGCGGCGCGGCCCGTTCAGCGGCCAGCTGGATGCGAGCTCGCAGCAGTTCACTGGTGATCTGGTAGTTGTTGAAGTCAGCTTCGGTGGCGTACACGCCAATCGGCAGGGTCAGGGCCTGGAAGAAGCTGAACAGCGGGCGCAGTTGGTGATCCAGCACCAGGGCATGGCGTTCGCTGCCGCCGGTGGCAGCCAGCAGCACCGGGGTGTCGATCAGGGCGTTGAGGTCGATCAGGTCGAACAGGTGCTTGAGCAGGCCCGGGTAGGAACCGCGGTACACCGGGGCGGCGACGATCAGCAGGTCGGCGTTTTCGATGGCCTGGAGTTCGGCTTCGACCTCGGCCGGCAGTTCTTCGCGGGACAGCGCTGCACCGATCGGGCGGGCGATGTCGCCCAGTTCGATCAGGTGGCTGTTGATCGGCAGGAGCCCGGACAGTTCGCTCAGCAAGGCCTGGGTCAGCACCAGGGTCCTGGATGGGCGCCAGGTTCCACCGGAGAGAGCAACGACGTTCAAGGGGCGGGACATGATCAGTTCCTTTTTAAACAGGGGCTCAACGAGCAATGGCAGGTGCCAGGCTCAGGAGCAAGAGCTGTACCAACCGCTGAAAGCCTTGTGCTACGTGGCTCTGCCCTACTGCGACGGTTACCGGGCGCTGTTGCACAGGTACTGTTTTGTTGATCGGCTGTTGCCTGGCCAACAGTTGCCCAGGCAACAGTTGGGCAACGGGGTGCAGTTGTTATAAAGGCTTGCTGTTATTCCTCAAAAGAGCTTGTTTCCATATTTATAGGTCTTTATGGAATATGAGGTGCGAAGTCCCAAGTCCTTTGAACAGTCGATAGCGACTATCGAGCGGGATGATTTTTGCCACTGTCGGCGCGCGCGTAGCCTGTGTTCATTGTTCGCAATCTGCTCCAGGTGCTCGCCATGAAGGCTTACTCGGTTGTTCTGTTGATCTTGGTTTCCAGTGTTCTGGCCGGGTGCGCCAGCCCGGGCGCTCCTGAACTGCGTCCCTACACCGCTCAGGAAACTCGTGAGCTGGCACTGGAAGCCTTGAGTCGGCGCGGCCTGTCATTCGATGAGTACCAGCAGAAAAAGGCCGAACTGCTGGGTCGCCCCACGGCGTTTGATACGCAGGGTGAAATGAGTGCCCAGCGCAATTTCAGTCGTCACCACCCAGCCAGTTGAAGGCAACTGTACGGGTCGAAGTTTTCCTCAACTGTCCGTGAGTTCCAGGCCGCTCGTGAGTTAGGGTCGAAGCTTGATCGACCTTGCTCGGGACCTTGCATCCATGACCCTTTCTGTTGACCTGCTGTTGGCATTTGCCCTGTTTGCCTTGGTCACCTCGATCACGCCCGGCCCGAACAACACCATGCTGCTGGCCTCGGGGGTGAATTTCGGTTTCAACCGTTCGATTGCGCACATCCTCGGTATCAGCAGCGGCTTCTTTGTGCTGGTGCTGGCGGTTGGGCTGGGCCTGGGGGCGGTGTTCGAGGCCTATCCGCTGCTGTACCGCGTGCTGCGTTATGTCGGTGCGGCGTATTTGCTGTACCTGGCGTGGAAGATCGCCCGCTCCGGCCCCCTGTCCGATGAGCAGCAGGGCCAGGGACAACCCTTGGGGTATTGGGGCGCCGCGGCGTTTCAGTGGGTCAATCCCAAGGCTTGGGTCATGGCGGTGGGGGCCATCAGTACCTACACCCCCTTGCAGGGGTACTTCACCAACGTGCTGGTGATCGCGGCGGTGTTCGCCCTGATCAACGCACCTACGGTAAGCCTCTGGGCTGCTTGCGGCAGTCTGTTGCGCAATGTCCTGCGCAACCCGCGCTGGCTGCGCCTGTTCAATCTCGGGATGGCCGCGTTGCTGGTGCTTTCCCTGGCGCCGTTACTCCTTGAAAACATCCGTTGAGTGAACCTTCAACGCCTTGCCCCGAGCCTGTTAAGCTGCGTTCCAGGAGCGTTCCTACGCACTTTTAAACGAAGTTGTCCTTCTTTAACGGCATCCGATCGGGTATTGCTTCAGTGCTTGCTGTTGGCGCGCCGCGTATACATGGCGCGTTCGGGCAGCATTCCTTTTGAGCCAATCCCGGTCCTGGAACAAGCTCTGCGGGTCTTCAGTTATGAACAAACGTCCTCTTTATTTCGACTATGCCGCCACCACGCCGGTGGATGAGCGGGTCATCCAGGTGATGCTGGAGTGTCTGGGTTTCAACGCCAATTTCGGCAACCCGGCATCCAGTTCCCACGTCTTCGGCCAGGACGCGCGGCGCAGTGTCGAGCGCGCCCGGCAGCAAGTGGCGCAGTTGGTGGGGGCACTGCCTGAGCAGATTGTCTGGACCTCTGGTGCCACCGAATCCAACAACCTGGCACTCAAGGGAGTGATGCAGGCCCGGGGTGTGAGTGGCGGGCACATCGTTACCAGCCAGATCGAACACAAGGCGGTTCTCGACACCGCCCGGCAGTTGCAGGAAGCGGGTGTGGCGGTGACCTACCTGGCGCCGGACGCGGACGGGTCGATCAGTGCGCAGGCCGTCAGTGAAGCCCTGCGAGATGACACCTTTCTGGTATCGCTGATGCTGGTCAACAACGAACTGGGTACCCTCAACGACATTCCGGCGATTGGCCAGGTGGTGCGTGAGCGTGGGGCGTTGTTGCATGTCGACGCAGCCCAGGGTGCCGGCAAGGTGGCCATTGATCTTGGGCGGTGGCCGGTAGACCTGATGTCGTTTTCCGCCCACAAGCTGTATGGCCCCAAGGGCATCGGTGCACTTTATGTCGGCCCACGGGCACAGCAGCGGCTGTTGGCGCAGATCCATGGTGGCGGGCACGAGGGCGGCTTGCGTTCCGGAACCCTGGCCACCCACCAGATTGCCGCCATGGGCGCAGCCTTTGCCCTGGCCGGTGAGTTGTTCGAGGAGGAAACCGCGACCATCATCCATCTGCGCCAGCGTCTGTTGGAACAGTTGGCGGGTATTGCCGGCCTGCGCTTGAATGGCAGTGTTACCCAGCGTATTCCCCACACCTTGAGCCTGACCTTCAGCGACGGTGGGCTTGATGCGGCGGCACTGAGCGCGTCCCTGGCGTTTTCCGCGACCTCGGCCTGCAACTCGGCGAGCAATGCGCCTTCCCATGTATTGCTGGCGTTGGGACTTGATGCGCAGCAAGCCAGCCGGACCATCCGCTTGAGCCTCGGGCGTTTCACTACCGAGGAGGATGTGGACCGGGCTGTGCAATTGATCAAGGCGTCAACCGCCACAGCTCCGGCGTTCTGGGCCGGAGCCTAGTCTTGAGGGTTGAGTGATCTCGACCTTACATAACAATTATTTAGCCGGTTAAGGAGACACAATGAGTACCCAGCCTTCGACCAATGGAGTGGTCCCCCAGCGCCTGGCGCACGTTCGTCAACTGATGAGTCGCGAGGGCATTCATGCCTTATTGGTGCCTTCGGCCGACCCGCACCTGTCGGAGTACCTGCCAGGTTATTGGCAAGGGCGTCAGTGGCTGTCGGGTTTTCATGGTTCGGTGGGCACTTTGATCGTGACCGCGGATTTCGCCGGGGTCTGGGCCGATAGCCGTTACTGGGAGCAGGCTGCCAAGGAGCTCAAGGGCAGTGGTATCGACTTGATGAAATTGCAGCCGGGGCAGCCCGGTCCGCTGGACTGGCTGGCTGAGCAAACGCCGGAAGGTGGCGTGGTGGCGGTGGATGGTGCGGTCATGGCCCTGGCTTCTGCGCGTACCTTGGGCAGCAAGTTGCTGGAGCGCGGGGCCAGCCTGCGTACCGACATCGATCTGCTTGAGCAAGTCTGGGGTGATCGCCCTTCGTTGCCAAATCAACCGATCTACCAGCACCTGCCTCCGCAGGCCACGCTGAGTCGGGGAGAGAAACTCGAGCAGTTGCGGCAAACCCTGAAGGAGTGCGGAGCGGACTGGCACTTTATTGCCACCCTCGACGATATCGCCTGGCTGTTCAACCTGCGTGGCGCGGATGTTTCCTTTAACCCGGTGTTTGTATCTTTCGCCCTGGTCAGCCAGCAGCAGGCCACCTTGTTCGTGGCCTTGAGCAAGGTCGATGAACAGCTACGCGGGCTGCTCGAAGCGGATGGCGTGAGCCTGCGCGACTACTCGGAAGTGGCGGCGGCGCTGCGTGCGGTGCCTGAGGGAGCGGCCTTGCAGGTTGATCCGGCTCGCGTCACGGCAGGTTTGCTGGAGAATCTGAACCCCGGTGTGAAATTGCTGGAGGGGCTCAATCCCACGACCCTGGCAAAGTCGCGCAAGAGCCTGGCGGACGCCGAGCACATTCGTCAGGCCATGGAGCAGGACGGCGCGGCGCTCTGTGAGTTTTTCACCTGGCTGGACGGTGCCCAGGGACGTGAGCGCATCACCGAACTGACCATTGATGAACACTTGACCGCCGCCCGTGAGCGGCGTCCGGGTTATGTGTCCTTGAGCTTCAATACCATCGCGGCGTTCAATGCCAATGGGGCGATGCCTCATTATCACGCGACCCCGCAAGAACATGCGGTGATCGAGGGTGACGGCCTGTTGCTGATCGACTCTGGTGGCCAGTACCTGGGGGGCACTACCGATATCACGCGGATGGTGCCGGTCGGGACGCCCAGTTCCGAGCAGAAACGCGACTGCACCCGGGTGCTCAAGGGCGTTATCGCGTTGTCCCGGGCGCAGTTTCCGCGGGGCATTCTGTCGCCATTGCTGGATGCCATCGCGCGTGCGCCGATCTGGGCCGAGGGCGTGGATTACGGGCACGGTACCGGGCACGGTGTCGGCTATTTCCTCAATGTGCATGAAGGTCCTCAGGTTATTGCCTATCAGGCGGCGCCAGCGCCGCAGACCGCGATGCAGCCTGGGATGATCACCTCTATCGAGCCGGGGACTTACCGTCCTGGGCGTTGGGGGGTGCGGATCGAGAACCTGGTCTTGAACCGTGAGGCTGGCACCACTGAGTTCGGTGAGTTTCTGCGTTTCGAAACACTGACCCTGTGCCCGATTGATACCCGTTGCCTGGAGCCGTCGCTGCTCACTTCAGAGGAGCGTGAATGGCTCAACGCCTACCACGCCGAAGTGCGTCAGCGTCTCAGTCCGTTGCTGGAGGGCACGGCGCTGGAATGGTTGCAGACCCGAACCGCGGAGATCTGAAGGGAAGCATCAACCGCGCAAGGTGGTTGATGCTGGTGAACCTGTCCCTGGCGCTGAAGTCTCTGCCGCCAGGGACGCGGGTGATTATTGCTTGCTCAAGGCTTCACGGACGAAGTCCAGGCGGTCCTGGCCAAAAAACAACTGGTCGCCCACGAACATGCTGGGGGCGCCGAATACACCACGCTTCAATGCTTGCTCGGTCTTGTCCTTGAGGTTGGCCTTGACCTCTTCGTCGTTGCTCAGGTCGAGGATCTGTTGCGGATCGAAACCACCTTGCTCCAGCACCTGGGTGATGGTGGCTGGATCGTTCAGGTTGCGCTTGTCGACCCAGAGCGCGCGGAACAGGCAGTCGATGAACTCGATGAAACGCTCTGGCAAATGCATCTGTACCCCGGTAACAGCGCGCATCAACAGCAAGGTATTGATGGGGAAGTGCGGGTTGAAGTTGAGCTCCACCTGATAGCGCTGGGCGAAGCGCGCCAAGTCCTGGAGCATGTAGCGCCCTTTGGCGGGAACGCTGATGGGCGAGGCGTTGCCGGTAGTCTTGAAGACGCCGCCCAGAAGCATGGGTTGATAAACCAGTTGGCTTTCGGTCTGGGCGCAGATTTTTGGCAATTGGGTGTAGGCCAGGTACGAGGTCGGGCTACCCAGGTCGAAGAAGAACTCTACTTTCTTGCTCATGATTCAGATTCCCTGATTGTTTTTATGAGGGGGATTACCAGCGCTCGTTCCAGGGGCGCAGGTCCAGCTCGAAGGTCCAGGCGTCCCGGGGCTGGCTGTGCAGGTACCAGTAATTTTCGGCGATATGTTCGGGGTTGAGGATGCCGTCCTGGTCCTTGAGGGCGTATTTCTCGGGAAAGCTGGTGCGGATGAAGTCGGTGTCGATGGCACCATCAACAATGATGTGGCCGACATGAATGTTCAACGGCCCCAACTCCCGGGCCATGCTTTGGGCCAGGGCACGAATGCCGTGTTTGGCTCCGGCAAAGGCAGCGAAGCCGGCGGCGCCGCGAACCCCGGCGGTAGCGCCGGTGAACAGGATGGTGCCGCGTTGGCGCGTGACCATGCGCTTGGCCACCTCGCGGGCGTTGAGAAAGCCCGAGAAACAGGCCATTTCCCAGATCTTGAAATACTTGCGCGCCGTCTCTTCAAGAATGCTGCAAGGCACATTGGCGCCGATGTTGAAAACGAATGCTTCGATCGGACCGATCTGGGTTTCGATCTGTTCGATCAGGGCGATCACTTCCTCTTCCTTGCGGGCGTCACAGGCAAAACCATGGGCTTCGCCACCGGTCTGCTGGATGCTCTCCACTAGGGGCTGTAGCTTGTCCGCGCTACGGCGGGTCACGCAGGCAACAAAACCCTCTGCGGCGAAACGCTTGGCAATGGCACCACCGGTAGCATCACCGGCGCCGACCACCAGTACCACTTTCTTCTTGTTCAAGGCTGTAGTCATGGGAGGCTCGCTCTTAAGTAAACGATCGTTAGCTAAACGAACGTTATGCTATGATTTTTCGATCGTCAAGAGAACTCGGGAGCTCACCAGGGGATGCGTTATTCAGTCGGTCACAAACAGGAAACCCGTGAACGCCTGTTGCAAAGCAGCGCGGTACAGGCCAAGAACGAAGGTTTTTCCACGGTGGGTGTTGATGCCCTGATGAAGGCCATCGGCCTGAGTGGCGGGGCTTTTTACAGTCACTTCGCTTCCAAGGACGAATTGTTCGGCTCGATTGTCGAGCGCGAGTTGAGTCGGAGCCTGGAGCGTCTGGGCGGTGAAGAGCAGCAGAGTCAGGAAAGGTTGCGTCGTTGCCTGAAGCAGTACCTGAGTGTTGCGCATTTACAGGAGCCCGGCGCGGGGTGTGCGCTACCGGCTCTGGGAGCGGAGATCTCCCGGGGGAGCATCGAAGTGCGCCAGGAGGCGCAGGACTGGATTTGCCGTTTGCATCAGGCTTGGGCGCAGACCCTGGGCAGCGAGAGTCTTTCCTGGTCGATTCTGTCGCAGTGTGTCGGCGCACTGGTGGTGGCGCGAATGCTGGTGAGTCCGAGCCTTCAGCGCCAAGTGCTGACATCGAATCATGAGCAGATCATTGGGCAGCTGGAGCGGCTGCCTGCAGATTGACCCGTAACGCTACTTGCAAATGACGATCATGCTGCGGCTGGTATAGCCGGCAGGGTTGAGTCCGAAGGGGTAGTCTCCCGGATCTTCTACCGCGTCACCGGACTTGGCGATGACCTTGTAGCCTTTGGGCCCGCAGGACTCGGTCGCCTTGGTGTAGCACTTGTCCCAGGATGAGGACAGGCCCGAGCAGTTGATGTGGAGTCCTTTCTTACCCCGTTTTACTTCGGTCTTCGCAGTTGCCGCGCAGCCTGCAATGGCAAGTACGGCCAACAGTATCAAGAATCGTTTCATCCCCGTCCTTATCGCTAGCCTCGGATCTAATGCCCGAGTGTGACTGCATTACTTGTCGTCTTTTGCGTTTGCGATATCCCTGTCTGACAACTTCCTGGGTGACGTTGCGCAGCGGGCTAAACATGGCCTAATTGAGCGCTAATTACCAGAGTTGAGTCTCAATCAGCTGCAACTAATGGTTTGGATTCTCGGCGCATGGTCATGGTCGCACCTACAGAGGCAAGGATGATGCAGGCAATGGCCATCCATTGCGCAAGGGACAGGTATTCGTGCAGGAACAGGAGTCCGGAGAGGGCGCCGATAGCCGGTTCAATGCTCATCAACGTACCGAAGGTGCGGGTTGGCAGGCGTGTCAGGGCTACCATCTCCAGGGTATAGGGAAGGGCGGTGGAGAGAATGGCGACACCCAGGGCTATAGGGATCAAGGAGGGGGTGAGCAATGCCGCACCGGCGTGGACGATGCCTAAAGGAGCGACGAAGAGTGCTGCGATCATTACCCCCAGCGCTGCGGTCTGAATACCGTTCTCGGCGCCGGCCTTTTGGCCGAACAGGATATACAGCGCCCAGCAGACCCCAGCGCCCAATGCATAGGCTGCGCCTACCAGGTCAATGGATGTCCCTGTAGCTCCGGTAGGGATCAGTAATAAGAGTCCGGCAATGGCCAAGGCGATCCATAGGAAATCGATGGCCTTGCGTGAGGCATAGATGGCCACTGCCAGTGGGCCAGTGAACTCCAGGGCAACCGCGATTCCCAGGGGCACGCTTCTCAGGGACATATAGAAGAGGAAGTTCATGCCACCCAGGGCCATCCCGTAGACAATCACCGTGTGCAGCGTCTTGGCGGTGAACTTGGCGCGCCAGGGTCTTAATAGCAGCAGCATGATGATGCTGGCGAAAACCAGTCGAAGGGTTGTTGTGCCTTGCGCACCAACGACTGGGAACATGCTCTTGGCCAGCGATGCACCTGATTGAATCGAGGCCATGGCAATAAGCAGCAGTCCTACCGGAAACAAGGTCGAGGCAAGACTGCGCGGTTGGTCGTTCATGCAGGGCATCCAGAGTGTTGGAGGAAAAGAAGTGTGGCACTCGGATCATGATGCTTAACTAATGAGGAATGAGCAATATAGTGCGCATAGTCTTTTTTGCTCTTCTATATAGAGGCTGCGTAAGAGGCAATTTGCGTTAAGTCATAGAAAATTCAAATTAAGTGTTGACGGCAGATTCTACACGTCTATAATTCGCCCCACTTCCGGCGCAGTCGAAACGGAAAACTCCTTGAGATTCAACGAGTTACGCAGTTTTCGGCAGCGGTTA
>NZ_JAAARL010000034.1:0-49015 GCF_009908205.1 Pseudomonas sp. Fl5BN2 | reverse complement strand
GAGATGTCTCGTGGGCTCGGAGATGTGTATAAGAGACAGGGGTACAGGTGGCTGACGCTGCGGATCAGTTCGTAGCGGGTCAGGCTGATGGCGGCAAAGCGCTCGGGAATCGGGGCGCGGATCAGTTCGGCCATGTCGTCGCCACGGGCCGCGCCGGCGCTCAGCAGTTGGTGCAGCCAGCCCAGGTAGTCGCGCATCTGGGCAAAGGGCGCCGCGCTGCTGGCCACCGGGCCGTGGCCGGGAACGATCAGGCGCCAGGGCAAGGCTTGCAGGCGCTGCAGGTCGTCGAGCCAGACTTCAAGCCCCGGGCTGTTGGGGGTGGTCAAGGCGCGCTGGTAGAACACCAGGTCGCCGGCGAACAGCACCCCGGTGCGTTCGTCGAAAATCGCCAGGTCGGCGCCGGTATGGCCGGCCAGCGCCAGCAGCCGCAGGCGGTGCCCGCCAATCTCCAGTACCCCGGGTTCCAGGGTCCGGTTGGGCAGCACCACCTCGGTGCCGCGCATCCAGTCGCCCACCAAGCGGTAGAGGTTTTCAGCCATGGCATCGCCCTGCTCGCGCAGCCGGTCGGTGGTGCCGGCCAGGGCCGCGATCGGCACGTCGCTGAAGGCCTGGTTGCCCAGCACATGGTCCGGGTGATGATGGGTCAGCAGCACCTGGACCAGCGGTTGCTCGGTGGTGGCGGCAATTGCCTGGCGCAGGGCTTGGCCGTAGCGTTTCGACGGCCCGGTGTCGATCACCAGCACTCCGGCGTCGGTGACGATGAACCCGGTGTTGACGATATTGCCGCCGTTGTCCCGGGAGAAATTCTCGGTGCCACCTTCCAGCAGCCAGGTGCCCTCGGCGATCTGCCGGGGCTTGAGGCGGTAGTCCAGTTCGGCCCAGGCCGGCAGGCTCAGGCTCAGACACAGCAGCAGTATCCAGCGCATGGCTTGCTCCTCGGCTCAGGGAATGGTCGCTTCGAACTGATTGCCGTTGTTGTCCCGCAACAGCAGGCGGGTCTGCCCGGGGGCCTGGATATCGAACCCCAGGTTGGGGTTCTCGCTGACCGCCGGGTACAGCTCAAGGCGCGCCAGCACGCGGTTGTCGGCGTCCAGCAGTTGCGCCTGGTTGAGAAAGAATTCGGGGATGCCGCCGAGCAGGCCGTTGTCCATCGGGTGCGACACCTGCAGGCGCAAACGGCTGGCGCTGCCCCGGGGATAACGCGCCCCCAGCACTTCGCCGACGTGATCTTCCCAGCCGGGCTGGCTGCGCACCAGGCTGGGGGCGGTGCAGCCACCGCCGGCGGCGTCGATCAGGGCCGAGCCGACGTGCCACAGGCCATCGCGGGTCAGCACCGCGGCGCGTAGCGGTGTGGCCTGTTCGATACGGATTCGGATCGACAGCCAGGGCTGCACCCCGGCCCCGGGCTCGAAATCGACGATCCGCGGCAACGGGTTGAGCTCGGCCCAGGCGAGGATCTTCACCACCTCGCCGGCCAAGGCCCGGGCGTCGATTTCCAGCGGCACCTGGCGCGCATCCTCGGCAAACGGCGGCGCCAGCAGCTTGACCCGTTCATCGAAGACGAAGGGTGCGTCCGCCAGGATCTGCCGCTGGTAGTAGGCCCACATCACCGACGGCACCGGGTCCGGGCCGGGCTCGATGCGGGCCGCAAAGGCCAGCGGCGACATCAGCAGCAGGCCACCCAGGTACAGCCGCCAGAGGCCCATGGCCATCACTCCTCGACGTGCACGCTGTCCAGGTAGGTGCGCACCGCCCACAGGGCTTCCTGGCTCAGGTAGTCGGCCATCTTCGGCATGTACACCCGGCCATCGCGCACCGCGCCGTGGCGCACCCGCTCGACAAACCACTCGTCCCCAGCGTCACCCACATCGAGCATGCGCAGGTCCGGGGCAATGCCGCCGGACTTGGCTTCCAGGCCATGGCAGGCGGCGCAGTTCTGGTTGTAGGCCGAAGCGCCGATTTCCACCGCCTTGTCCCGCTCGGGGCTGGTGCGGTACGGATTGACCGCGGCCCAGCCGTCGCCGTCCAGGGTCACGCCAGCGTCCTTGACCGGGGTCAGGCCCTTGGTCTCCACCGCCTGGGGCACTACGTTGCCGTGGGCCCATGCACCGCTGCTCAACAGGCCGGCCAGCAGCCCGGCGGCCAACCAGGCGTTGTGTTTTCTTATCATTGTCATGCCCTCAAGATTGCACGCGAGGCCTCTCGACAGAGGCCGTGGCGCCATCTTAGAAACAGCCCGCGGGGCAGCCGTATGCTGCTTTGGTGGCCGGGCCTTACTCCCTTGGTAGTAGGGCTTGTGGTGCGGGTCTAAATCAGGTGCCGGCTGGGAAATTTTCCCGGCAAGCGCGGGACTTTTTCCGTATCTCCAGGCCACGCCCCGGCACACCCTAGTCAGGACAAAACCTCCACTGGGAACTGCCACCATGAGAATAAGAACGCTACCCACCCTTGCCCCGCTGACCCTGGCCGTGCAGGCCTTTATGCTCGCCGGCAGCCTGTCCCTGAGCGCCGGTGCCAGTGCCGCCACCGCAGCCGCGCCGAGCACCCGCAACGTCACCTGGGAAGACATCGCCAACGACCACCTGACCACCAAGGACGTGCTGCAATACGGCATGGGCACCAACGCCCAGCGCTGGAGCCCGCTGGCCCAGGTCAACGACCAGAACGTGTTCAAGCTGACCCCGGCCTGGTCCTACTCCTTCGGCGACGAGAAGCAGCGCGGCCAGGAATCCCAGGCCATCGTCAGCGACGGCGTGGTCTACGTCACCGGTTCCTACTCGCGGGTGTTCGCCCTCGACGCCAAGACTGGCAAGCGCCTGTGGACCTACAACCACCGCCTGCCGGACAACATTCGCCCGTGCTGCGACGTGGTCAACCGCGGCGCGGCGATCTACGGCGACAAGATCTACTTCGGCACCCTCGATGCGCGCCTGATCGCCCTCGATAAAAACACCGGCAAAGTGGTGTGGAACAAGAAGTTCGGCGACCACAGCGCCGGCTACACCATGACCGGCGCCCCAGTGCTGATCAAAGACAAGACCAGCGGCAAGGTGCTGCTGATTCACGGCAGCTCCGGCGATGAGTTCGGCGTGGTCGGCCAACTGTTCGCCCGCGACCCGGACACCGGTGAAGAGGTGTGGATGCGGCCCTTCGTCGAAGGCCACATGGGCCGCCTGAACGGCAAGGACAGCACCCCCACCGGCGACGTCAAGGCGCCGTCCTGGCCCGACGACAAGACCACCGAAACCGGCAAGGTCGAGGCCTGGAGCCATGGCGGCGGCGCCCCTTGGCAGAGCGCCAGCTTCGATGCCGAGAGCAACACCATCATCGTCGGCGCCGGCAACCCGGGCCCGTGGAACACCTGGGCACGCACCTCGAAAGACGGCAACCCCCACGACTTCGACAGCCTGTACACCTCAGGCCAGGTCGGCGTCGACCCGAGCACCGGCGAAGTGAAGTGGTTCTACCAGCACACGCCGAACGATGCCTGGGACTTCTCCGGCAACAACGAACTGGTGCTGTTCGACTACAAGGGCAAGGACGGCAAAGTGGTCAAGGCCACCGGCCACGCCGACCGCAACGGCTTCTTCTACGTGGTGGACCGCAACAACGGCAAATTGCAGAACGCCTTCCCCTTCGTCGACAACATCACCTGGGCCAGCCACATCGACCTGAAGACCGGGCGCCCGGTGGAAAACGAAGGCCAGCGTCCGGCCAAGCCGCTGCCGGGTGAAACCAAGGGCAAGCCGGTGGAAGTCTCGCCGCCGTTCCTGGGGGGCAAGAACTGGAACCCCATGGCCTACAGCCAGGACACCGGGCTGTTCTACATCCCCGGCAACCAGTGGAAGGAGGAGTACTGGACCGAGGAAGTCAACTACAAGAAAGGCTCGGCCTACTTAGGCATGGGTTTCCGCATCAAGCGCATGTACGACGACCACGTCGGCACCCTGCGGGCCATGGACCCGAGCACCGGCAAGCTGGTGTGGGAGCACAAGGAACAGTTGCCGCTGTGGGCCGGGGTATTGGCGACCAAGGGCAACCTGGTGTTCACCGGCACCGGCGACGGCTTCTTCAAGGCCTTCGACGCCAAGACCGGCAAGGAGCTGTGGAAATTCCAGACCGGCAGCGGCATCGTCTCGCCGCCCATCACCTGGGAGCAGGATGGCGAGCAGTACATCGGCGTGACCGTGGGCTACGGCGGCGCGGTGCCGCTGTGGGGTGGCGACATGGCCGAGCTGACCAAGCCGGTGGCCCAGGGTGGCTCGTTCTGGGTATTCAAGATCCCGAGCTGGGATAACAAGAGCGCCCAGCGCTGACCGTCACCGTCCTGTCTGTGGCGAGGGAGCGTGCTCGGCTGTGTCGCGCAGCGCCCCCGAAGCCAGCCCCCGGGAGGTGCCAGACACACCCCGGGGCCGGGTTCTGGACGGCTGTGGCCCCAGGGCGCCGGTCGACCGGGAGCCCGCATTCTCGTCCCACCCGCCTTCACTCCAGCCTGGAGAACCGCACCATGAACTATCTGCCACTGGCCCTGCTGTTGATCCTCTCCCCGGCGCTCGCGGTGAACGTCGACGACGACGGCAACGACGTACCGCTGACCGTCAACGGCTGCGTGATTGCCGAATCCAGCCAGTGCCCCGGGGCCAACCTGCGGGGCGCCAACCTGGCCAACCAGGACCTGCGCAAGATGAACCTGGCCGGCGCCGACCTGCGTGATGCCGACCTGCGTCATGCCCAACTGGACCTGGCCAACCTGGAACAAGCCCGCCTGCAGGGCGCCAACCTGACCCGCGCCAGCCTGCAACAGAGCAACTTGCGGCTGGCGGATTTCAGCAACGCCAAACTGGTGGCGATCCAGGGCTGGGGGCTGTTTGCCCAGGGCGCGCAATTCGAAAAAGCCGACCTCAGCGCGGCCTACCTGCAGTTTGCCCGCTTGTCCGGGGCCAAGCTGCACCAGGCCAAGCTGCGGGCGGCGGACCTGGAGATGACCTGGTTGAGCAAGGCGGATCTGCAGGGGGCTGACCTGAGTGATGCCAATCTGCAGGAAGCGAAGTTTGGCGAGAGCAATCTGCAAGGGGCCGATCTGCGGGGGGCACGGCAGCATTATGGGAATTTTCAGGATGCCAATATGGAGGGGTGTTTGGGGTGTCCTCGGACGTGGGATAAGTAGGGGGGTGAGTGCATATCCGGTGTGGCGGGGGCGGCCACTTGTGGCGGAGGGATTGAGTGCATATCCGATGCAGCGGTAACCGCCACTTGCGGCTGAGGGATTGAGTACATATCCGATGCTGCGGTAGCAGCCACTTGTGGCTGAGAGAGTGAGTACATATCCGTTGCGGCGGTTACGGCGGCTGGCGGTTTCGCTCTTACAGCGACTCACTTTTGAACAGCGCAAAAGTAAGCAAAACGCTTTGCCCCTCCACTCGGTGCCTCGCCTAGGCTCGGCATGCCCTCACTCCGGCATTGATCCGTGGGCCGCCGCCACAGGCCATCCATGGCCTGGGGCGGCTAACCCGGCATCCCTGCCGGGTTACCCACGGCTCAATGCCTGCGTTCGGCCATCGTGTCTAAGGGGGCAGGCAGATCAAGATCAAAATCTGACGGCGGCCTTGCGGCCGGCCTGAAGATGAGGCCGTGTGTAACGCCCCGTAGGAGCTGGCTTGCCAGCGAAGGCGTCCGCCAGAACGATGCATGACTTGAGGGCCCCTTCGCCGGCAAGCCGGCTCCTACGAAGAGCGCGTAAACGCGCTTGGCTTTTTCTCTTGATCTTGATCTTCAGGCCCCTTCCCAGCAGGCCGAGCGCAGGCGTTGCGTAGGGGGCAGCTCGGCAAGGATGCCGAGCTAGCCGCCCCAGGCCATGGATGGCCTGTGGCGGCGTGCCCCCGGAGCAATGCCGGAGCGAGGGCACCCCGAGCCCCAGCGAGGGGCCGTATGGAGGGGCAAGCGTTTTTGCTTACTTTTTTGGCGTTTGAAAAAAGTGAGTCGCCGTAAGGGCGAAACCCTAAGTGGCCCTGACCGCAGCGATGGATATGTACTCAACCCCTCGCCGTAAAGGCGAAACCATAAGCCGCCCTGACCGCAGCAACGGATATGTGCTCAACCCCTCGCCGTAAAGGCAAAACCATAAGCCGCCCTGACCGCAGCAACGAATATGTACTCACCCCCTCGCCATAAAGGCGAAACCATCAGCCGCCCTGACCACAGCAACGGATATGCACTCAAAACCATAAACCGCCGTTACCGCAAAAATGGATATATACCCCACCCCCAAAAAAAACAAACTCACCCCGCCACCCTGACCACCCCCATATCAATCCCCAAATGCACCAACTCCCCATGGGAACTCACCTGCAACTTGCTCTTGAGCAAGGTCAGATAGTTCGACACCGTCTTGCCACTGATACACAACTGCTGCGCAATCACCCGTGCCGGTGTGCCCTTGGCCAGCATCACGAAAATCTCCATCTCGCGCTGGGTCATCCCCTGCAACCGCGGATCGCTCTCATCCCGCAACGGCGTGCACGCCAACTGCGTGGCCAACCCCTGTTCGATATACGCATGCCCGGCCAGAACCCGGTGCACCGCCTCGATCAGCACCTGGGGTGCCGAGCTCTTGGTCAGATACCCCGAAGCCCCCGCTTCCAAAGCCTGACGCACCAGGGGCAACTCATCGTGCATGCTGAAAAACAGCACCCGCAACTGCGGCAAACGCTGGCGCAAGCGCCGAGTGGTCTCCAAACCGCTGATGCCCGGCAAAGCAAAATCCATGATCACCAGTTGCGGCACCTCTTCCTGCACCCGGGCCAGGGCTTCTTCGCCATTGG
The DNA here is from genome assembly GCF_009908205.1 of Pseudomonas sp. Fl5BN2. Classification (NCBI taxonomy): domain Bacteria; kingdom Pseudomonadati; phylum Pseudomonadota; class Gammaproteobacteria; order Pseudomonadales; family Pseudomonadaceae; genus Pseudomonas; species Pseudomonas sp. Fl5BN2. Next base: position 42,194 of record NZ_JAAARL010000034.1, on the reverse strand, counting down.
CCGCTTCACGCACCTGCATGCTCGGCAACACCGCCTGCAGCAGGCTGGCGTAACCCTGACGGACCACCGCGTGATCATCCACCAACAAGATATTCATCAGGCCTCCAGGGGAATGTTCAGGGCCAGCGCCCAACCGGCGCCGGGGCGGTTGATGATGCGCAGTTCGCCGCCCAGGCTGCGGGCCCGCTCGGCCATGGAATGCAGGCCGACTCCGGCGCGGCGGGCCTGGGGCGCGCCGCGGCCGTTGTCGCGGATCAGCAGGCGCAGGCCCGGGCCGCGGCGTTGCAGGCGCACCCGCACCTGGCTGGCGCCGGCGTGCCGGGCGACATTGGTCAGGGCTTCCTGCAACAGGCGATAGAGGTGGGTCTTGCTCGCCCCCGGCAATGCCGGCAGGCGTTCGCCAACCCACAGCCGGCATTCAATCCCCTGGCGCGCTTGCCACTGTTGCACCAGCAGCCCCAGGGCTTCGGCCAGGGGCAGGTGGGCCAGCACCACCGGGTACAGGTCCTGGGTCATGGCGCGAAAGCCCTGTTGCAGGTGCTCGCAGTTGAGCTCCAGGGATTCGGCGGTCTTGGCCACCAGGGCCGGCTGGTCCACCACCAGGCGCAGCAGGCAGGCCTGGGCGCGGATGCCGGCCAGGTATTGGCCGAGGTCGTCGTGCAGGGTCTGCGCCAGGTGGTTGCGCTCTTGCTCCTGCACCGCCAGCAGGGTCTGGGTCAGTTGCTGGTTGTCGGCATGGGCCTGCTCCAGGGCGCTGGCCATGCGGTTGAAATGCTCGGCCAGTTGGCGGGTTTCCGGCAGCGCGGTGCTGCGCAGGCGCACCGCCATCTGGCCGTCGGAGACCTGGGCCAGGGCGTGCAGCACTTCATCAAGCCAGGCCCGGCCACGGCGCACCGCCCAGCCGATGCTCAGCAGGCAAAGCAGCAGCGCCAGCGCACACAGGCCGAGCCATTGCTGCAGGGCCTGGCGCACTTCCCCCAGCTCAGCGGCGGCATTCACCGCAATCAGCACGCGCCGGCCATCATTCAATTCCAGTAGCCGAGCACTCGGCCGGTTATCGCCGAGCAACAGGCGCCCCAGCCAGCCATCAGGCTCGGCGGCGAGCGGTGGCTGTTCACCGGGTGCCAGCCAGTGCACCCGCACATGCCGCAGGCTGCGGGTCAGTGCCGGTTGCAGGCTGGCGGGATGGCGTTCGGCGCTGTCCCCCAGGTACTGCACCAGGGCCTCGGCGGATTGCACTTCGCGCTCGACATCGTCCGCCGCCTGGCGCAGCAACAACCCGGCGCAGGCCAGGGTCAGCAGCGCGAAACAGGCGGTGACCCAGAGGTTGATCCGCCACAGGGCCGACATGCCTAGCGCCCCTGCGCCGCAGGCTGGCCCGCAACCGGTGCCGGCCGTGAGCCGTGCAAGCGATCGACGCCGATCAGGCTGAGGATCAGCAGCAACGGCAAGAGCAGCACTTTCAGGATGCGCATGGGAAGTCCTCCGGGTGGCCATGGCCGCTGCACCCATGCTAAGGCCCGCGCAAGAGTGCCGGCCTACTACCTTGGTACCGCTCTGCTCCTACTTTCTGCATACCCCCACCCGCTGCAGGCGCTGGCTGGCCAGGGAAGAGGCCCGCAAGCCCTGCCTCCCCCCAATGGCCCCTTCGCCGGCACGCCGGCGGCTACGACTTTGGTACTGCTTTTGCTGTCGATGGTCGCATTCCCAAGTGCCCCTGCCCTGGCATGTAATAGGCCCATAACAAAAAGGATAGAAGCCTTATGCCCCGCGCCCTGCAGACCCTGGCCCTGCTCTCCCTGAGCCTGACCCTGGGAATGGCCCACGCCGAGACCCCACTGTTTTCCGCCGAGGGCTATCGCACCAGCCTCTACCGCAGCCCGACGCCCACGCGGATCGAGGCCGCGCAGATCATCGACACCCCGGGCCTGCAAGCGCTGCTCCAGCAGCAGCCCAACCCCCTGCTGATCGACGTCTATCGCCGGCAATGGCTGCAAGGCCGCTTCATCGACAGCGAGCCCCACGCCAACCTCCCCGGCAGCCACTGGCTGGCCAATACCGGCGATGGCGAATTGAACCCCGAGTGGCAAGCCTATTTCACCGGCAACCTGCAACGGCTCAGCAACGCAGACCCGCAGCGGGCCCTGGTGTTCTACTGCCGCGCCGATTGCTGGCTGAGCTGGAACGCGGTAAAACGCGCGGCAGCTCTGGGCTATAAAAACATCTACTGGTACCGCGACGGCCTGGATGCCTGGGAGGCCGCCAGCCTGCCCGTGGTAGCGGCCCGGCCGGAAAGCTTTCCCTGAGCCTGCGCTCCCACAAACACAATAACGAGGTGAAAGGCCATGTATAGAATTCTGATAGCCGACGATCACCCACTGTTTCGCGAAGCCATCCACAACGTCATCAGCGACGGTTTCCCCGGCAGCGAGGTAATGGAAACCGCCGACCTGGACAGCGCCCTGGCCCTGACCCAGGAACACGACGACCTGGACCTGATACTGCTGGACCTGAACATGCCCGGCATGCACGGCCTCAACGGCCTGATCACCCTGCGCAACGAAGCGCCGACCATCCCCGTGGTGATCGTTTCCGCCGAGCAGGACAAACAGATCGTGCTCCAGGCCATCACCTACGGCGCCGTCGGCTTCATCACCAAATCCTCGCCGCGTTCACAGATGACCGAGGCCATCGAACAGATCCTCAACGGCAACGTGTACCTGCCGCCGGACATCATCCGCACCCAGAAAAGCCAGCCGGGGCGGCGCAACAGCGAGACCCCGAGCTTCCCCCCGGAACTGCTCCAGGCCCTGACCCGCAAACAGCTGCTGGTGCTGGAACGGATGACCAAGGGCGAGTCGAACAAACAGATCGCCTACACCCTGGACATTGCCGAAACCACGGTGAAGGCCCATGTCTCGGCGATTTTGCGCAAGCTCAATGTGCACAACCGAGTGCAGGCGATTCTGAGTGCTGGGGATATTGATTTCGGCGCGTACCTGCGCCGGTGAATTCAGGTGAGCGTGCAGCAGATCCTGTAGGAGCCGGCTTGCCGGCGAAGGCGGTCTTTCGGGCCCCTTCGCTGGCAAGCCAGCTCCTACGGCAGTCAGTGATTCCGTGGGGGGCCCGTAGGAGCCGGCTTGCCGGCGATGGCGGTCTGCGGGCCCCTTCGCTGGCAAGCCAGCTCCTACAGCAGTCAGTGATTCCGTGGGGGGGCCTGTAGGAGCCGGCTTGCCGGCGAAGGCGATCTTGCGGGCCCCTTCGCTGGCGAGCCAGCTCCTACAGCTGTCAGTGATTTCGTGGGGGCCCTGTAGGAGCCGGCTTGCCGGCGAAGGCGATCTTGCGGGCCTCTTCGCTGGCGAGCCAGCTCCTACAGCAGTCAGTGATTTCGTGGGGGGCCCCGTAGGAGCCGGCTTGCCGGCGAAGGCGGTCTGCGGACCCCTTCGCTGGCAAGCCAGCTCCTAAAGCAGTCAGTGATTTCGTGGGGGGCCCGTAGGAGCCGGCTTGCCGGCGAAGGCGATCTCTCGGGCGCCTTCGCTGGCAAGCCAGCTCCTACGGTTGTCAGGGATGGCGCGTTGGGCTCAGCAGGTGGCTGATGGCGGTCTTGAGTTTCATCGGCCGCACCGGTTTGTGCATCAGGGTGTGGCCCAGTTCGCGCAGTTGCTGTTTGAGCTCGTTGCTGTAGTTGGCGGTGATCATCATCGCCGGGATCGCCAGGGCGCGGCGGGCATTGATCCGTGCCACGGCATCGATGCCGTTCTGTTGCTGGTCCAGGTGGTAGTCGGCAATCAGCAGGTCGGCCTCGGCACGGTAGTCGTCCACTTGGCGCGCCAGGTCTTCTTCGGACAAGGCGGTGATCACCTGGCAGCCCCAACCTTCAAGCAAGGTGCGCATGCCGGCGCAGATCGCCGCGTCGTTATCCAGCACCCAGATCCGCGCGCCCTGCAAACGTTCCAGCAGGGCTTCCCCCAGCTCCGGACGCGGCGCTGGCACCGGCGCGCTGGCGCTGATCGGCACTTGCACGCTGAACACCGAGCCGCGCCCCGGCCAGGAACGCACGCCGATGCGGTGCCCGAGAATCCCGGCAATCTTCTCGACAATGGCCAACCCCAGGCCCAGGCCGCGATCCTGGTCCGGGCGCTGCTCTTCGCCACGCTTGAACTCCTGGAAGATTTCCTCCAGGCGTTCGGCGGCGATGCCCATGCCGCTGTCCCAGACTTCCACCGACAGCCAGTGCCCCTGGCGCCGGCAGCCCAGCACCACGCGGCCCTGGCGGGTGTAGCGGATGGCGTTGCTCAGCAGGTTGCGCAGAATCCGCGCCAGCAGTTGGATGTCGCTGCGCACCAGCGCCGAGCAGGCCACGAAGTGCAGTTCCAGGCCCTCGCTGCGGGCCACCTGGGCGTACTCGGCGGCGAGGTTTTCCAGCAGTTCGCTCAAGGCAAAGGGTGCGATATCGGCCTTGATCACCCCGGCATCGAGCTTGGAAATGTCCACCAGGGTGCCCAGCAGGTTTTCCACATCCTCCAGGGAGTTGCTGACATTGCGCACCAAGGCGCTGCTGGCCTGAGGGTCGCGACGCTCGAGCAAGGCGCTGGTGAACAACCGCGCGGCGTTCAGAGGTTGCAGCAGGTCATGGCTGACCGCGGCGAGGAACTTGGTCTTCGACAGGTTGGCCCGTTCGGCCTCGGCCTTGGCTTCGCGCAAGCGTGATTCGACCCGGCTGCGCTCTTCGATCTCGCGCAGCAGTTGCTGGTTGAGGGTGGTCAGCTCGGCGGTGCGTTCGCGCACCCGCAGCTCCAGGTTCTGGTAGGCCTGATGCAGGGCCTCGGCGGTGCGCCGGCGCTCGGTGATGTCGCGGATCAGCACGAAGATCCCCACCACCTCGCCATTGGCCAGGCGGTTGGGCACGTAGGAGCGCAGCATGTAGCGCTCCTGGTTGTTGATGTTGGTCTCGGCGAATTCGAAGGTCACGCTCTCCCCGGCCAGGGCCCGCTCCACATAGCTTTCCAGGCGCTGGTAGTGCTGCTCGCTGTGCACCTCGCGCAGGCTCTGGCCGAGCATCACGCCCCGCGGCCAGCAGTACCACTCCTCATAGACCTTGTTGGTGAACTCGTACACCAGGTCGGCATTGAGGTAGGCGATCAGCGCCGGCACATGGTCGGTGATCAGGCGGATCCAGCGTTCGCTTTCACTCAGGGCCTCGGCGTGCTGGTAGCGTTCGGTGATGTCGGTGAAGGTGTTGACGAAACCACCGGTGGGCAGCGGATGGGTGCGGATCTCCAGCACCCGGCCATCGCTCAGGCGCTGTTCGCATTCGTGGATCGGCCGGCCGTTGGCGTCGCGGCTGTCGGGGCTCAGCAGGCGCAGTTCGCTGTCGCCGATGACCTCGGCAAACAAGCGATGCGCGGCCACTGGGGCCAGCCCGCTGAGTTCGAGGAAGCGCCGGTTCCACAACTCCAGCACGCCCTCGGCGCTGACCATGGCCACGCCCTGGGACAGGTTGTCCACCGCCCGTTGCAGCAGGTGGGACTTTTGCGCCACCGCCTGTTCCCGGCGCAGGGTTTCGCTGTGCTTGACCTCGGTGATGTCGGTGAACAGGATCACCCGCCCGCCTTCCCGGGTCGGCCGCTCGCTGACCTGCAGCCAGCGGCCGTTGTGCAGGCGATAGAGCAACTGCTCCTCAGCGCCGCTGCGCGGTTCTTCGCTGAACAGCCCGGTGCTGGTCATCAGCCGGCGCACTTCCGCGAGGCGCATGCCGGCCATGATCCGCACCCGGCTGTGGCTCCAGAAGGCGCGGAAGCGGCTGTTGAACAGGACGATGCGCTGCTCCTGGTCGAACAGCACGAAGGCGTCGGAAATGCTCTCGATGGCGTCGATCAGATGCTGGTGCGCAGTCTCGGCCCGCAGCCGCGCTTCGCTGAGCAAATGGTTGCCGGCCTTGAGCTCGGCCATGGCCTGGTTCAGGGCGTCGGTGCGTTCGCGCACCTGCTCGGCCAGCACCACCGAATGCTGGAACGCCGCATAAGGATCGTTGCCGCGGGTGATGCCGGATTCGACCCGCTCGATCAGCGCGCTGTTGATCCGCCGCAGCTTGCGGTTCTCGCGTTGCAGGCAGTCGAGCTGGGCTTGCAGCTCAGCGGCGGGCCGGAGTGCGACTGCGGGCAATGGCGACCCCGGTGAAGGTCTGGTTGATGTGCATGCCATTGAACTGTTCTCCGTAGGTGTTGAAACCCATCACCCGCTGTTCCCGCAAAAAGGCCCCGATCTGCTCCAGGCTGCCCTGCCCCTCCAGCTCCAGGCGGCGCAAAAAGCAGTCGCAGCCAATGGTCAGCAACAACCCGCCGAGGCGCTGCTGCAAGCCGTCGAACAGCTGTTGCAGGTTGGGCAGCAAGGGGCCGGGGGTCATGGCGGTGAGGACGATGCCGTTTTCCACCGCGCAGTAGAAACTCAGGCTCAGGTCCGGGTGCACCTGCTGCACCGCGCGCACGTAGTAGTGCTGGTTGATCCGCACCGCCAGCGGGTGGGCGGCGAACACCCGATGGTCGAGCTGCGCCAGGGGCACGCCGATCAGCCGCGCGTACTCTTCGGCGGCGGGTTCCGCATTCAGTTCATAGACCCGGCGCAAGGTACTGTCGGCGCCGGTGACCACCAGTTTTTCTTCCCGGGGCTGAATGTGGTGGGTGGTGAACACCTCGAAATCCAGCCAGGTATTGACCAGCACCAGCACCGCCGCGCCGCTGTGGAATTTGCCGCCGAAGTAGACGTGGGTGTGGGTCAGGTAGTTGTCGTCGCCGGCCGAACCGCCGAAGTGCGGGATGTCCCCCAGGGCCGCGCTGAGGGCAGCAAGGACCATTTCCTCGCGGCTCGACAGGCCGTCCAGCAGGGTCAGGGCGAAGCTGTTGCCCTTGATCGGCGCCAGGGTGTTGCTGCGGCAATCCCCCACCAGGCGTTCGACCATCTGCTGGGCGTCGATCAGGCTGAAGTGTTCCATCTGGTCGATCAATTCAGCGGCGATGGAAAAGTGCCGATGGTCGAAACCGATGGCGGTCACGCAATTGCGCCCGTAGCCCAGGGGCGTGATTTCCCCGGCGCTGGTGCAGCCCACCAGGGGGATGCCGCCAAAGCTCTGTTGCAGGGCCGGGCCCAGGGTGTGCAGGGGGTATTCGGCGGAACAGAAGAACAGCACGAAGCCCAGGTGCGGATGCAGCAACTGGCTGGCCAGGTCCTGAGCCACCTGCTGCGGGTCGACCGCCTGGGACATGGCACTGACCACACCCTCGCTCTGGGCTTGTTGCATCATCGCCTCCGGCGCGGGTTGTCTGAGCAATGAGTGTACGAAGCCGGCCCCGGGGCACGAATGCTACTTGGGTAGCGGGTAGCCGGTTCCATGGGTGTAGGTGCGTGACCGCCTGAATGCCCGACCACCGTGTAGGAGCTGGCTTGCCAGCGAAGGCGTCGGCCGGCCTGGTGCAAGGCTGGCGGGCCTCTTCGCCGGCAAGCCGGCTCCTACGGGGAAGGCGCAGGTACGCGAAAGATCGGGAATGCGGAACGCCCCTCGGTAGGGCCGGCGCTGGGGTTACCCGCTGAGGACTGCACCCGATAAAGCCCTTAGTCGTCGGCCGCCAGGGCCCGCAGCCGTGCCAGCTCGGCAGCGGCCAGGGGAATGCCCTCTTGCAGGGATTTGGCCCGGGTGCGGTAGCGCCGATCCCCCGGCATGCGCTCCAGGCCCACGGCCTGCATCTGCCGCACCAGCTCGCCGCTGCGCTGGGCAAAACGCCCGCCGCCCAGGTGGTTGGGATCGATGACGATCAGCAGTTGCCCGGTCCAGGGCGTCTGCGCCCCCGGGTGTTGCGACCAGTCGAACTCGAAGGAGAAGTTGCCACCGGTCAGCGCCGCCGCCAGCAGCTCCACCATCATCGACAGCGCCGAGCCCTTGTGCCCGCCAAAGGGCAGCAAGGCGCCGCCGTCGAGAATCGCTGCCGGATCGCAGGTGGGCTGGCCGTGGCGGTCCACCCCCATGCCCGGTGGCAGTTGTTCGCCCTGGCGCTTGGCGATCTGCACATCGCCGTGGGCAATGGCGCTGGTGGCCAGGTCGAAGACGATGGGCTCGGCGCCCTCGCGGGGTGCGGCAAAGGCAATCGGGTTGGTGCCGAACAGCGGGCGCTGGGCGCCATGGGGCACCACGCAGGTCATGCTGTTGACCAGGCTCAGGGCCACCAGGCCTTCTTCGGCGAAGGGCTCGACATCCGGCCACAGGGCCGCGAAGTGATGGGAATTACGAATCGCCAGCACCGCGATCCCGGCGCTGCGGGCCTTGCTCAAAAGCAGCTCGCGGGCCGCCGCCAGGGCCGGCTGGGCAAAGCCGCCTGCGGCGTCCACCGCTACCACGCCGGGGGCCACATCTTCCACTTGCGGCACGGCCTGACCGTTGACCCAGCCACTGGCCAGGGACGACAGGTAACCGGGAATACGAAACACCCCGTGGCTGTGGGAACCATCGCGCTGGGCCCGGGCACAGTTGTCGGCCAGCACCCGGGCCACCTCGGCAGAGGTGCCGTGGCGAAGAAAAATCCGTTGCAGCAAGTCGGTCAAGGCAGGCAGGTCGAGGTACTCGACGGGTGCCTGCGCCAGGGTCGCCTGGTTCGCTTCGATCATTGCAGCTCCATTGGAATTGTTATTGGAAGGCGCCTGACTATCGCGTCACGCCAGTTAACTGTCAAATATTGACTTAATGACAGAAAACATTCATTTTCCATTGTCAACGGCCAATAACAATGAAAAACCATGAGCCAATCCATCAAACAACGCCTTGAAAGCAGCCTGTCCAGCGCCACCGCGTCGGGCCGGGCGATTGCCAGCTACATGCTGGCCAACCTCTATGAGCTGCCCTTCCAGACCGCCGCCGACATCGCTGAAAAACTCGGCGTCAGCGAGTCCAGCGTCGGCCGGTTCTGCCGCGCCATCGGCTACAGCCATTTCAAGGATTTGAAAAACGACCTGAAGAACGACCTCGGCGAAGGCCCGTGGCTGGTGGGCGACCGCCTGCAGGAATTTCGCCAGCAGCCCAACCCGGCGGCCCAGGGCCTGCCCCGCAGCTTCGAGCTGGAAGTGGCGGCGCTGGTCAAGGTCTACGAATACAGCCTGACCCCGGCCTGGCAGACCGTGGTCCAGCGCCTGGCCAGCCGGCGCCGGGTGTATGTGGCGGGGTTCCAGACCGAGCGCGGCATCGCCGCCTCCATGGTCCACCTGCTGCAATACCTGCGCGACGGCGTGCACCTGGTGGACGGCTCCGCCGGGCATTTCGCCGACGTGCTGCTGAGCCCCGCCGAAGACTGCGCCCTGGTGGTGTTCGAGGCCCGGCGCTATTCGCGCCACGCCCTGACCCTGTGCCGCAAGGCCCGCGAGGCGGGGATTCCGGTGACCCTGGTGACCGACACCTTCTGCGACTGGGCCGAGCAGAACGCCGACGAGGTGTTCCGCGTGCCCACCGAGTTCAACCTGTTTTGGGAATCCACCGCGGCCATGCTGTCGCTGGTGCACCTCTTGATCAACGAGGTGTGCAAGCACCTGGGACCCGAGGTGGAAAAACGCCTGGAAGCCACCGCCGCCCTGCATAACGAATTTGTTGGCTACACATCGTCCACCCGCGCAAAACAATAAATAACCGAGGTGCTCCATGAACAACGTCCTTCGCTTCGCCGGCGCCTGCGCCCTGGTCATCGGCGCTTCCACCGCCCAGGCTGAAACCCTGAAGATCGCCACCGAGGGCGCCTACCCGCCCTTCAACTACGTGGACTCCAACAACCAGCTGCACGGCTTCGACGTGGACATCGCCAATGCCCTGTGCAAGCAGATGCAGGTCGAGTGCCAGATCGTCGCCCAGGACTGGGAAGGCATCATCCCGGCGCTGCTGGCGAAAAAATACGACGCCGTGGTGGCCTCGATGATCGCTACCGACGAGCGCAAGAAAAAGATCGCCTTCAGCAACCACTACTACCGCACCCCGCTGTCGGTGGCGGTGGCCAAGGACTCGGACATCAGCGACGCCCAGACCAACTTCAAGGGCCGCACCGTGGGCGCCCAGGCCTCCTCGACCCAGGCCATCTACGCCGAGGACCACTACGGCCCGGCCGGCGCCGACGTGAAGTTCTACCCGACCCTGGACGAAGCCAACAGCGACCTGGCGGCCGGGCGCGTGGATGGGGTGATCGCCGACAAGTTCCCGCTGCTGGCCTGGGCCGAAAGCGCCGGCAAGGACTGCTGCAAGATCATCGGTGACGTCAATGGCACCACCGCCGACGCCTCGATCGCCGTGCGCAAGGAAGACAACGCCCTGCGCGAGCGCCTGAACAAGGCCCTGGACGAGATCGTCGCCGACGGCACCTACAAGCAGATCTCCAGCCGCTACTTCGCCTTCGACATCTACTGACCGGCCGCCTTTGACGCTGCCTAAGCCCCGCGTTCCCTTGAACGCGGCGGCGCCCTGCACGGTTCATTCTTCCAGAGGGTTCGCGCATGTTCGAACAGCTGTCACTCCTGTCCTTCGCCAGCGGCGGCTGGGGCTCGGCCCTGCTCGCCGGGGCCCTGGTGACCATCGCCCTGGCCCTGGCCTGCGTGCCCATCGGCCTGCCCCTGGGCTTGCTGGTGGCCCTGGCCGCACGCTCGAAAAACCGCTGGGCGCGGGCCTGGGCCACGACCTTTTCCACGGTGTTTCGCGGCCTGCCGGAGCTGTTGACGCTGTTGATCATCTACTACGGCTGCCAGATCGCCGCGCAAAAAATTCTCGGCGCCCTGGGCTACCCCGGTGAAGTGGCGATCAACACCTTCGTCGCCGCGATGATCGCCTTCAGCCTGGTGTTCGCCGCCTTCTCCAGCGAGATCTGGCTGGCCGCGTTCAAGACCCTGCCCAAGGGCCAGTACGAAGCCGCCAGCGCCCTGAGCCTGTCGCGGCGCACCACCTTCAGCCGGGTGCTGCTGCCACAACTGACGCGCATCGCCCTGCCGGGGCTTTCGAACAACTGGCTGTCGCTGCTCAAGGACACCTCCCTGGTGTCGACCATTTCCCTGGTGGACCTGATGCGCCAGACCAACCTCGCGGTCAGCGTGACCAAGGAACCCATGCTGTTCTACAGCGTGGCCTGCTTTGGCTACCTGTTCTTCTCGGCGCTGTCGGGGCACCTGTTCAGCTTTCTCGAACGGCGCTTCAACCGTGCGCAACGGAGCCTGCAGCCATGAACCTGGATGACCTGCTGAACCTGTTCCTCAACCAGGAACTGCTGGAACGTTACGGCCCGCGCTTTATCGACGGCCTGCTGGTGACCGCCAAGCTGGTGGCGATTTCCTTCAGCCTGGGCGCCGTGCTCGGCCTGCTGATCGCCCTCGGGCGGCTGTCCAGCAATCGTTTCCTGCGGCGCTTCACCGGGGCCTATGTGTACTTCTTCCGCGGCTCGCCGCTGCTGGCCCAGCTGTTCATGCTGTATTACGGCCTGGGCTCGTTCAAAGGCTTCTGGCAGGACGTGGGCCTGTGGTGGTTCTTCCGCGACGCCTGGTTCTGCACCCTGCTGGCCTTCACCCTGAACACCGCCGCCTACCAGGCGGAGATCCTGCGCGGCAGCCTGCTGGCCGTGGCCCAGGGCCAGCGCGAAGCCTGCAAGGCCCTGAGCCTGTCGCGCTGGACCGCGTTTCGCAAAGTGATACTGCCGCAGTCGCTGCTGATCGCCATCGGGCCTCTGGGCAACGAGCTGATTTTGATGATCAAGGCCAGCGCCATCGCCTCCCTGGTGACCATCTACGACCTGATGGGAGTGACCAAACTGGCCTTCTCCCGCAGCTTCGATTTCCAGATCTACCTGTGGGCCGCGGTGCTCTACCTGCTGATCGTCGAAGTGGTGCGGCGCAGCCTCAAATACCTGGAAGGCCGCCTGGGCCGGCACCTGAACTGAACCCTTTAGCGGGCCGCCGCGCGGCCCCTGTCATAAGGACTGAACCATGCATTGCCAAACCTTAGTTCTGGGCGCCGGAATCGTCGGCGTCAGCAGCGCCCTGCACCTGCAGGCCCGCGGCCGCCAAGTAGTGCTGCTGGACCGCCAGCCTCCGGGCAACGGCACCAGCCACGGCAACGCTGGGCTGATCGAACGCGCCAGCGTGATTCCCTACGCCTTCCCCCGGGAAGTGACCAAGCTGGTGCGCTACGGTCTCAACCAGCAATCGGACGTGCGCTACAGCCTGCGCCACCTGCCCAAGGCCGGCCCCTGGCTGCTGCAATACTGGCGCCACTCCTCGCCCAAGGGCCTGGCTGCCGCCACCCGCGCCATGCTGCCGCTGATCGAACGCTGCGTCACCGAACACCTGGCCCTGGCCCGCCCGGCCAACATGCTGGAGCTGATCGCCGACGGCGGCTGGCTCGAAGCCTTCAACGACCAGCAGGCCTTCGACTTCGCCCAGCGCGCCGCCGCCGACCTGCGCGACTACGAACTCAACTACCGGGTACTGGACCGCGCCGAACTGCTGGCCCTGGAACCCGGCCTGCACCCCGACATAGTGGGCGGCCTGCATTGGCTCGACCCCAAGACCGTCAGCGACCCCGGCGGCCTGACCCGGGGCTACGCCGAACTGTTCAAGCAGCGCGGCGGCCAATTCGTCATCGGCGATGCCCTGACCCTGACCCAGATCGAAGGCGGCTGGCAGGTGCAGAGCGAACTCGGCCCGATCACCGCCCAGGAAGTGGTAGTCGCCCTCGGCCCGCAAGCCAGCGGCATCTTCGAGCCCCTGGGCTACCGCATTCCCCTGGCGATCAAGCGCGGCTACCACATGCACTACGCTGCCCTGCCCGGCACCCGCCTGCAGCACCCGATCCTCGACCCGGTGGGTGGCTACGTCCTGGCGCCGATGGTGGGCGGCATCCGCCTGACCACCGGCATCGAATTCGCCGACCGCGACGACCCGATCAACGAAATCCAACTGCGCCGCTGCGAAGCCCTGGCCCGAAACTTCTACCCCCTGGGCGAGCGCCTCGACGCCGAACCCTGGCTGGGCCGCCGCCCGTGCCTGCCGGACATGTGCCCAGTGATCGGCCCCGCCCCGCGCCACCCTGGCCTGTGGTTCAACTTCGGCCACGCCCACCACGGCCTGACCCTGGGCCCGGTGAGCGGCCAACTGCTGGCGCAGATGGTCACCGGCGAAACCCCGTTTACCGACCCCACCCCTTACCGCGCCGAGCGCTTCAACTGACCGACGGAGAACCGCCATGCAGCCCCAGACCGCCCCGCTTCCCGCCGCTTCCGAAGCGCCTGCCCGCCCTGCTGCCGACCCACGTGAAGTGGTGATCGATATTGCCGGGGTGAACAAGTTCTACGGTGCTTTCCATGTACTGCACGACATCGACCTCAAAGTGCGCCAGGGCGAACGCATCGTCCTTTGCGGGCCTTCCGGCTCCGGCAAATCGACCCTGATCCGTTGCATCAACCGCCTGGAGATTGCCGAAAAAGGCCGGATCCTGGTGGACCGCACCGACCTCTCGCAAAACACCCGCGAAGCCGCCCAGGTGCGCAGCCAAGTGGGCATGGTGTTCCAACACTTCAACCTGTTCCCGCACATGAGCGTGCTGGACAACTGCACCCTGGCACCGATGACCGTGCGCGGGTTGTCGCGGAAAAAAGCTGAAGAACTGGCCCGGGGGTTTCTGGCCAAGGTGGGGATTGAGAATCAGGCGGATAAGTACCCGAGCCAGCTTTCCGGTGGGCAACAACAGCGCGTGGCGATTGCCCGGGCGTTGTGCATGGAGCCGAAGATCATGTTGTTCGATGAACCCACCTCGGCGCTGGACCCGGAGATGGTTAGTGAGGTGTTGGATGTGATGGTGAAACTGGCAGGGAGTGGGATGACGATGTTGTGCGTGACCCATGAGATGGGGTTTGCGCGGCAGGTGGCGGAGCGGGTGTTGTTTTTGGATGGGGGGCGGATTGTGGAAGATGCGCCGCCGGAGGAGTTTTTTGGGGCGCCAAAGAGTCCGAGGGCGAAGGCGTTTCTTGCGCAGATTGTGCATTGAGTGGATAGGCGCCGCGTATTGTGCGGCGCCTGTTTAGTTTAAGTAGAGGTATTTATTGCTGAACTTAGTGAAAGACTGCTATCGGCCAGAAGCAGACATTCGCAACTGTGCACCTGCCTACATTGCCATTTCCCCTGAAAGAACCGGTCGGAGGAACAGAGCAAAAGGTTTCTATCGAAGTGTATGATCTAAAGCAGAGTCCTGACTAAAAGTTAGCTGAAACCTTCCAGAAGGTCGGTAATTCCTTTCTTTTCGAAAAAGCCACATTTGTCGAACGGCTTGACGATTTCCCACTTCGTATGGAGTTTTGCGATGCATATCAAATAAATTATGCAGGTTGGCAGCATACGCGTGGCAATCGATATGTACTTGTTTTTCTCGCTGGCAGGTGCGCTCTCGTCAATGAAGGCAAAAAGATTTCCAAAGCTTTTTATAGCATTAAAGCATATATCACCATGTTCATCGTCTAGCTCTTTGAACACATCACTGGGAGGTTCCCCTTGCTCTCTAATTCTCGTGAACTTTTCTTCGATGAACTCGAATGCTTTGAGCCCCGTTATATTTTTTGAACTATGAGTAATCTCGGCGCTCTTGCACGTATCAAGGCAAAGGTTGATGAGATTAAAAAAAGAGCTTTCGAAAATCTGAATTTTCGCAACTAAGCGCTGATCTTCGAAGCTCTCTTTGGCGTCATCTGCCTGTTTTACGGCAACCGCTGTAGCCTTCCTCTGTAGTGCAAGGGTTTCAATCAGTAGTACAGTGGTTATAAAGGTCAGGATGGGGTTTATGTTCCCCCCAATAAAGTCACCTAACGTTCCTAGGCTACCACTAGTAAGTGGTTCATCTAGGAGATAGAAATAGATGAAGTATAGGCAGCCTAACAAGGTGCTTACTGTAACTGTTATATTAGCCTTCATTGGCAGGTTGGATTTTTTGGATTTGATGAAGCCGGAAGTATTTTGTCGACTCGTCGTTAGAAGTGACTCGTGTGACTTCAGCCCTCAACGCAACAAACTCGTTATCTGCCACTCCCCTTAGACTGGCGATGAGGTCGCGCTTTACTGCCCGTGTAAATGGTATCGCTGGAATAAAGCTGTACGATTCTTCATCTAAGTCAAATATTAATCTTCCTGTGCCAGTACGGGCGTTAAAGCGGCTGATTCCGACAACAAGAGTCTCCCGCTCGGGGCTTACTACCTCTTCTTCTAAGTAGCTTAGTGATTTTTGGTCAAACACCGCGAGCGCTGTCTGGCCTGCGAGCAGCGTTGCTTTGTATCCTTGGTGTTTGATTGGGGTGTGAACTTCCTTCAAAGATGTTGTGAGGCGATGGGTTATATCCTCACTGAAATACATTTTTTTAGCTGTTGATCTAGCAGTGCGCCTCGTAAGCTCTACATCATTGCCAGTGACTTGATTGATTGTGTGCTTAAGTAATTGAATGTAGCTTGCAGCGCCCATATTTGTAATTTTCGAAATTGTTTCCGGTGAAGTAAACGTAATCCGGAATCGCTGTTTAAACGATCCCTCAAAACTTGTCTTGAATCGATTCTTGAACCCCTTTGCAGCAGTGGATTTACTGATGAAGCGTTCATTTACTATGCCATGAGTTGCAATGGCAATGGCCTCCGAAATGCCCTGCATTGAGCGAGAGCCGTAATACATATCAAGGCCGTCAAACTCATTCTCGTCTGAGTCATAGACAACCGAAAAGTCAAAATCCATTTAGTTCTTTCTCTATGCTGGCACTGTGCCCCGAAAATACCTAAACAACCAAACCCTGTCCAGCAATGCTTACGGTCTGTAAATTATTTTTTAATAAACAAGCATGTGCCCCTAGTGAAGACAATGGCCCTATAACGCGGGTGATTGGCCAAGAGTGGAGCGTTCTTCAAGGCGCTGATAGCTGGTCAATTGGCCCGGACGAACCGGCAACGAGGGACAAGTGCGCGAACTTTTGATTCGCGCCGCTGGGATCTTCAAGCTGCAGACTACTAATCGGAAAACTCGCTGCACCTCAAACCCTAGACCTCAAAAGGCGGGGCGGAGGACGCAAAGAGGAAAGCTTTCGCTCCCCACGGATGAGCATGATGAGTCGCCACTGCCTTCCTAGGCGCTTTTGACTGGCTCCTTCTGGCCGAAAGCTGCCTTTTAAGTCTGTCCACAAGGTCAGGGGCAACTCACCTGATTCAACAGTCGCTAATTGTTACGACATAACCGCTCAAACATCTCACCAAATGCACGGTTGTAGCCCTCAAACCCCGCCCCTATAGTTCCACCTCGCAGCAACATCCGCGACGACCTTGGCCGGTCGAATTACAACGCAACATCAGCGTCCACAACACCTTTGCAGTCGCCTTTCCGGTGCCGCGACAGGATGTTATGACGGCTGTGCGCGGTGATTCTCCGGTCGTCATAGGCGCGCACAGCGGTCATTTTCTTCGTAGTCGGCAACTCAGGTGATTGCTCCACAAACAGGAGCTGTACCGATGATTGACCAGCCACTCTCGCGCTTTACCGCCGTCGACACCCATGACGCCAACCAAGCCGTTTTCTACCTCGACACCCAAGCCTCTCTGAACGATCTGGCCAGCAGTGCGGCCCATCGTTTCACCGTGGTGCGGGATCTGATGGACACGCTGTCCACCCTTAACCTGAAAGACATTGCCGACTGCGACCTGACGCGAGTCACCCGAGGGGTGCATCTGCTCACCCGGGAGGGCTGCGCGGTGCTGGAGGTGATTCAGTGGCGGACTGGACAAGAGTCCTGAACGCCATTGAATTCAAGCGCGTAAGACGCGCTTTGCTTTGCTCTAGCTTCTGCTTCGGCCTTTGATCTGGCTTTGGCTTTTGATCTGGCTCTTGATCTTCCTGCCCCTTCAGGAGGCCGAACGCAGGCGTTGCGTAGGGGGCAGCTCGGCATGGATGCCGAGCTAGCCGCCCCAGGCCATGGATGGCCTGTGGCGGCGGGCCCCCGGAGCAATGCCGGAGCGAGGGAACGCCGAGCCTAGGCGAGGCGCCGGATGCGGGGGCAGGAGCGTTTTGCTTACTTTTGCGCTCTTCAAAAGTGAGTCGCCGTAAGGGCGAAACCGCCAGTGGCCGTGACCGCAGCAACGGATTTGTACGCCAAGCGCCCCAAGTGCATTCGGTAAGAAGGTAACTCCGCGTCATCGTTGACGAGTTTTGCTGGCAGCCGACACCCACAGGGAAATCGCTGATTTGACAGCTGCCGCTCGCAGGACCGCCTGGCCGGGACTTCATTAAATCCAATCGATTGCAGTCAAGAACGCGAGCACAGAAATATTTTAAAGAAAGCTGCGACGAATGATGGCCAATCGCCCAGGAACTCGGCAAAATCCGCACACTCTTCAGGGCTTTCAAGGATTGATATTGATGACATGGCCAGTCACTCTGCACCTCAGCGACACCGCATACCCTCTCAGCACAGCGCAAAGAACCGCCTATAGCTTGGCCGCTGAATTGGCTATTCAGATCACTCCTGAGCCTGGCTTTATCAACCTCACGATCTACCCTTCCAGCGCCCAAACAGCCCTATCTATTGATCACGCACGAGCGCTAGTTCTCCAGCATCTGAATGACTTTGCTTTACGTGACCATATCCATAGTGAAACGGCTGGATTGCGAGAAGTATTGGCACGTGCCGCACTCACTGGATGTGGGTTGCCTCAGTGACCTTGATAGCCACCGAAACCCAAGGTTATCGCCTCCTGCCATTTCGCTTCATGCGTATGAACTCAGGAAATGAACGGGACATTCTGCTTACTTCCGAAACAGGCGAGTACCTCCATGTCACCGATCCACAACTTCGAGATCTAAGTTTTAAGCGCGTACAGCCAGGAACCTCTCTATACAAGGATCTACTCGCTCGTCATTTTATTTACGAGCCAGATCAACACGATCCAATTCCGGAGATGGCGGCGCAGTACCGCAGTCGGAAAGACTTCCTCCTACAAGGTCCTGCATTACACCTGTTTGTGGTGACTCTGCGTTGCAACCATACATGTCAGTATTGCCAAGTATCACGTGCACCTTTGGGTGGCTCTGGACATGACCTTTCCGAAGCAGATGCACGTGCTGCCGTAGACCGCATGTTCGAGTCGAACGCTCGAGCCCTCACGGTAGAGTTCCAAGGTGGCGAACCTCTATTGGCCTTTGAACGCGTCCGCCAGATCATCGAATGGATAGTGGAACGGAACGTCGTGGAACAGCGCGATATCCAATTCGTCATCACAACCACACTCCATCACTTGACCGAAGAAGTTATCGTCTTCGCCAAGAAGCATCACATCCAGTTTTCTACTTCGCTCGATGGGCCAGCGTCATTACACAACGCTAACCGCCCCACTCCCTCCCGAGATTCTTATGAACGAACCCTCGACGGCATTCGTCGCGTCCGCGAACACCTCGGCCATGAAGCTGTCTCGGCTCTAACGACGTTAACGGCCAAGAGCCTTGAGCAACCAAGAGCGATCATCGACGAGTATGTAGCCCAGGGGTTTTCCAGTATCTCCCTTCGCCCCTTAAGTCCCTACGGTTTCGCCTCGAAGGGTGCACAACGGCTGGATTACTCGATGGAACGTTATTTGGCGTTCTACAAGGAAGCGCTGGCTTACCTGCTGGAGATCAATCAACAAGGTGTGTACTTATCAGAGAGCTACGCAAGTCTACTGCTAAAGAACATCCTCACGCCTTTCTCATCTGGCTATGTCGATCTGCGCTCACCTGCCGGTGCCGGCACCGCAGCCTTGGTTTATAACTACGATGGCTACGTGTACCCATCTGACGAAGCAAGAATGTTGCTGGAAATGGGTGAGGATGGTTTGCGTTTGGGCAGCGTGCATCAGCCGTTAGCCGAGCTACTACGCTCACCAGTCATGGAGGCATTACTAACAAGTGGTGTTGCCGAAACACTACCGGGCTGCGTGGATTGCGCACTCGTCCCCTATTGCGGCGCCGACCCTGTGGAACACTTCGCACGCCAAGGCGATCCGATTGGTCACCGTGCCTTCAGTAGCTTCTGTAAGAAAAATCTAGGACTACTTCAACATCTATTCGAACTATTGAGAGATGGCGACGATGATATCCAACGCGTCTTGCTTTCCTGGCTAAATCGTCGCGCCTACTCCGAAGTCCTCTTCCCTGGGTATCGAGGGTAGGAACGATGCTAAGAAAAGATACCCATTTCGAGATCCAGCATCTAATTGAACCTAAGCTGTTGAAGGTCGTCACCGTGGACGAACTCATTGAACAAGGCGTATCCATCTGCGCTGGGGACGTGAGCTTCGACGATCTAATACTGTGGCTGCCAGATGCCGAGCTTCAACGTAACCCGCGCTTACTATCACTACCCGTTGGAGGCTTCCTTACTCCGGAACAACTTAGCGGGAATGCAGAGGTAGGCAAGCTGCAACTTCACTCCCCAAAAGATCCAGATGTCGTTCGCCCTGGTGACGTAATTGCCATAACACCTGGAAGCCCGATCGTCCGAGTTCTCTATCGACGCGGCTCCGACAGTAACCTGCTGTTCATGACTGATCGTTGCAACAGCCTCTGCTTGATGTGTTCCCAACCACCTAAGGATATTGATGATCGTTGGCACATTGAGGAGAACCTTCGTCTGATCGATCTAATGGATCCTGGTGAAGAGAACCTAGGCATCAGCGGCGGGGAGCCCACGCTCTACCGCGACGGTTTGTTGGAAATCTTATCCAAGTGCAAAACTGTGCTTCGACAAAAATCTATTCATGTATTGAGTAATGGCCGGCTGTTCAAGGATCCGAGTTGGATAGAGTCACTTGCTCATATCCAACATCCGCAACTAAGTTGGGGCATCCCACTGTATGCCGACAACGCAAGAGATCATGACCACGTAGTGCAGGCGCCAGGGGCCTTTAGCGAAACACTCCAAGGGCTGTACAACCTCGCTCGAGCCAACCAGATCATCGAGATTCGCGTCGTCCTCAACCGACTGACCACGCCACGACTTCCAGAGCTCGCTCACTACATTTTCCGTAATTTGCCCTTCGTACGACATATTGCACTGATGGGTATAGAGAGTACTGGCTTAGCACGAAAGCATTATGAGGAGCTGTGGATTGATCCTCTGGATTACCAGGAGTCGCTAAGTCAGGCCATCTACTTTCTGCACAACCGAGGATTGCCGGTCTCAATCTATAACCTCCCTCTGTGCCTGGTGCCTGCGCATCTCTCACGCTTTGCACGCCAGAGCATCTCAGACTGGAAGAATCTGTTCATCGACACCTGCCAACAATGCGCCGCAGCTCATCAATGCTCGGGCTTTTTCAAATCTCATACCGCGCGCTGGCAAAGCCGTGGGATAAAAAAACTATCAACTGAGGCATTCAATGCCTACGCAAGGAGCGCACAGTG
This sequence comes from Pseudomonas sp. Fl5BN2, assembly GCF_009908205.1. NCBI lineage: Bacteria > Pseudomonadati > Pseudomonadota > Gammaproteobacteria > Pseudomonadales > Pseudomonadaceae > Pseudomonas > Pseudomonas sp. Fl5BN2. The sequence goes on along the minus strand of NZ_JAAARL010000034.1, from coordinate 21,739 downwards.
AAACTGCTTGATCGCTGGAAAATCCTGATTGGGGGCATAACCCTGTTGCCGGTCGCGAGTATCAACCTTGCCCAGGCCAACCCAATGCCACTTGCCGATGCAAATTGGGAGCCACGGGAGAAGAGTCAGCCACCAGTCTTTGCCGACACGCTCAATGCCCCTGACGCGACCAATATGTACGCAGCTCACCGCTCGCATAGTTCACACCGCTCGCACAGCTCCCATAGCTCTCATTACAGTGGATCAAGTGGCTATAGCGCGCCTCGCTACTACAACCCTCCTGCCACGAGCACTCGCAGCTACAACACACCAAGCAGCTCGAATTACGGTTCAAGCAGCTCTTCCGGCTCATCAACCAGCAACTCTTTTTACCAATCATCTGGTACATCGACAGGCACGACCTCAACGACTACTCGAACACGACCTAGCGAAGTACAGAAAAGCAACCTGGTCATACGAGTGCAAACGGCCTTAATGGTGCGCAGGTACTACCAAGGAGCAATCGATGGAGTGATGGGTAAAGGGACTCGAGGAGCGCTGATGTCTTTTCAAACGGACAACGGCCTGACCGTGAACGGGCAGATGGACACACCAACATTAAACGCATTGGGCATTCGCATCCCTTAGGTGCCAACAGTGCGGCCCATCGTTTCACCGTGGTGCGGGATCTGATGGACACGCTGTCCACGCTTAACCTGAAAGACATTGCCGACTGCGATCTGACGCGGGTCACCCGAGGGGTGCATCTGCTCACCCGGGAGGGTTGCGCGGTGCTGGAGGTGATTCAGTGGCGAACTGGGCAGGAGCCCTGAAGGCCATTGAATTCAATAAGCGCGTAAAACGCGCATGGGTTTTCTCCGGCTTTTGATCTTCCTGCCTCCTCAGGAAGCCGAGTGCAGGCATTGTGCAAGCGTCAGCAAGGGCGATGTATGACTTACGGGCCAATTCGCCGGCAAGCCGGCTCCTACGACAGCGCGTATAACGCGCTTGGCTTTGCTTTGGCTCTTGATCTGGCTTTTGATCTTCCTGCCCCTTCAGGAGGCCGAATGCAGGTATTGCGCAGGGGGCAGCTCGGCATGGATGCCGAGCTAGCCGCCACAGGCCATGGATGGCCTGTGGCGGCGTGCCCCCGGAGCAATGCCGGAGTGAGGGAACGCCGAGCCTAGGCGAGGCGCCGGATGCGGGGGCAGAGAGCCTTTGGTTACTTTGGGTTGGCCGGCATTCCGGGCTATCCAAAGTGACCCGCTGTAAGAGCGGAACCCTAAGCGGCCGTGACCGCAGCAACGGATATGTACACAGAACCGTATGAAGTCAGGTGGTACGAGCACCGACCATTCGAAAGCCCATGAGAGAAATCGTTATCTGGACGACCAGAACCAGACACAGCAATACCGCTGCCATTCCCCAGTCACCGTGGTCGGCGATAACCCCCAACGTCGCGATCATTATCGTGGCGCCAATATTGCCGACTAACCAGAAAATTGAGGTCGCCGTCCCAGACCTGGAGAGTCCGGCAGTGTCGGCTATCAGTTGCAGCAAAAGAGGCAGCGGAGATAACAGCGCGGCACCGATCACGATCCCTGCCAGGCTCAATATCCAAGGGGAACCAGAGGTGAAAAGCAGTACCGTGCCTCCCCCTGCCAACAATGAAACCCCGGACAGAATGCCCCCCACGCTTGCACCGCTGCGCACCAGTAAAGGCATGAACGTCATACCCGCGATACCACCGGCCAACATCAGAACAACGATAAATCCTGAAACCTGGGCATCGATCCCCTGACGCAACAGGATCGGCTCCAGCCATGTCGTAATGGCGGAGAAATAGCCGTTGGTTAAAAAAATCATCAGCAAAACAGCCGTGAACGGAGCCGTGCGCAATAAATCGATACCCTCCGCCAGTAAACGGCCGCCGGACTTGGTCGGGGCGGACGTTGTTTGCACAAGAGGGCCATCTCGCGGGACATAAATGAAGGTCAATAGCGCAATCAGCCCCAGGATCGCGACGTCAATCAACAACGAACTGCTGACGTTCCCCTCCTCCGTCAACGGGACAATCATGAACGCGGAGCCTATACCCAGGAAAATCACCGTACTGAACAGCGTTGTGACCCGCACATGTTCATCTTCAGAAAACCAGGTGATCATCAACTTGACGAGCAGCGACATGGTCAACGGTTGAACAAACCCGAACAACAGTTGGCCGGCAAGCAGGTATTCATAATGGGGTTGTAACACCCGGATCAATGCCGCCAACAACATGGCAATGGCTGTGATACGCAAGGCTGTTTGCACCGATATCCGGTCAATCAGGCCACCGCTGGGAAGTGCCAGCGGTAATGCAAGTGCCGTCACAGCCAAAGACAGTGAACCGACTTCCCCATAAGTAATACCGTACTGGGTGGACACCTGATCCGTGATAGGCGCAAAACGCATCCACTCATACTGGGTCAACGCCAGCATGCCGGAGTAAATACAAAGAATACGGTAACGTACTGGGATCACTTTAATCTCCCGCAAGAAGACACAAGTGAAGTCCGGGGCGAATGCGCCGGACCTTGAGTTCACACTGTGCAATCAGAACGCCCTCATAGGGCATTGGTTGTCAGCAACCTTAATACTTGATTCCGGTTGCCAGGCTCCAGTCACCGTATTGCGTGCGGGAAACTGTAATATCGCGAAAACCGGCGATCGTCAGCAACTCCCTTATCTCGGTCTCTGACAATTGCTGACCCTGGGTCCACAGCAACATGTTCGCGTTATAAGCCGCGACATTATGTGGGCCGGTCTTGTCTTTATTAAAAAACATCTCATGAAGAATGATACGGCCGCCGCTGGGCAGTGCATCAAAACTCTTTTTGGCCAGAAACAGACACTTGTCCAGCGGCCAATCATGAAAGATATCACTGTAAAGATGCACATCGGCGGCTGGATACTCAGACGCCCAGATGTCTCCTTTATGGGTTGTGATGCGCCCCGCCATCCGGTACTGCTCGACGTAGGTATCGGCAATATCGCAGACATAGGGAAGATCAAAGATTACGGCATTCAGTTCAGGCCATTTCTCCAACGCACAAATAGAGTGAACACCCGAACCACCGCCCACATCCAGAAGGCAGGTATACCCGGACAGATCAATCCGACCCGACCAGGCCCGAGCCGGTCCTTTGCTTTTACTGTGCATCGCCTTGGTGAAAATTTCGCTGTGTAACTGGTCCTGCGCATTGTTCTCAAACAGATCCGTCTCACCGAACAACCCGGACTCTCCACTGAGCATCGACTCTTTGAAGAATGCATAAGAGAACGCATCTTCTTTGTGGCGTGCGGATTGCAGGACCCCACTGAACGAGGTCTCCGACTTTCGGGTCAGAAACGCTTGCGCCAAAGACGTCAGGCCATAGCACTCCCCACTCTTCTCAAGCAGCCCCTGACTGGTGCACATAGCCACAAGCGCCTGTGCCGCCCGAGGTGCCAGTTCCAATGCCGAGCCGATTTCACCCAGCCTCAGCGCTTTGCCTTCAAGCAGATCAAACAGTTTTACTTCATCCGCAAAAAACAAGGTGTAGGTATTGATAAACCCGAAGTAGATATCAAATATCTGTTTATCACTGTGATGCTCCGTGTGCACTGTACTGTCCATGTAGATGCATATCCCATTTCAAAAATGCCGTTGAAGACCATCAACGATGCCATGACAATAGAAACCCTCAACAACACGATCAAACGCCTGCCTGGCCTCATGCGAAGCGTTGCCCACCAGGTAACCATGTGAACAGGCCTTCAACATCTCGATGTCATTACAACTGTCCCCGAACGAGATGACCCTGGCGGGGGAAATCTCATGTTTCTTGACGATGAAATCGACCCCCTGCTTCTTTCCGCACCCCGGGTGCATGATGGCTACATCGTAGACATTCTCAGGGTCGCCGGCGGCGGCACTGGCGTAGGTAATCGAGGCCTCAAGACCAACCTGCAAACAGAGTCTATGGATCTGCTCGATGGCGATCGCTTCATTGCCATCGGCATTCAAGTAATAACCCCGAATGCGTTTTTGCTGGAAAGCCTCCGACTGCAACGTCAACTCAATACCCTCTTGCTCGAACAGGGCGCTCAGCCTTATGACCCGCTCTGGAAAGGTGCCTGCGCCTTGTAACGGCCAACCCTCATCCTCCAGAACACGGTCCGGGTGATTCCAGTACAACTCGGTTCCCAGACTGGTCAGTGCAAAGTCCCAGGGAAATTCGGGGTATCTCTTCATCTTGTCCAGGACCACCGCTTGACTGTTTCCCGTGGCCCAGCCAAATAACAGGTGGTGCTTGCGTTTCAGTTGATTCAAACAGCTTTCCAGTTTGTCTATCCCGGCATCCGCCTCTCGAGACGACAAGACCGGCATAAACGTCTCGTCAAAATCAGAAACTATCAACCAGGTGTCTTTGCTCGTCATACCTGCTCACTCTCTGATGAGTCCCATGGACTGTGAGGATATTTCAATCCGGGAAAACTCCCCGACCGCTCCCTCGGAAAAGGGCGACTGCACACTAAACCCGACGCGCACTTCATCCGGGCAGTTGCTCACATAGAACGCCCGATGAAAAACCACGGCACCCTCAGAGCCACTCAGATAACACGAGAACACATCCCCACTTCGCGAAATGAACAGCCGCACAGGCTCATCGTTTACCTCGATGCCATTGACTTCATCGCTATAGGGCGATGAATGCACCGATACGATCTTCTTGTTGCTGCCGTACTCTTCAACACCGAACTTCAGCTTGTGCAGCCCGACTTCAAGAAAGAGCCCTGCAGCATCAAACTTGGCCAGGCTGAATAACTTGATGTCAGCGCCAAGGGCAAACTCTCCCGTCACGGATGTGAGCAAAGTGCCCAAGCTGTCCACCGTATGAAGCCCTGGAATATTGAACGAATCGCTACCGGGTTCGCTTCGCATTTTCAGAACCGGCGCTACATAACGCAGCTGTGCGCAATGCTCGGCAGCGAACACACGATCACTGATCCTCAGTACGGTGTTCGGGTCTTCGCGCAAAAGAGGCGTAGTGCCAACGGCGTCATCCATACAGGTTCATTCCGCCATCGACCGACAGGGATTGAGCCGTGATGTCTTCGTTCTCAAGCACCGCCAGACAGAACCGGGCAATGTTTTCCGGGATCTGTGTACGACCCAACGGGATCAGGCCCTCCATGCGAGCCCACAAGTCATCCAGCGACTCGTTGGGCGCGATGAGGCGGTTCTCCAGGTACTTCCACATATTGGTTTTGACGATGCCGGGGCAAACGCAGTTGACCCGGATATTGTGAGTGGCCAACTCCAGCGCCAAGGCGCCAGAGAAGCCCTGCAACCCGGCTTTCGCGGCGCAGTAGGAAGATATTCCAGGAAAGGCGACTTTTGCGGCAATGGAGCTGATGTTCAGGATCGCGCCGCCCTTGCCTCTCTGGATCAGTGCGCGGGCAGCTTCACGTGACGTCAGGTAAGGTGCTGTAAGGTTGGTTTGCACGATCGCGTCAAACTCGCTCAGCGATGATTCAACCGTGTTGATCAGATGGCTGCTGCCAATGGCGTTGACCAGGCCGTAAAAGTGCTCTGACTCATGGACAACGCCACCTACGGCTTCTATGACCTGGGCTTCAGACGTTGCGTCGACTGCAATGGCCTTTACCGAAAGCCCTTGCTCCACAAGATCCGCCGCCAGCGTGCGAGCCGCCTGATAACCACTGACCTCCTGAGTTTGATAGTGGTTGATTGCATTGGGTGTCCGGTCAGTATCAAAGATGTAGACATGAACATCTTCTTTGGCCAGTACTTCAACAATCGCGGCGCCGATGCCTCTGGCACCGCCCACAACGATCATGGTTTTACCGGACAACTTGCCTTGCGCTTTATTTCCCTGCGTCATGAACCACTGCTCCTGAATCCATAGAAAGCCTGCCGAACCCTATACAGGGTTCGAAAAACCAATAAATAGTTGAAACTGCATTTAAACGTGCGGAGTCTAATTAACTAATGCGTACGGCGGGTCAGCCAACAATGCACCCAGTACTTGAGGTGCAACATTTGCCTGGAAAGTCTCGATTGTTGGCCACTCATAGGCATCACCGAAGACCTTGCGAACTCGAACCAGCAACCTGGACTCAATGTATTCAGCCAGGTTGAAGCGACCACTGTTATGTTCTACGACAATAATTTCGGCACATTGGCTCAGCATCTCTTTAACCAACTCAAGATCCGGCCGAACGGACAGAAAACGAATATGTGTGCATCTTTTTGTCGTGGCGACCTGAAAGGCTTCGTACGCCATCGACTCCGATGACACTATCAATGAACCGGCGGCAAACTCGGGCTGAAAAATATAGATATCTTCAGACAGCTTCCGGTACTTCTCTCTCAGGGCACACACTCTTTCCATGGGCTGGTCGTACATTAAGTACAGGCCGTTTCCACCCAGTGCTTTCTGCCGATGAATACAGGCCAACAGATCGAGAGGGTCTGTCAGTTCGTATACGGTTTCTTCCGTCAGCAAGCTGAATACGGTTGAGGCGTACGTAGCGCCGCCCCACACACCGTTCTTCCGAGCGCCAATGACATGCAAATTACGACAGGCAATCAAAGCAGAGTGCAGTACATCTATCGCGTTGAGGTAATACTTGTCATCGGTCAGGACAAACTTCAGTTCATCATCCGGGCACCCCATCGCGCAGGTCAGCAACGCTGACTCGGCCAGGCCGGTGTTGCAATAACCGGACAATGACTTAAGGCCAAACCGAGCGGCCAGATCCGCGGTGAATACATGGACAGGTGCCCCTGACCGAACTTCTTCGATAATGTCGGCCGTTCGACTGCAACTGGAAGCTTTCCTCAGATCATTCTTCTGCTGATCGTCCGTTGACGTCATCAAACTCTGATGGCTGGCACGTTTGAAGGAGTGAACGCCTTTTTCGGTATGACAGATGATCGCGGCCGACCGATGGTCCTTCTCTGCCTGGCGAATGTGTTCACTGATCGCCTGGGTGTCGTGTCCATCCACTTCATAAACATCAGAGAAGTAGGCGGCCAAATACTCCGGCCTCAACTTCCCGGGAAGTGGGTCAATCCCTCTGCCATTGTTGTCCACTATCAACGTCAGGTTCTTGACCTCAAGTTCGCCAATCAGGCGAATCGCCTCGAAAGACACCCCTTCGTTCAACTCACCGTCACCCGCCACACAGATAACACGTGCATCACGATTGGTATTCGCCCGCCCCAGCGCAATGCCCACTCCCTCGCCCAGGCTATGCCGCATGCTGTAGGCAAAACCGTAGTGTTTATTGACAACAGCCGGAATCTTGTCGTGAACCGCAGCCAAAAAAGCCAAAGGCATACCGTTGAGCACATGACGATAAGCATAAAACAATGGCGCAATATGCCCCCTGCCAATCACCAGATCCTGATTGGCCACCCCTGCCGCATTGCAGAGTTCCAATGCAAACAGTGCTTCGGCAATGTTCAGTGACGACAGGCAAGATGCCAGGGTTCCGTAACCGGCAATTTCATGAATCCGCTCCAGGCAGACCCTTACGTCTGAATAGAACGGCGTAAATTGTCTGGCGATGGCTACCGACAGTTCGTTGATCGTCTGGCACTTCGACGACTCGGCAATACCGACTTCAATTTCCTCATTGGCACGCACATACTCATCGGCCGTCAGGTACGCCTTCCGTTTATGCACGCTTTGACGAATGCCATATAACGGCGTCAACAGGCTGGCAACTGGCTCGAGGTCATAACTGACTAATTGATTCATTCAACACCTCGAACACGTCACTTAGCGTTTCTTCTGACATGATGTAGGCGGGCGCCAGGCAAGCCCAATCTTCCTCACCTCGGATAATCAACTTCCTTTCAAAGCACAGCCCACCCAATTTCTTGCCTGCCTGCTCCCCAAGGCTTGAGTCCAGGGTTATGCCGATCAGCAAGCCGTGGGATTCAATTCGGGCGATCCGCTCATTCCCGGCGATTTCCTGACACAGCGCCTGAGTCTTTGTAATGAGTTTTTGTAACTGCCCTGCGGCCTCTATCTGTTCCAGCACGCGCATCGACGCATTGATGGCCGCGATCGAAACCGGGTTGCTTGCATAGGTATGCGAGTAGGAAAACGGGATCCACGGCTCTGGCTTGTCAAACACCGAGGCGATTTTATGGGATGTCACCATAGCGGATGCCGGGTAATAACCACCGCTGATGCCTTTCCCGAGCGCGACGATATCGGCAGAAACCCCAAACTGATGGGTATTCAAGAACTCTCCGGTTCGAGAGGCGCCGGTCACGATTTCATCAGTAATCATCACAATATCGTAACGGTCACACAGTTCACGAATACCGATCAGGTACTCGCGGGGAGTTTGCCGCATCCCCTTCAAATGGTTGACCGGCTCGAAAATAATGCAAGCGATCTGCTCCGCACCATAATGAAGAATAATATTCTCCACATCCGCCACGCTGTGCATTTCCAACGCCTGACCTTCGTGAACGACAGGGAATGGCGGGTTGATCCGAATCGTGTCGTAACCGCTGCAACGCAGGTCCTTGAAATCGTTCCTGCCGGTAATACTGTGGGCCCCCAAGGTGGCGCCGTGATAGGAGTGCTTGCGGCAGATCACTTTCTTCTTGAACGTATTGCCTTTGCGCTGGTGATATTCCAAGGCCATGGCAATCGACGACTCGATGGCTTCCGAGCCGCTGTTGACATACAGCAAGCCGCCATCTTCCATCTTGGCGCGTTTGAGCAGCAGCTCTGAAGTTTCAAACAGCTCGGACGAATAGAAATGATCCTTGGGGTGGAAAGGCAGATCCGTCAACGTTTTGGAAATATGCTGCTTGATGGGGTCGCACGAATACCCGAACGGTACGTTAAACATGCCCGAAATCGCATCCGTGTAGATGCCACCCTCTGCATGAACACTGACATCTTTAACAGAGCCAACAATTTGGTCTTTCACGCGTGACTGATAGACAAACATCCCTTTATGCCCTCTATTGATTAGATCGGATAAACCTGAGAACCAGCGCCCAGCACTTTACTGTGTGGCGGAACCGACTTTGCCACGACAGCACCCGCACCGATAATTGACCCCTTACCCACTGTGACGCCCGGCAAGATTGTTGCGCCGCCGCCAATCCATACATCATCTTCAATGACTACAGGTGCACCCAATTCTATATAACGACGCCGCTGCTCAAGATCCTTGGCATGGTTAGAGGTATAAATACCGACATGAGGCCCGATAAACACACGGTTCCCGATGTTTATTTCAAACGCATCGAGGAACACCCCATTGGCATTAATAAAAACACCGTCACCAATGTTTATGTTCGAACCAAACTCACAAAAGAAATTGCCCCACTGTTCAAACCCCTCACCCACTGATCCAAACAGGAGTTTATAAAGCGGCTCCCGACCATCAGGGTTATTGCTGATGGTGGAACACAAAGCACGGGCGGTGCGCCTACGGGCAACTAAAGCAGGTTCCGCCGCATCGAATTTCATGAACTCACGCATACGCCACCCTGTACACACGGGCGTAACAGAGAGCACTCATGCCGTGCTGATCGGCAAGTAAACGGGGGCAAACAAGGCGATCATTAGTTCCGCGCCTGCCACTACCACCACCAACTAACGCCCACACTTCCCCAATAGCCTGATTCCCTTCAGCCATCATCATCTCCATCTATTACTAATTTTTTAAATGTACTTCGGCACTTCCAGAAATTTTTCCACCTTCTACACTCGCCACCAGCGCTTTGCAAGTTTGTTATTACGTCAGTCGTATTGTTATGTCACTGTTTTCAGGGCCTGTTACTTCCGTTCTGGATTGAGTGTGACGGCGCCGATGGGCTGCCAATTACGCGTCGCACCTGACCAGCGATGCTTAGGTCGATAAGGGACTTGCTGCTACATGGCCAGCACCTCTTGATCCTCGCCGCGATGACGCTGCGCAAGGGGGTACGAAGCGGATGCAGTTGTGGCGGAGCTCATGGTTGTACCAGCGGATAAAATCTCGCACCCGGCTGCGAGCGGCGTCGAAATTTGCAAAGCCATCCTTGGGCCGTTTCGAGCAGTATTTCAGCGTTCGAAACAGCCATTCTGAGTAGCGGTTGCCATTGCTCACTCGTGGCCGTCCGCGTGAAGGGACGATGCAGGTTTTGTACGAAAGTACTGCCGCATACAACGCAGGCTGCAGCCAAGGTGACCATAGCTGCAAAGCTCTTGGCCAATTTGTCGTAGCGGGTGCCTATCCTGCGGTTCTCTTTTAGCCAACCAGACATCCGCTCAATGATGTTCCGCTGCCGATACTTTCTACGATCAAAGAGCCGGGGCTTGCGTGGCATAGCCCGCAGTGGGATCGCCGGCTGCATTCGATGCCGGTCGCAGTAGTGACGCAGGTGTTCTGCGTCATAGCCTTTATCAGCCAGTAACCAGCGACTGCACTTGCGTGGTCGCCCCGGCTTACCGGGAATTCGTACCTGATCCAGCAGCGGTTGTGCATGGGCGATATCGCTGGCTTGGCTGAAGAAAGCATGAAGCGTAACGACACGCCATTGGCGTCACAGATCATGTGCATCTTGGTAGTAAGGCCACCTCGACTAGGCCCAACGCATGATCCAGTGGTTCTTCAGCCCCCCTTTTTTCCGGTTCCTGAAGAGGCTCGGGTTGCACGTACCGCAGTAGAGTCGATCATCCAGGTGTCCAGATCGATCAGCCCTTCCCGGTTCAATTGGATGTGCAAGCGCTCCAGTATCCGGTCAAACGTACCGTCGTCGCGCCAAGCAGCGCCCGAGCACAGAACCCACAGTGGAGTACTAGACGATCATCGCTACATGGACGACCCAGTTTCTGCTCTGGAGAAACCAGATCTTGATCAATTCCCACGATGCGTCGGGGAGTTCGTAGAGCCTTGTCATGTGGGCCTTCAGCCAATCATGGCGGTAATTCCACCCACACCGACTTTTCGCACAAAACCTAGGGAAAGCGGACGCTCGATCCAGAGGCTGCTGCCGACATGACCGCGTTACGCACGGGCAAAGGGGCTTGCTCGGGGTGTTGCTGCAAAAAATGCCTGATCGCTTGATCCTGGCGATCCACCACGCATACGTTCACGTTAGGGCTGGGGACGGTGCATTCGCCAAGCGCTAGGACCCCGCAGTTCAATACGCCGTACACCGCAGCCGGTTGCGCGACGGCCGAGCAGCCGTAGACCATCTCGCCAAGGTAATTGAGCTGCCCTTGGGTGACGGTGAAACGCAGCGGTTTGGAGTAAGCCCCCATGACCCCGCGACGGTGACCCAGGCGGCTCACTTCATAGTCACCGGCAGGTAGCCATGCCGAGTAATCATCCTTGGGTCCCCAGCCATAAGTCTTGTCGCTCTTGATATCGCGAAATTCAAGGTAGGTTCCGTAGGGGCCGCCTTCCAGCAGCGTGCCGACCACTAGACCCGCGTTTTGCGCGTTATAAACAGGCGAATTCAACGCCATTTGAGCTGGCATCGACGAACAACCAGCCAGTAATCCGATCAGGCCGATTGCAAAGATGTTGCGCGAGTCAAGCATTCCGCTACCTCGGTGGGAGACAAAGAAAATCCCCAAAAAAATTCAGGGACGACAGGCGCGCTGGACGGCGGCGACTGCCTTCTTTAGCATGATGGCCTTTCGCCCACCCGTGCATCAAGGACGATCTATCAACATGTTCTGTTTTTCCCAATGGCGCGTGCGTGGCGCTGTAAGCATTGCCGCGCTGTTACTTGGCGGGTGCAGTTTCAACGGTTCCTACCCGGACGCCAGTGCACCCGATGCGGCGAAGCTGCGCTTTATCAGCAGCAGTGACAGCTCGACGCTCGACTTGTTCGATGCCGAACACTGCGGCGGCCAAACCACGGGGCTGCTCAATAACCTGTTCAGCGCCAATACCCGGCGACGGGCAGCCATGAGTGCCGCTGCACCCGAGGATGCCAAGGCCTACTTGGAGGTGCGGCTGCAACCGGGTCATGAGCTATTCGCGCGAGCCAATACCTTGAGCACCGGCAGCGTGTGCACCGTGGGGTTCAACTTTACCCCGCAGAGCGGCGGCGAGTACGAAGCGGACTTCCGCCAAGTAGGTCGCACTTGCCAGGTCACCCTTAGCCGTCTGCGCCAGATCGATGGCAAGACTGTGCGCTCGCCGATCGTGCTGACCAACAAAGGCCTGCCCGCCTGCGCTGGCCACAACCCTATTTTCCCCAAGCCCGCCGAAGCACAACCGCAGTCAGCGGAACGTGCAGCGCTGATCGCGCAGATCGTCGACGCGAGTGTCGTCGCGAAAATGAAGCCCGACGCCGACGATTCCCCTTCGGTCCAGAAAACACTGCTCGACAAATCGATAGCGGAACGCAAACAGCGCCTCGCCTTCAGCCTGCCCGATGCCTATTGGACTGAGTATCAGCAGAACCTGGAGCAGTTCGCCAATGAGATGAGGAGCACCAAGGCCCGTTCATTGCAGTTGTACAAGGATTACTACGGCAACCGTCTGGGTCTGCTCGACACCCCGGCGATCAAGGAACTGCTGCCCGACAGCGAAGCGGCCGACCGTAGCAAGGCAATGTCGACCAATAATGAAATGCTCGAGTACTACTACCGAACCCAGCAAGCACTGCTGAAGGAAACACTGAGCGCACATCAGGCACGCATGGCCGATCTGGATCAGCGCTTTGAGGTGTGCAAGCGTTTCACGGCCTGCTGGCAACGTTGAATCGAGGTCCGGCTTGAAAATACTGGCCGACGCACGTATGCCGCCTTCGCCCTGACTGAACAAAAGGGCAAATCAACGAATGCGAAAATATTGCGTACAGCAATGATCACCGCAAACAGCAAACAGCCATCTTACTAACATTCGTGATGGACAGATTTCGGCCGATTTTGTTGAGAAAATCGGCCATGTGTGCCAAGACAGAAAAGTACAGGCTTGAGTTTGAAATCTTTACTTTGAACAGAGAATTCCAGGCTCAAACTTCGCGTAGGTGCGAGCAAAAAAGGCTTTTTCAGCAGTCTGTACGCGAGCAGTCTGGAAGGACCGAACTTTTCAACACAATCAGCCAAGAGCGGCCGCTCCCCCACCTAATAAACTAGGGAGCTTCATCAGGCTAGTTAATACCGCCCTGCTCCCACATCAATAAGGAAATTATGAAACCTCTTTACCTGTGTTCAATTCTGCTGCTTGCAGGCTGTGCCCCAGTGCCGAAATACCTTGTGCCTGCAGGGGCGCCTCAGGCACTTATCCGCAGCGAATTGGTGTCGATGGAGAATCATCGAAACCACGTGTCTCTGGACGAGGCGCCTGCCATCAGCTGCAAATACGGCAGAGCCGTGGCGACTGCGCAGGGTGGGCAGGGACGGCAACTGGTTTCCGTTTACAAGAATGTATCGACGCCAGAAGGCTTTTTCCCGATTGAAGCCGGCAAACCGCTGCACCTGATAATGCGCGGCATGGCCAACGCCAATCGCTCATGCAACGTAGCGTTCGTCAGCGAATTTACGCCGGGCTCACGTTACGTGATCAAAGGAGGAATTGTCGACAACCCGGGCGCGCTGAGCGGTTGTTACATTGACATATTCAATGTCGATTCGGGCGCGCGCGTCCCCATGGCTGATGCGCCGAAAATGGACCGCATTTGTGCGTTGGACCGACTACCGGCGCTCTAGTGGGAAATTGCACACTACCTAACCACCCCTTTTGCGTTGCATATCACCACTCAGTTACATGGGTTGACCAGATACTTTGAATGGATGCCTTAGAGCCACAATTTGCTCTTGGCCATCTTCAGGTCACAGGTGGGTAATTGCGGGGGGCTCACACCTATTTGCATTCGACTTAACCATTCATGTGCCCGCTTTTTGAGCAGCAAGATTAGTGGAGACATGACAGGCAGAGAACGGCCGATAGCAGCGGTTCATCACAGGCTACTACCGGCCAGATGCGAACTGTCAGGCCGGTAATATGGGTATTAGGCCACTACACCATCACGGGGTTCTCCAAACAGAGAATGTACGCGAATGAACTTAAGGCGATGTATCAGTTCATTTTTCAGGTATAACTTCTCCGAGTACCTCGTCCAGCAACCCTGGAACCCAAGCGATGTTGCGACAATCACGTAGTGTCAGTCGATTCGCTGCACTTCCCTTACTGAAAACGTGGACCGCGTGATTGGTCTCGATAGAGGACGTGTCGAAGCGACCTTTGTCGTCAATTACCGTCCATGCTCCATTTTTTTCAAAGACCAACCGCGCTACGGGCAAAGGCTGCCCAATTTTCCAGATATTGACTGCCCCTGAACTAGATATGCCAGCAAAGAACTTGTCGTTAAGCGCAGCTATTGACTCAACTGCGCCATCGGCCGTGTAGTTGATGATTTTTTGGCTTTGCTCGGATTTTTTGGGGGGGCGGGGCGGTAGTAGCGAAGTAATGTGTACCGTCGCTCCATCGGCGTAAATGAGCGATTGCCCGTCGGTGGAAAATTCGAAGCCATTTCCCAGTGCCCGGTCACGAGTGATGTTGGTCACCAAAACGTCGTTGCGCCAGTCTCTAACTTCAATGTTCGAGTCACGGGTAAAGGCTATCCATGGATGGGAGGGGGAAAATTTGATAGTAGTCGTGACGTCGGAAATGACTGTTTTGAACTCGCTTCGGCCACTTTGGGAATCGAAGACTTGTAAATGAGGAGGTTGGAATCTAGCGACTGATTTCTGATCATCGCTAATTTGCATAGCCGAAACAGCTCCTTTGAATGATTTAATTTTCTTGACTGCGCCCGTAAATTCTACTTGGTAGAGCGTGGTATTGGTTGAGACCAGTACGCTGCTCAGCTCAGACAATTGACCATCATTCCCTATCGTATCGGACCACGCATCCAAGGCCGTTTTGATTCGCTCAAGATCGTCTGCCTTGACGGACGCCATCAATAGCCCAGAGCCTTCGCCTAGGGTAGCGACTGACAGACCTCTGGAGTCTGGGGGGAGACGCACAGGTTCATCCTTGCCATCTTGGTTTCCGATAGACCAATTACCGTCGGACCGCTCGTATATCCGCAAGATGTTCTCTGACGTCATACTCGCCGCAAGCGTGACAATCACTTCGGAAGGCTTGACAAGCTGCGTAATTTTGCGGTCCTTCATTTTGAGTAAGTAATCAAACTTTTGGCCACTGAGGAAGAGGCGGCCTGGTGGCTGGGGAACAAGCGAAGGGATCTGCAAGCGACCCTGAATGCTCTGTGCGTCGGCGCCGTCTGTCCCGCTGGAGGAAATCTCAATACCCTCGTTTCCCGACTTCCGCAGTAAGCGGGGGCTACCATCTTCTCGAAGGGCCAGAATCTCTTCCGTTTGTGTCTGGTCAATTACTTTGCCGGAGCTTGTATCAACGACAAACGAATGCCATTCACCCAACTCTGAAATAGCGAGAAATCGCCCCTGTTCGCTGAAGGTAAAACGTGGGGATGAAAGTGGTGCAAGTTGTGACCGCGCGGTTTCTTCACCGTTGAGTGCATTAATAATGTGAAGATATCCCTCTTCATCCATCCATGCGCCCACACTGCCTGACGAATCCAGCATGACGGTATCCCACGGCGTTACGTTTAACTCATTGCGCCACAACACCGCATTGTTTTGTGCGCTTACCATGAGTAGTGCATAGCGTGTGGTGGGTTTTTCCTCGCCGTTCAGTACATCCTGTAAGTCCGGAGGCTGCTCTGATAGCTCGGTTTTTGTTAGGACTAGCGCTCGATTTTGCAGGGTGGCTGACGCTATCAGCGTTGTCCCGGGACCGATCTCGAATTTTCCGGATGGTTCCAGTTTTGCCGATAGCCATTCTATCGTTCCGCGTGGAACGGCAAATTGCGTAAGCGTAGTACCGCCATTCGCAGGACAGTCAAAACCGAGTATCGGAGACAGCACGGCTTCGCTAGTTTTGGTCACAACCTCGCCCGTATCTGGATTAAGCACACGAAGTGTGCCTGAGTTGTTACCGGCCACCAGAAGTCGGCTCTTATCGACGAAACACAATTTCTGCAGGTGTTCCTTGGGGAAAGACCAGCGTCGAATAGCGTCACCAGAGGCTAAATTTCGGACAGTGATATCCATGACAGCGCCAGAACCGTCTACAGCATCGGTTGCAACCAAAGTACCGTCCGACGAAACAGCAAATTGCATACCCAAGGTACTCGGCTCTTCTATAAGCAAAGGATTTTTACATTCTGATTCCTGTGCGGAGGACACGAGCGAGATGGATGATCCATAGAATATGAAGAAAAGGATGCGTAAAAATTGCCAATAGAGGCCGCAGAGAGGGGTAGTCGGATGGTCGTCAAGCAACGCAAGCCTGTACTTCATGATCCTCTCCAGCCAATGCTACTCGTTAATCTTTGGCGTAAATATTCCATGAAACTTGATAGGTTTTTGTTATATTTCCGGATTTTTCAGTGTATACACGTGTATGTAATATCAAGTCAGCTTCGGTGTAGCCGGTTAGATTGGCGACCTGCAAACGTCGAGAGGAACCGTCCGCAGTATCTTTGGATGAGAATTTTACCCCTTCTGTGCTACATAGCTTTTTAAAGGCCTCAGCGGTCTGTTCGAAGAGGCGTGTTGCCTGTTTGAAATCGTCACCATCATAGAGTTCCGCTGATGTAAACGGATTGGATGATTTGTGGTAGATGATAACCTCTTTAGCCCCAGGGACTTTAGTGGTCGAGTAGTAGGCGGCAATATCTAGCCCTGGAGTTACCGGGGCTGCGAGAATAGACGCAAACCCATCTTTACTTGCGAGTCCGATTTTAACCATCGCCGCGGCCATTTGCTCTATTTCGCTAGACCCAAGATTTTTCCAGCCGCTATTGCAGTTCGGATCTGGCACTTCGCTGCCTGTATACGAGGCAGATATCAAGGTGTTTTTGTCGAATGGATAGTCCCAGAATATTGGAGTGTAACGTTCCGAGTCTAGCGATGAAAAGTTATATCCAGTGGATATTTTGCCTTTTGAATGGGGGGCGATTTCTACTGAGCCGTAAGAGGCATCCGTGAATATATAATCTTCATATTTCTCAGGAGATTCCTTTGGGTAACCTCCTGTTAGTGCAATAAGTTGAACGATCAACGTCCTGGATGTGTTGTTTGTGAAAACAAGATTTTCGCTTTTGTCGAAGTCGGCCGTCTTGACATCATTGTTTAAGTCAAAGGTTGTATTCAAGGAAATTGCATCGACAGCGTCCTTAGTGCTACGTGTAATGGCATTGCACAAACCTAAGCTCCAGTCGTACTCGTCCTCGCTATTTTTCGGGCCTAGCAGTCTGAGCGTTGTCGCGCGTAACTTCTCTACACGATCACCTTGTTGTCCGGAAGTATTTAACCACTTGAGCAACGCTCTTAGAAAGCCGAAGTGAACAGCCAGTGCACGCTCACGTTTATTCAGATGGCCAGACTCATTGGCGGAAACTGGCAAACTCGGTTCTTCACCAGCTCCAACTTGTTTAAGCAATCGCGCAGTGCTCAAAACTGCTTTTGGTCCTTTTTCCGGGTTTTCCGACTTGTCTTCAAACATCGAATCAAGAATGGCCATGGACGCCAGCATGTCAGCCTGGCATTCAAAAGGTTTACGTGCGGGGTCGGCCGGTGACGTGTCCGGCATGTCCTTTTTTTGTGCCACATGAACCATTTCGTGAAGCATGACAAACTCAAGGGCCAAAGCCCTGTTGGTGGGTGTCATAGCCCGCGTAAATCGTGTAGCAAAGTTGCGGCCCACAAGTACGTTGCCATCCGTTCCAGCAGCGACGTTTTCTCCCTCTACTGACTGCAGGGTTACCGTTGAAACATTCCAGCGTTGCGCGCCAATGCGCTGGGCTTGTGCGAATGCTTCGCCAATATCATCACCACGAGCATTTATCGACAAAAGCAGCATCAAAAGAACGGCGAATGGCGCTATCGGAAAACGCGTTATACCGATCAAGGCACACCTCGTTTTTTGTACGACGTGGTTTTTTTCGCGCCGAGGCCATAAGCTATTGAAACAACGGCACAAGCCAATGAGCACCACATTGCGAAGAAAGTGAGTACCAGAGTAACGAAGCGTATAGTCAAATCATTTTGAAAATACATGCGATCGGTAGCGCCACCATAGTCGGAAAGAAGGTCAGAACAGGAAGGTTGGCTCGCAGGCTCGAAAGTTGATAGGTAATTTGATAAGTCAAGGGTAGGAGTTGGGCCGGTCACAAGTCGAACATCCGAAGTGTACTGGCAGGTCCAGGTCGCTCGAAGGATTAGGAATAAAGCAAAGGTGATAAGAAATATCGTGGCACTTATGTAGGAAAGCCGCAGCCAAATATTTTTGCCCCTCTGGTCACGCTTTTTGTATGCAAACAGGGTTAGAAGTCCAACCAGTAAGGCGACTAATATATTTGCGCAGAGCAGAATGGTCCCGTCGATATCAGAGCGAGATGATAACTTTATCGCAAAGCTGAAGCCTGAGCAGAAAGTAGCTACTATCCATGCCGACAGGGAGAGAAGTGGCATCCATACACGCTTGACATCAGGCTGAGGGGCGTTAGAAGTTCGAGACATCTATTTTTACCTCCTCTGATGTATTCGAACTTAGTCCCACACGAATGTCTCGACTGTGTACCAATGTCTGTCCTTTATAAATTTGCAGCCGATAACGGCCTGGTGGTAAGGGCAAAGAAGCATTGTTAGTGTCTGAAGAGAAGGGGAATCGCGCGTCCCCCTTCGCCATGACATCACGAAATGAATTACAGGTAACTGTATAGCCAGGTTCGCTTTTTTCTCCACGGAATGTCAAAACGCTAACCACTACCAACATCGGTCGATCGAATGCGGAAAATCCAGAAGTCGCTACCAGATATCTTCTTTTGATTTCAGCGTCCTCGCTGACCTCCTTAAGCAGCGCCGTGGTCTCATTTGCGCTGGTGAAGTTAAGCGATCGCAGAAGTTGTTCCCGGTAGGCATCAATGGAAGACAGGAAAGGAGCAGGTACCGGTTTGCCCATGCCATCCAGTTCCTTGGCAATTGCCGAAAAAATAGTAGCAATTTTATTTATTTCAGTTTCAAGTGGTTGATTAACAGGGTGATTCTGATCGGATATCTGCGCCAGCAGCGGAAATAAATTTGAGAAGGCATTCGTGCCCTGATTGGATGCGTACGAATTTTGAGTCAAAAGTGCAACGAGGATCAGTCCTAGTACGAACAAGCACGGCGAAGGCATTCGCTTTGAGGTTTGGAAGCTAAACATTCCAATATCTTCTCCTCTAGCAACTGAACTGAGACCAAAACAGTGTTTTTTAATATTAGGTGAGAGAGCCGTATCGTCAACATATCTATTTGAAATAAGCTCTTTAGGTGTCTAGCCATTTCTAATGGGGGCACCAATGCTGAGTCGCCCCTAATTTCATAGGCTCATTTTGAGGTCTGCTTCTGGCCGATAGCTGCCTCTCATACCTCCCTAAAAAGCAGGGCGCGATTTAAACTCTCTTTACTTTCTTACCGGAGCCAATGCTGCCGCTGGACACACTCACTCAAATATCCCCTCCAGCATCCCGTTGCCTGTCCCAACCTCCGCTCCTATAGTTCTCCCTCGCAGCAACATCCGCGACGACCTTAGCCGGTCGAATTACAACGCAGCATCAGCGTCCCAAACACCTTTGCAGTCGCCTTTCCGGTGCCCGCGACAGAATGTGATGACGGCTGTGCGCGGTGATTCTCCGGTCGTCATAGGCGCGCACAGCGGTCATTTTCTTCGTCGTCGGCAACCCAGGTGATTGCTCCCTGCACAGGAGCTGTACCGATGATTGACCAGCCACTTTCGCGCTTTACCGCCGTCGACACCCACGACGCCAACCAAGCCGTTTTCTACCTCGACACCCAAGCCTCCCTGAGCGATCTGGCCAGCAGTGCGGCCCATCGTTTCACCGTGGTACGGGATCTGATGGACACGCTGTCCACGCTTAACCTGAAAGACATTGCCGACTGCAACCTGACGCGGGTCACCCGAGGGGTGCAGCTGCTCACCCGGGAGGGTTGCGCGGTGCTGGAGGTGATTCAGTGGCGAACAGCGCAAGGATCCTGAACGCCATTGAACTCAAGAAGCGCGTAAAACGCGCTCGGCTTTGCTTTGGCCTTTGATCTGGCTTTTGCTTTTGATCTTCCTGCCCCTTTAACCACGATGGCCGAACGCAGGCATTGAGCCGTGGGTAACCCGGCAGGACGCCGGGTTAGCCGCCCCAGGCCATGGATGGCCTGTGGCGGCGGCCCACGGATCAATGCCGGAGTTCGGGCATGCCGAGCCTAGGCGAGGCACCGAGTGGAGGGGCAGAAGCCTTTGGTTACTTTGGGCTTTTCAAAGTGACTCGCTGTAAGAGCGAAACCATATGCCGCCGTGACCGCAGCAACGGATATGTACCCATCCCCCACCCCGATTTCGCAGGCATGGTCTGAGACATGCTGAACATCGGCATCACGCCTTACCTGGGCAAGACCAAGAAGCCCAACCTTACCTTGCTGGGTTATGTAATTCAGCAGATCGGCCGCTTTGTCCGCGAGCACAACATCAAGAGCCGGTCGTCCTTCCTGGCCGATGCCACGATGGAAAAGCTCGGGCGCTGAAAGCGGCTCCAGAGAGCAGGCCAAGCGGTGTGAGGGCGGTTGTGGTTGCTGCGCAACCAAGCGGGAGCAAGCTCCCTCGCCACAGGGGGTGTGGCCTGCCAAATGCCTGCATCACCTGACTGCATTGAGACGACCAGTTACACCACAGTTCCAACCACGGGCTAGCTCTCTTTGGCCCCCTCTACTCAACCGAAAATGATGAGAAGTAAAATGACAGCTTATTATCTTCAAGATCGACCAATTGATAACGCATTCTGTCAAAACCCGAACCCAACTTACTCACGTTCATGTGCATCAACTGAGTCAGCCCGCCGCCAATACCACTGGTCGTAAAATGGCTGACATCAATAAATTTGATACACACGACATCAGCCCCTGCCTTTTCAGAGTCCGAAATCGATAGAGACAAATCATAAGCCACCCCATCTTCGTTCAACTGAATACCAATCGCGTGCAAGCAATTATGAGCGACAAGTAACTCATTCAACTGCGGAACTTCAATCATTATTTATCCTCGCCCCTTCCCCTCGAATCCATAGCCAGCAACCTATTCGTAGGTATGCGTGTGCGGATAGGAGTAATATCTTGCAAAAGTCAATCCAAAATAAACTTACTTCAACTCAACCAACCAATATCAAACTCAGAAAGGTGATTATCAAGATGCAACTCTAGCTCAAACCAAAAATTAAAAGCTCGACCATCGCTACTAGTCAAAAACAAGTAATACCCACCTGTTCCCCCTTCACGATCGTCATCAATAGATATGTTCCATCCAGAATACTCCCCAGATACAACAACTCCTTTCCGGATAATCGTCATCTACCCTCCTCGATCAAAATTTCCATATCAATATGAATGCCTTCAGCCGCTTTGATGACAAGTTTGCCTTGAGCAGTAAGGGCACTTTGTCGAAGGGGCCCGCAGCGCCGATATGCCCCCGCTTTTCCGCTGCCCTTTCTCACCCAATAATCCGAGCCAACCGCAGCGCCACCGTCAACGCCTGCTCCGCACTGCCCACATTGGTAAACCCCATCACCAACCCCTGCCTAACCCCTTCCCCC
>NZ_JAAARL010000033.1:0-51523 GCF_009908205.1 Pseudomonas sp. Fl5BN2 | reverse complement strand
ATCAACTCCTGATCACCGGGATTATTAAAAGGGGCGGCAAGGACGCTGCTTGGCACAATGCTCAAGCACAACAGGCAAGACAATACCTGACACAACCTCATCCCGAGGGTGGAGAGAGACATATTCGATCCTTCGAAATACAGCTACAGCGTCTGGCGTGAGCGGCGATGCTAAATAGCCACTACTTGGACGTCAAATGAGCTGCCCGCGAGATAGACCCACGGAGAAAGATCGAAATAAACCACTCAATCGGAAATGGAAATAAAAATCCTTATTAATCATGAAGTTAAAAAAATCAGGCAGACCAGCCACCGAGTAGACCTTCAGAGCCCCGTAGCATTTGGACCAACGCTCAATTTCGGGATAGAACACACCGGTCAGACTTTTGAAGTATCAAGAGAAACCAAACTAAAACAGAGGGTTATAGGACATATAGTGATTTATTATTAGAGGGCAATAGCGATGAAATGGCCGTTATAAAAGCCTACAAATCAACTAAGACACAATTACTAATAACTACACTAACAACTTGATAACTAACTACTTTTCAAGAATTCAAAGAAAATTCGAGTGCCGTACCAATAAAAACAGACGAACGGTATATAGCAAAAAGTCTGGATAGCGCGCTCAGGCCTCTCGCCTGGAGTTGCATCACAACAATGCTGGTGGGAGCGCACTGGAGGTTTCCGACCTGAAACCAGGCCCTACCTCATAACTTGCCCTCATCACCCTCCGAACGCAGATGAATCACCCGGGCTGGCGGCTCCACGATCAGCGGCGGATGCTGTACGTCCTCAGGACTGATCCGGAAAAACTGCGTGGTGACATGGCTGATACCGCCCTCTTCATCGTTGTGCACGATTATGGTTCCGGGCTGGCGCATCTGGGCGAAGGTCTCGTCGCTGAGCTTGAAGCTTTCACTCAAGCGCTGGTTGTCCACCACCGGTGCCGGCAGCCGCGCTGGATAACTCTTGTTACGGCGCTGGCGGTAACGCGCCCAGGAAATCAACAGCACCGCATTGAGCAGCGCGACCCAGGCATAGAACTGCAAGGTGGTCAGGGCATCGAGCATGCTCGCTTCGATGCGCGGTCCCTCGTGGCTGTCCAGCAAGGGGATGAGCCCGCGAATGAGCAAATACAACAGGCCCACCCAGGCCAGCACGGTGAGGATAACGTCGACCACAACCATGAAGGGACGTTGGCGAGTCCGGATGATTTTCATCAGCGCACCTCCTCTTCGTCATCTCTGGGCTTGATACCGCGATCCGGGCTGACCCAGCGCGCACGCTTCTGATGCTCGCCGAACAACACTCTGGGGAAGCTGACCAGGGTGGTGAGCAAGCTGATCAACCAGAACACCAGGGGGTACCAGACCACCCAGAACATGGTTTTCCACAGGTCTTTTTCATAACGCCGGTCGATCAGGATGCTGACCGCGAATTGGGCCAGGCAGACAATCGCCAGCACCAGGCCGGTAAAGGCTGGCGGCACAATGCTGTGCACCGCGATGGCCTCGGGCATGACGATGAACTTGCCCAATGCCCAGAAGATCACCGACAGCAGAAAGGTGAAGGCCCAGCCAGTGGACAGGCAGTAGTCGAAGAGCAGTGTCCACAGATAGCGATGACGCCACTCCCAGATGCCCCGGATGTTCTTGAACAGCACCTCGGCGCCGCCCTGCGCCCAGCGCAACCGCTGCTTCCACAGGCCCTTGATGGTTTCCGGCATCAGAATCCAGCACAACGCCCGGGGCTCGAAGAACACGTACCAGTGATCGAGTTGTAGCTTCCAGCTGATGTCGATGTCTTCGGTGATCATGTCCGGGCTCCAATAGCCCACCCGGTGCAGTGCCGTGCGGCGAAAGGCGACGATCACCCCGGAGACGGTGAAGACTTTGCCGAACACTCGCTGGGTGCGCTTGATCAGGCCGATGATCGACGAAAACTCGCCCACCTGAATCCGTCCCACCAGGGTCGAGCGGGTACGGATCCGTGGGTTGCCGGTCACCGCGCCGAGGCGCGGGTTGACCAGCATCGGTGCCACCAGGTACGCCGCAGTGTTGGGTGCCAGCAGTGCATCGCCATCGATGCACACCAGGTATTCACTGTGCGCCGCCACCGCACCCATGCGCAGGGCCACGGCCTTGCCCTGGTTCTGTGCCAGGTGCAGCACCCGCAGGCGCGGGTCCTGGGCGGCAATGGTGTCCAGGACCTGGCCGGTGTTGTCCTTGGAACCATCGTTGATGGCGATCACCTCAATGTTCGGATAATGCTGGGCCAGCGCTGCCTGAATGGTGTCGGCGACGTTGTCCCCTTCGTTGTAGCAAGGGATCAGAATGCTGATCAGCGGCTCACCGGCCAGGGGCGGCGGCAGGGTGTCGTCGGTCCAGGGCCAGTGACGTTCCCAGTGCAGCCAGAAATACAGGCCGCCAGAGATCCACAGTGCGGACATGAACAGCGGGTAATAGAAGACGAAGTCCATGAGGAACTCGCCGGTCACCAGGAAGATCAGCCCCAGGGGTACCCCGAGCACCAACGCCAGCACTACCAGGGCGAAGACTCTATCCATCATGATTCAAGGACTCCATTTGTTGGAGAGTGCGGGCCGCAGGGTTTTCAGGTCCGGGGTGTTGTCGAGGAAGTTGTCCGGGTAGTAACCGAAGTGGATGGCGCCCTGGCGCTTGAGCCGGCCCATCCAATCGGCCAGTTGCGCGGCGGGCAGGTCAGTGGTCGGTTGCCGGCTCCAGTCCCGGGCCTGAAGCTCGAACACCGTGCGCTGCAAGGCTCCGGGCCGGGTCCGCACCTGGTCCACCAGGGCCTCCAGCCAGGGCCCGGAATGCCGTGGGCTCTGGCCTTCCATCAGCGGCATGGCCATGGGCGCCGTCCAGTCGTAGCTGGCGAGGAAATCATCGAGGTTCTGGGCGAACCAGGTTTCGCTCTGGGGATTGATGATCGGTTCGGCATATATGTTTCGCGCCGTCAGTACCTGAGGCCCGCGAATCGCCCGGACCTTGGTGGTCAACTCGTTGGTGAAGTCGATCAGGTAGCGGCTCTTGAAACGGGTCCAGCGCTGCAGGGTCGCCGGATCATCACGCAGGGCCGCGATGGAGCCGGGCAGGCCATTGGCTGCATAGGCACGCAGGGCTTCGGGGCTGGCGTCTTCGTAATCCGAAAGCAGCGCATCATCGTGAAACAGGACGCCGTCGACCGAGGTCATGCGTGCCATGTCTTCATAGAGCTCGCCGATCAGCCGCCGGACGTTCGGATCGAAGGGCGACAGCCGCTGATACTGCTTGGGATCGAGCGCTGCCTGGCCAGTGGCCGGGTCCCAGCGAGTGACCCTGGGCAACCGCGCATCCAGGGCATAACTGAGCACCGGCATCCAGGCGAAGACCTTGACGTGGGCCCGGGTACGCAACTGCCAGGCAACCCGGTTGAACAGGTCGGCCCGCATCGGCAGATGCCGGTTGGGGAAGTACAGCTCGCGCGCCAGCCCATCGCCCTGGGGATCGGCAAAAGCCTGGAGGAACACGGTGCTGGCTCCCAGGTCGGCCATGCGTTGCACCAGCTTGCCGAGATTGATCTCCTGCTGTTTAGGGTCCGGGTCGTAGACGTTGTCCAGGTCCACATGCACCACGCGCATCGGCGCCCTGCTCTCGACACCGACAATACTGTTGGAGAAGTGCGAGCCATCAGGATCCGACACCACCAGCAGGCGCGGACTGCTCATCAGGTTGTCGAGAGTATCGAGGCCATCATCCAGGGTCATCGCCATCTGGAATCCCTGGCCATCGATCACCTGCAGGGTAGTGCCGTCGGCGGTACCGTACGGCCAGACCCAGACCCGGGGACGGTAGCCGGCGACGGCCTGGATCTTGTCGGCGATAGCGGTGATGTCGTTGCGCATCCGCGCCTGGAACTGTATTTCGCTTTCATAGCGGCCACTGGCTGCATCGTAGCGTCGAGTCGCAGCCGCCGGCTGCAGGTTACCCTGCGGATTGGCCAGGATGCCCAAATGGCTGTGGTCAGTATGGGCGGCCAGTTCTACCAGCCCGGAACGGGAGATCTCACCGATCTGTGCCCAGTTCAGAAACTGTACACGCGGGCGCATGTCGCCGGAAAAATCCACCAGCCGGTTGGCCGGGGTATCCATCCACATGCCCACCGGGGCCAGCAGCGCGTGCCACTGATAGGCACGCAACACCGGCAATACCCGGGTGTAGAAGCTCGAAAAACCATCGTCGAAGGTCAGCAGGATGGCCTTGGCCGGCAGCTCCGGGCCGCCTTTGCGGGCCGCAAGGATCTGGTCCACAGTGACCGGCCGGTAGCCGTTCTCCCGCAGCCACGCCAGTTGCTGGATCATCCGTTCGGTGCGCACACCCACTACCCGTGGATCAGGGTCGCGATCGGCGATGTCATGGTAGGCAATCCCCAGCACATGGTTCTTCGGCCATGGCGCCTCGGTATGGGGCAAGGGTCGTTGTGCCGGGACGACAAAGTTAGCTGCAGGCTGGGAACAGGCGCTGAGAATCAAGGCTCCCAACAGGAGGACGCAACGGTTGATCAAACTCATCGTCCCACTCTCCTCTAGAAGCGATAGGTAAGGTCGACCGCCAGGCGCAGATCGGTTTCCCGCTCGCCGTCGTAAGGCCGGTTGATCACGCTCAGCACACCGCCGATATCGAACACGTCGTTCCAGCTGTAGCGCTGGCCGTAGCTGAGCAGCCCGACGGCCCCCGTGGAGTAGCCACGCTCGCTGTAGGTCCCGGCACCGGCCTGGAACTGTTGACTCCAAGTGGTTTCATAGCGGTGATAAAGCACGTGGTTGACGGTCACGGTAGGCAGGACGCTTAAATCCGCCTCGGGGTTGTAGTAGGGCGTGTCTTGCAGCGTGTTATGACTGGCGCCCACTTCCAGTCCGAGATCGACCTGCACTTTCGGTGAGCGGTAAACCCCTTCACGCCCGGTGAGCAATGCTTCGAAACGGTTGTTACCGTCACTGAAATGCGAAGGGCTGAGGGACAGTTTCCATTCGCGGCTTTCATTGGCGCGCCAGCGCAGGAAGGCACTCCCGCCATTGGCGCTGATGTCACTGTTGAGCGCCCGCAGCGGGGTGTTGGCCGAGAGGTAGTCGAGGCTGCCGCCGTATTGCCAGTGATCGTCGATATCACGGGCCAAGGACACCCGGGCACCGGTCTTGTCGCCGTAGCCGTAGGAGTGATTGGAGACTTCGGCTTCCAGGGTCATGTCACGGGTTCGCCGCTCCACCCCCAGGACCTGCCAGCGGTGGTTGCCGATGCCTTCAGAGAAATCTCCCATGGCATAACCGATCCCGCCGAACAGTCGCCAGTCCTCGGCAATGGGCGGCGTATAAAGCCGGCTTTCGATGCCGAAATCCCGGCTCCCGGCCACGGCACCGGCACCACTGCTTCCCCCTCCGTAGCTCTTGCCGCCGTAGGTCGAGACTCGCAACTCGGCCATGTCATGCACTTCGCGCTCGCGGGCCAGGCGTTGCACCTGACGGCTTTCCGGGAAGCGCTCAAGCACGTCGTCGGTCAGGGCATCCAACTGCCGCCACTCTTGCAGGTCCAGAGCGGTGTGTCCCTGGGACACTTCCAGGTTGACGTCCCGCGGCGCCACGCTCTCGGTTTCCTTGAGCAGGCTTTCCGACAGCCGCGGCCACTCACGGGTCCGGTATAGGTCGGCCTGGGCCAGGCGCACACTGGTGTTGCCCGGAGCAAGCTCCGCCAGGCTCGCCAGACGTTGCTCGGTACCCGTCAGATCAGCCCCGGCAGCGGCGGTGGCACCGGCCTGGGCGGCCAGCAACTGAGCATCGACCCAGTCGTCGTTGAACTCGCTGACCGATTGCCTGGTCCGCTGAATTCGTTGCGGCACACTGTCGGCCAGTTCATTGGCGAGGTTCAGCGCCTCTTCCGGGCGTTCACTTTCCAACAAGGCGTAGTACAGACCGGTGGTGTCCTCCAGGCGGGACGTCGCATCGGCTTGCGGAGCAGCCAGCACCCGACGATACAAATCCGCGGCCTCTTCCGGCTGACGCTGATCAAGATAGGCCGCAGCCACCCAACGCAGGGCATAGGTGGGAATACTCGCCCCATCAGCGGTCAACTGCTGGTATTCGCTGATTTCCTCGGCGGTACGGGCACGGGCCTTGAGCGCTCCCAGGCGATCGATACGCCAGCGGGTGAGATCCTCCTTGGCCTGGGAGTCGGTGCCCCATGCGGCAAACAGGGCATCGTAATCCGCCAGGGCGCGGTCGGCGATCACGAAGCGTTCTTTCTCGCTGCGGGTGGCCAGCTCCGCCAGCCTTACCCGCTCGGCGGCCAGATCGCCCTGAATTCGTCGCTGAACCAGCGGATCGATCAACCCCGGGTGCTGCTGGGCCAGGCGCAGGGCCGGCTCCGGCAAGCGTGCCCGTTGCAGGGCATAGATGTATTCGCGGATGACGTCGGGCTTGTCACCGGCGCGGATAAAGGCCTGGTCGTATTCGCTCAGGGCATCGTAAGGCTGGTTGGCGCGGGTCAAGGCGTAACCCAGGGCCAGGCGCCGGGTCGGGTCGTCGGGCTTGGCCGCCACCAGGGCCTTGGCCCGAGCCACCGCTTCGGCCGGCTGGCCAGCATCGGCCTGGGTCAGGGCCAGGCCCAATTGCAGGTCGGCATTTTGCGGATCGCGCTCCAGGGCCTGGCGATACAGGCGAGTGGCGTTGTCCCATTGCTTGAGGTTGCGATAGGCCCTGGCGGTGGCTACCAGTGCCTGCACCGGCAGCGCGCGATTGCGTGCCTGGGTCTCATAGACGTTCACCACCTCGGCATCGAGCCCGGCCCAACTGGCGATCTGCAGGTGGTCGCTGACCAGGCCGCTGGTCAACTGACTGGCCGGCACCTGGCGCAAATGAGTCAGTGCCGGGGTATAGCTGCCGGCACGGGCCTGGATGATCAGTTGGTCATAGGCCGCGTCGGCGAACACCAACCCAGGCCAGAGCAATTGACTGCACAGCGCCAGACGAAACAACGGACGAAGGCCATAACGGCGAGCGGGATGAACAGTGTATTGCATTTCGTCAGCATCCTTACATGGCTAGCCGGAGTTCTGCGCCCCGCCCTTACGCCCCAGCAAACGGGATCAAATGATCCAAAAACGCTTTCTGGGTGAATTCTTCCACGAAGGTTAGTCGAGAAACTGGACTGCCATAATTATTCAGAATCAGCCGCAGCAAGCACTGTAGAAGCCCGATCTGCAGTGCCAGCCAGCCTTGCCCGGCAACCTCCAGACAGCACAACGCCCGACCTGTGCTCTGCACAGCGCCGGGCGCCGGGGATTGACCTGAAGGGTCGCCAAGGGCGACCCACACAGTGCTTACTGCAGGGCGCCTGCGCCCCCCAGCTTGCTCATGACAAAACCAACGAACTGCTCGACCGTCATTTTCTGGCCGTTGAAATTCACTTCGTTGTTGGCGTAGTGCAGGGTCGACACCACGTTATTGCCATCGAGCTTCGCCAACTGGGTAGCCAGGGCCATGGCGCTGAGCATTTCCGCGGTGGCGGCACTTTGCTCGGCGATCTGCTTGGCATCGGTCTGGCCTTCAGCCTGGGCCTGCAGCGCTGCAATGTCCGCCACCATCGGCTTGGACAACAGCAGTTTGGTGTCCAGCTGGCTGATCAGTTGCTTGCCCAGCTCCGCCGGAGGCAGTTCCAGGTTCTGCGGCTTGGCCAGGTCCAGGCTCAGGCTGAAACGGCTTTCGCCACTGCCGGTCTTGAGTGCCAGGCTTTCCAGGGCGATCTGTGGCTTGGCTTCCAGCACCTTGTTCACCGCACCACGAACCTTGGCCTGTTCGGCGTCGGTCATCTGCAGTTCCGGAGCCGGCTCGCCACGGGAGGCCGCATCGGTCGCGGCTGTCTGGTATGGCTGCAAGACAGTCTGGTAGACCTGCATCAAATCGAGCATGCCCTGGCTGTCAAGGTTCTTCATGCTCCAGAGCATTTCGGCCGAACCAACGCTCTTGCCGTCGAAAGCAATCTCACCGATCCGGTAATCCGCGCGCCCGGCCACTGTGCTACCGGCTTCTTCGCTGGAGGTCTTCTGCTCGAAGTTCTTCAGGGTCAGCACCGACTGCTTGTCACCGAAGGTGGCCTTGGCGCCGCTGAGTTCCACGGTGTTCTGGCCCAGGTAGTAGCCGAAACTGCTCTTCTGCAGGTTGCTGGCCAGGGTCAGGCCGTTGATTTCCAGCTTGCCCGGAGCCTGATCCGGCGCACTGATCGACAGGCTCAGGCTGTCCATGTAGCCATCGATCTTGGCCTTCTGTCGGCTGTCGCTGACGGAGACGTTGAGGTTCATGCCGGAGAACTTGAGGTTGGAGTTCTCATCCAGGACCAAGTCCATGGGGGCGAATTCCAGGGTGCCTTCAGCGGCGAGGTCGTAGCCGACATTGACGACGCCCTTCAACGGTGCCGCGCCCTTGGTGGCGGCGAACCACTTCTCGGTCTGTGGGCTTTTTTCCAGCTCATAGTGACTGGTAGCCATGACTGGCAACCACTTCAGGCGCACCAGTCGGGAGAAGGGCAGCGGACCGTGCTCGATGTGGTCGGAGACCAGCAGTTCCAGATCACCATGGAACACATCGCCCTGGCCCTTGACGCGATAGCGGGCGTTGCTGCTGAACAGGCCACGATCCAGGGACACCAGTTCCAGGGTTGCGGTGGCGTCGTAACCGAGCAGCGCCGCCTGCAGCTCCTTGTTGCTCTCGATGATCTGCTGTTGCAGAACCCCTTCCAGCTTGGTGCCGGTGTACCAGGCGCCGCCGGCACTGATGGCACCTACTGCGACGACGATTCCTAACAGTACGCCTGCTGATTTATTCATGTCTGACCCGATCAATATCCGTTGTTTGAAGGTGTGGTCGTCTTCCCTGAACCCATGACGGGTCGCGGCTCGACTCCGCGTAAAACCGGCGCAGATTACCACTGGCGGTGAGCGGGAGCCCAATCTTTGAGTGTGAAAAACCGTTGATGGGCCGCTAGGCAGGGCGCAGGAACACCCGTTGGAAGGCAGGATCGGCGCGCACTCCCACCGCTGCCGCAGGCTCGACCGCGGCAGCGCGACAAGATCCCGAAAGGGCTTCGACGATCTCAACAGCGCGTCAGTTTTGCTGCTACTCACAGCCTGCGACAGCGGCTCCAAAGAGCCGGGGCAGGCTTCAGGAATACTCGACTTCCAAGGCATCGAGCTGA
Organism: Pseudomonas sp. Fl5BN2; assembly: GCF_009908205.1. Taxonomy (NCBI): domain Bacteria; kingdom Pseudomonadati; phylum Pseudomonadota; class Gammaproteobacteria; order Pseudomonadales; family Pseudomonadaceae; genus Pseudomonas; species Pseudomonas sp. Fl5BN2. Next base: position 42,279 of record NZ_JAAARL010000033.1, on the reverse strand, counting down.
TGGTCGAAGCTCTTGAGCCGCGCGCTCCAGGTGTACACCAGCACTTCGAAATCCCGATCGATCACCGCGCTGTTGTTCCGCGACTCACCACGGGGGTCGCAGAAATCCAGCTGATAACGCTCCCGGGCCATGGCGGTGGCGACATCTGATAGCTCCCGGGCATTGCTCAGCCAGTGGCGACCGTCATCCGCCTGCTTGTCCAGCAGGATGCACTGCTTCTTCAGCGCTTCCAGGCTCTTTTCCAACGGCGTGCCGGTGAGCTCGCCCATGACTTCGGCGAAGGTCCGCCCCGGTTGCCAATAGCTGCCCCAGAAGTAGCGGTCAAACACGGTCTCAACCCGGCGCAAGGCCACCTTGGTGTCCCAGATGACCACCAGTGTCTTGCTCTGTTCGAGCTGTTTTTTCTTGATTTTCTGGCCCTGGAAGGAAGCCCAGGCCACCACGCCGATGGCCATTACCGCAATCAGCGCACTGGCGCTGTCGAGGAACACCAGGGCCTTGTCGATCTGGTGGGCCAGCATGATGCCGTAGAAGTAGGTGGCAGACAGCAGCACCAGGGCGCAGAGCGCGCACCAGAAGCCCGGAGCATAAGGGTTTTTCATTATTGGAATCCCCATGACCATCACATGCTTTGATCGCTTTAAGGCGCGTTGCACGCGGCGCCTTGGCAACTGATCAAAGCATAGCAACGGCCTCAGGGTTTCGCGTGCTGCGAGCCTTGCGTTCGTCCGCTTTCCCAACCACCGCCCAGGGCCAGGAACAGATCAATCTGACTCATTGCCACCTGGGTATTGGCGGACGCCAGTTGCGCGCGCATATCGGTGTAGGTGCGGGTGGCCTGCAGGTCGGCAAGGAACGAGGCACGACCGGCCTGGAAAAAACGATGGGTCTGGTCCGCCGCCAATTGCGCCGACTGCTCGGCGTCCGCCAGGGCCTCGCGACGCTGCAATTGCGCGCTGTACTGCGCCAGGCCGGTCTGGGTTTCACGAATGGCGTTGAGCACCACACCGTCAAAATGCGCCAGCGCGCCCTGGCTGGCCGCCTCGGCTTCGTGGATGCGCTCACGGGCACCATTGGCCGGCACGCTCCAACTGATCAACGGACCGAACCCCCAACGGTTGGTGGACGCCTTGCCAAGGTTGTCGAGGATGCCCACGGTACCGATGGTCGCGCCGATGCTGATATCGGGATACAAGGCCCCGGTGGCCACGCCGATTTGCGCCGTGGCAGCGGCCAGGTGACGCTCGGCCTGCCGCACATCGGGACGCCGCTTGAGCAACGCCGCACCGTCGCCCACCGGGAGCAGTTGGGCGATCTGCGGCAACTCGGCGCAACCGCCGGTGCCGGCCGGCAATTGCTCCAGCGGCTTGGCCAGCAGCATCGACAAGCGGAACAGTGCCGACTGGCGTGCCGCCTCGTAGCGCGGCAGTTCGGCGCGCAAGGACTTGAACTGGGTCTGGGAGCGGGTGACCTGGGTTTCGTCGCCACGCCCGGCATCGCGCAGGCGCTGGGTCAGCTCGGTGCTCTGGGCTTGCAGGCTCAGGGAATGTTCGGCGATTTCCCGCTCTTCATTGGCCGCGCAGACCTGGGTGTAGGCCCGCACCACATCCGCCACTAGGGTGATGCGCGCAATGTCTGCCGCGGCCTGGGTTGCATCGGCATTGGCCTGGGCCGCCTCGATGCCACGCTGCAAAGTGCCGAACAGGTCGAACTGATAGGAGGTGCTGATGGACAGGTTGCCGACATTGGCCACCGGTACCTTTTCCGGTAGCAGGAAGGCTTCCCCGGATTCCTGCAGGCGTTCGACCCCGGCCTTGACTCCGCCGCTCCAGCCGCCAGCGGCCTGGGCCTCATCCACCTGAGCTCGGGCCCGGGACAGGTTGGCCGCCGCCACCCGCAGGTCGGTATTGGAGGCCAGGGCCTGCTGCACCAGCTGGTCCAGGCGCGGGTCCCGGTACAGCCGCCACCAATCGGCAGGCACCGGCGCCGAGATCACATTGGCGCCCTTGGCCGCCAAGTCGCCCTGTAAGTCCTGGCGTTGTACCGCCGCGTCCTTGGGCAACTGGTAATCCGGCCCGACCATCTGGCAGGCAGACAGCATCAGGCCGAGTCCGGCCAAGGCCCAGCGTGTGCCGCCGTTCATTTCCCGGGCTCCTGCTTGGCCTGATCATTGAGGATCGACACGGTAGCGGTGCGCCCGGCGATCATGCGGAAATCCGCTGGCACGTCATCGAAGGCGATGCGTACCGGAATCCGCTGGGCCAGCCGCACCCAGCTGAAGGCCGGGTTGACGTTGGGCAGCAAATTGGAGCCGCTGCTGCGGTCGCGGTCTTCGATCCCCGCAACAATGCTTTGCACATGCCCGCGCAATCGCGCGCGGTCACCAATCACCCGGATATCCACCGTCTGGCCGACATGGATGCCGTCGAGCTTGGTCTCCTCGAAGTAACCGTCGATATGGAAGGAATTGCTGTCCACCACCGACAACACCGGGCGCCCGGCAGTGACGAACTCCTGAGTCCGCGGCGCGCGATCGTTGACGTAGCCGTCTACCGGGCTGCGCACCACCGAGCGATCAAGGTTGAGCTGGGCACCGTCCACGGCCACTTGAGCCTCGGCCAGCGCTGACTGGGCACGGGCCTCGCGGGACTGGCTCTCTTCCAGTTGCTCGCGTGGCACCAGGTTGCCCAGGCCACGGTTGCGCTTGGCCTCGCGCTGAGCCTGGGCCAGGGTTTCCTGACGATCGGCCAACCCCGCCCGGGCTTGGCGCAAGGCCAGCTTGAAACGGTCCTGGTCGATACTGAACAGCACCTGGCCACGTTTCACTAACTGGTTGTCACGCACCTCCACCTGCTGGATCAGCCCGGACACGTCCGGGGCGATCTGCACGACATCGGCGCGGATATGCCCGTCCCGGGTCCAGGGCGCGAACATGTAGTACATCACCATGCGCCAGACCACCACGACCGCGAAGGTCACCACCAGTAACGTCAGGACCACACGGCCAATGGTCAATAAAGGTTTTTTCATGTCATCAGGTATCGACTGAGAGAGTCCACAGCGCCCAGCAACAGAGCGTAGAGACCCACGTTGAACAGTGCCCGGTGCCAGACCAGGCGATAAAAGTGCAAGCGCGTCAGCACCCCGTGCACCAGCAGGTACAAGCCATAAGTGATACCCATCAGCACCAGTAGCGTGGGCAGGAACACCCCGCTGATATCCAGATCACCGATCATAAAGGCGCTCCATCGATGCCATGGGGAAGAGGTTCTTCGGGTTCGCCCGAGCCCACGAATTCCACCCCCGGCAGCAGCGCCAGGCGTAGGCCACTGAGGGCGTGCAGCAGGTGCAGGCGGGTTTCGTTATCGCCTTGCAGGCCCTGGCTGTTGAGGGCCCGGCGAGTACGGTCGAGGGTCATCAACAGCGCACTGGGCGCCGGCAAGCGTTCACCGGCCTTGAGGCACGCCTTGAAGTATTCGCCGACCTCGGCCACCACCTGGCGCAGCAGGCTTTGCGCTACCCCCAGTACCCGCGGCGCATAGGCCAGCAGGTCCAGCAGGTTGAGTGCCACCCGCAACTCCCGCAGAGCGGCGCCGGTGTCCTGGCCGGTCATGGCCAGGCGCGGCAAGTGTTGCATCAGCCGGTCGAGCATCTGCGCACCCATGTGCCGGTGCTCGGCCAGGGTCGCCGGCTCGGTAAGGCTGACGATGTCGCGCCAGCTGAAGCGAGTCAGGCGCTTGGCCGCCAGCTCCGAGCCGAACGGGCGGGCGATCAGGGTCCAGACAAAGGCGAACAGCAGGCCCATGGGTCCGGCCAGGTTGGAGTTGGCAAAGCTCAGGAAGTCAGCGTCGTAGGCGCCCTGGATGCTGATGAAGGATGAGGTGTTGACGATGGTCAGGAGCATCCCCAGGTAGAACCGCGGTTGCACCGTCAGGGTGCCGACGCAGATGAAGGGCACTGCGAAGGCCAGCACCAGCATCGGGAAATCATGCAGGTTGGGCAGGATCAGGAACAGATAGAGACTGGCGAACAGCACCGACATCGCGGTCCAGAAAAAGAACCGGTAGATCTGCGGCGCCGGGTCGTCCATGGCGGCAAAGAAGCTGCAAGCCACCGCCGCGAGGATGACTGCGCTGCCGCCGTCGGTCCACCCCAGGAGGATCCACAGCACCGAGGCAACGATGATCGCGAGCACCGTCGAGCCCGCCGAATACAGCATCAGCCCGCGGTCGAGAAACGGTGTCAGCCGGCCCAGTCGCCAATGCCGGTAGACCGCACGCCAGGTGTCTTGGCTCTCGCTTTGGATGGCGTGCTGCAGGCTGCGGCAGTCCTGCCACAGGTCGATCCACTCGCCGAGGCGGTACAAGGCGTTGGAGAACAGCAACTGGCGCCGGTCGTCCAAGGCTTCGGCGCTTGGCTGCAGGGCTTCGAGTTCACTGCGCAGGGCCTGCCAGCGTTCCACCGAGGCGTCCTCGGCGCTGGCCTGCAGCCATTCATCGGCCTTGGCCAGCAAGGGTGCAAACTGCGCCACCAGTTCCGGGGTGCGTCGCTCCAGGGCGTACAAGGCATCGTCAAGGGCATCCACCACCGGCAGCAGATGGATCATCCGTCCACGCAGCTCCTTGGTGTTACGTACCGTCTGCGGCCGAGCGCCTTCGTGGGGCAACTGGCCGATCATCAATTCCAGGGTGTTGAAGGTGCCTACCATCGACGCACGCAGGGCACTGACTGCTTCAGGTTGGACATTGCGGGCCAGGAAGCGCTGGCTGTAGATCGCGGCATCGGCGAACCACTTGGCGGCAGAATCGACGAACACCGGGGCCAGCCGCCGGGGCCAGAACATGCTGCCGATCACCGCGGCGCAAACGATGCCGAGGAAGATCTCCTCGGTCCGCGCCTCGGCTACGTCCCATACCGCCAGCGGGTTGTCCACCACCGGCAGGGCGATCAGCGGCAAGGTGTAGCCGGCCAGCATCAGGGCGTAGTTGTTGGCGGTGCGCAAATGCATGGAGAGGAACAGCAGGATGCCGGTCCACAGGGCGATGATCACCACCAGCAGGTAGGGGCTCTGCACGAACATCGGCACCAAGAGCACCGCCGCGGCCGCGCCGAGAAAAGTACCGATCGCCCGATACAGAGCCTTGGAGCTGGTGGGACCGACAAAGGGGCTGGAGACGATGTACACCGTGGCCATCGCCCAATAAGGACGGGGCATCTGCATCAGCATGGCGATGTACAGCGCGACCATCGACGCGGCGAAGGTGCGTACCCCATAGAACCAGTCGCGTGCGGGGGGCATGTCGGTGAAAAAGCCTTTCAAGAGGGCAGCACCGGCACGTGGCTAGCGGACTCGAAGGCACGGATCACCCGCAACGCCGCTTCCAGGTCGGGTGCACTGATGCCTTCGAGGACTTCCTGGCGCAGCCGCACCAGCTCGCCCTCCACCGCCTGCACCAGCTCGCGGCCGGTGTCGGTCAGGCTCAGGCACTTGGCCCGGCGGTCGTGAGGGTCTTCGCTGCGGCACACATAGCCGGCGCTGCACAGCTGATCCAGCAGGCGCACCAGGGACGGGCTTTCCATCCCCGCGGCCTGAGCTACGGTGACCTGGCGCACGCCCTCGCCCAGGCGCCCGATCATCAACAGGGGCACCGCGCAGGCTTCGGAAATACCGAAATTGACCAGGGTGGTCTGGCAGATCCGCCGCCAATGCCGCGACGCGACCACCATGCCACTGCTGATATTCATGTGGAGTGATTCAAGGGAGTTGGACACAAGACGGTTTGCACACTGTTAGCTTGCTAACTATCAATATGTCATTGCCGGATAAATCCAGTCAAGTTTTGTAACAAATACCCAGGCCATGCATCCGCTTGAGCGGTTCCAACACAGAGCCCGTACTGAAAAGGTATATACCTTTTCAGCACTATTTGAGGAAAGCTCCCATGTCCAAGCACGCCGTCTTTACCATGAAACTGGAAACGGAACTGCGGGATCAGTTCATGGCAGAAGCGCAGGCCTCGCATCGCCCTGCCTCGCAGATCGTTCTGCGAAATGATGCGCGAATTTGTCCAGAAGCAGCATGAATCCCGGGAATACGAGGCATTTTTGCAGCAGAAATTTCAGCTGGCCCGAACCTCCGTCGACGCTCAACGCGGGCACAGCCATGAAGAAGTTGAAGCAGAGTTCGCTGCCAGGCGCGCCCGGGCATAGAGGCTGGAATGAAAGTTGTATGGGTTCCCGAAGCCATACATGACCGCACGGACATCTGGGATTACCTGTAAGCCCTCAACCCAAGGGCAGCGCTTGAAATGGACCAGCGTTTCAGCGAATGCCTCGGACATCTGATCCTCAATCCCCATATAGGCTCTACGGGGCGGGTGGCCGGAACCCGGGAACTGATTCCCCACCCCAGCTATCGCCTGGTCTATCAGATCGGCCAGGACAGAATCTGGATCCTGACCCTGGTACACACCACGCGCCAATGGCCGCCACTGGCTTAGCCCCCGCGCCCCGTCCTCAACAACACATCCAGTTGATCCACCACCTCCGCCCAGTCGGAATCATCCAGCACTTCCGTGCGCAAAAAGTCGGCCTGGCTCTCGCTCCAGAAAAACGCATCCGCCAGGTGCAGCGCAGGCTTCAACGGCGAATGGGTGGCGATGAAACGCTCGATGCTCACCGGGTCATCAGCCAGCCCCAACTGCTTGAACAGCGCTGGCAGGGTGTGTGTCGGTGACTCCATGGTCGGCTCCTGATCAGTGAGAGACTTCGCAGACTTCGGCGTGGGGCACCATTTTCAGATACTGAGCCACGCTCATGTGCACCAGGTTGTGGTGATTGCCGGCCTCCAGGTAAATGTCTTTCTGCCGGGTCAGCAACGGGTCGATGACCACGTCCAGCCCATAGGATTCGCCCAGGGCCGGCACCGCGCCGCGCTCGCAGTCGTTGAACAGATGGGCCAGGGTGCTTTCCCGGGTGACCTGCCATTCGCCGCTGCCGCGTACCTTGCTCAGGTCCAGGTGACGACTGGCGGGCAAGACTGCCATCAGATAGTGACCGTGGTGATCGTCGAGGATCACCGACTTGGCCACCCGCTCCGCAGGCACCCCTGCCACTCGCGCCGTTTCCAGGCTGCTGGCCGAGTGCGGGTGGGTCACCAGGTCAAATTCGCAATGTGCCTGTTCCAGGCTACGTTGCACGGTTCTTGCCATACGCATGATGCACCTCAGTGCCCCGAGATGGATTCGAGACGGTAGGTTGACGTCCTGTTGCTCCCTGCGATGAGTCTAGATCCGGCAACGAGGCGTACGGGCATTAACTTCCGAACGGCAATCCCCCTGCGTCACGCGGGTAGCAGCGCTCAACTAAACTCAGGTCAGAGCCGTTAGACGCCCCGTGAAACAAGGTGCGTGCTGCACCGGGAGGTGTCGGATGAACAGAGGTGGCTGGCTAGCGTTGTGGTTGGGACTGCTGATCGGATCAAGCGCCGGAGCCGCCCAGGCTGTGGACCCGGTGGTGGTGCTGACGGTCAGCGACGTGATTACTCCCGCCAGTGCTGATTACCTGGTACGAGGCTTGAACCAGGCCGCCGATGAACATGCGCAACTGGTGGTGATCCGCCTCGACACACCGGGCGGCCTCGATACATCGATGCGCACCATCATCCAGGCCATTCTCGCCAGCCCCGTGCCAGTGGCCAGTTTCGTCGCCCCCAGCGGTGCTCGGGCCGCCAGTGCCGGGACCTACATTCTCTATGCCAGCCACATTGCGGCCATGACCCCAGGCACCAACCTGGGCGCGGCGACACCGGTGCAACTCGGCCTCCTGCCGGAGCCGCCCAGCGCAGCACCAAACACCCACAACCCGCCCACCAACGCCAGCCACAGCAGCCTGGAGCTCAAGCAAATAAACGACGCGGCCGCCTACATCCGCAGCCTGGCGCAACTGCGCGGGCGCAATGTCGAGTGGGCAGAGCAAGCCGTACGTGAGGCCGTCACCCTCTCGGCCCAGGAAGCACTCAACATCAAAGTCGTGGACTATGTGGCCAACGATCTCGACAGCCTGCTCAAGCAAGCCGACGGCAAGACTCTGGTGGGCGCAGGGCATGAGGTGCAGTTGCATACCCAGGGGGCGGCACTGATCCAGCACGACCCCGACTGGCGCACCCGGCTGCTGTCGGTCATCACCCATCCCAGCATCGCGATGATTCTGATGATGATCGGCGTGTATGGGCTGTTCTTCGAATTCGTCAATCCCGGCACCACCCTGCCCGGGGTACTGGGCGGGATCTGCCTGTTGCTGGGGCTGTATGCGATGCAACTGCTGCCCGTGAACTACGCCGGCGTGGCATTGATTCTGCTGGGCATCGGCTTGATGGTGGCCGAAGCCTTCCTGCCGACCTTCGGTGTGATCGGCTTGGGCGGCATCGCCGCCTTTGTCGTCGGCTCGGTGATTCTCATCGACACCGACGTGCCGGGGTACGGCATCCCCCTGCCCCTGATCATCGGCCTGGCGCTGCTCAGCGCCATCGTCCTGGTGGCATTGGCCGGCCTGGCCATCAGGTCCAGACGACGCCCCACGGTCAGCGGCGATGCCGGGCTGGTGGGCAGCCTCACCCCGATCAACAGCGTACAACCCGGCAACGCCTATGCCGGCCGGGTGCTGTTGCAAGGTGAGCATTGGCAAGTCGCAAGCGCCACGCCTCTGAGCACCGGGCTACGGGTACGGGTGGTGGCACGCAAGGGGCTGCTCTTGGAAGTGACGCCTGCCGAAGCAGCGTCACGAGGAGGATGAAATGATTGGACAATGGCTATTCGGTGCATGCCTGGCGTTGTTGATTGCCCTTGCCGCGTCGACCTTTCGCATCCTGCGCGAGTACGAGCGCGGGGTGGTGTTCCAGCTTGGGCGCTTCTGGCAAGTCAAGGGACCGGGCCTGATCCTGCTGATCCCGGTGGTCCAGCAGATGGTCCGGGTCGACCTGCGCACCGTGGTCCTGGATGTGCCGCCGCAAGACGTAATCACCCGTGACAACGTCTCGGTCAAGGTCAACGCGGTGCTGTACTTCCGCGTGCTCGACCCACAGAAATCCATCATCCAGGTTGAAGACTTTCTCATGGCCACCAGCCAACTGGCGCAAACCACCCTGCGCGCAGTGCTGGGCAAGCATGAGCTGGATGAACTGCTGGCGGAACGCGAGCGCCTCAACCTCGACATCCAACAGGTGCTGGATGCACAGACCGATGCCTGGGGCATCAAAGTGGCGAACGTCGAGATCAAACATGTCGATCTCAATGAGTCCATGGTCCGGGCTATCGCCAAACAGGCCGAGGCCGAACGTGAGCGGCGGGCCAAGGTGATCCACGCCGAAGGCGAGTTGCAGGCCTCGGAAAAACTCATGCAGGCAGCAGAGATGCTCGGCCGTCAGCCCGGCGCGATGCAGTTGCGCTACATGCAGACCCTGGGCGCGATCGCAGGGGACAAGAGTTCGACCATCGTCTTCCCACTGCCCATAGAACTGCTCAAGGGCATGGCGGACCTGTCCTCAAGACCTTGAGCCGGCACCCGCAGGCTCGCCCCGGTGCGTCCTGCACCAGGGCTGCCGCACCTGCTTCAAGGGCACTGCACGCTGGCAAACTGCGCAACCGCCGCCGAACCGCAGAGAACGAACAAGCGCGCACGGGTGTTGCCCGCGGCCAGCTCACTGACCTTGTGCCAACCCGCCGGCAAGGGGGCGAACTCCTCGGGTTGATCATCGGTCCCTACCAGCCAGATACGGCCGCTGCCCACCGGTAGCGCAGTCAACCGATCCAGGTAGACTTCATCCGTCTCGCTCACCAGCGTGCCGAAACCGTAGCTATTCGGTCGGCTGGAAGCCCCATCCGGCAACGGCGGCGTATAGAGCATCGGCTCGGCATCGGTGCGGTTGTAGTAGACGTAGCTCAGGTACCAGAGCATGTCGCTGATGACAATGCGGTCTCCCGGGGCATAGTGGGTATTGACGAAGTCGACCATCACGCTGATCTGGTCATTGACGTCGACATCGATGTTGTTTTTCAGGCCGACCCCTTCCAGGCCGACAAACAGCACCAGCAGCGCAATAGCGGCGATCCGCGCCGTCTTGAGCCAGCGGTCGATGACGATCGCCATGATCATCGGCAGGCCCAGGGCGTAGGCCGTCAAGTAACGCTCGATGAATACCGGGGAGATGAACGACACCGCGAACACCAGGAACAGCGGCAACAGACTGAAGCTCACCAGCAACCCGCCAAACCTGTGGGGAAGGTTATCGCGCCACGCGAGGAGCGCGCTGACCGCCAGCAACAGCAGGGGCATACCGATGAACAGTGGCCCGGGCAGGCTGTCGCCTTCATCCTGGATCAGCAATTGCCAGACCATCGCCGGCAGCGATGACCAGGTAACCGGTGGCTCCCAACCCACATCGCCATTGGCCTTCAACTCGTCCATGTGCCGCAGCAGATCCAGCAATTCCGGAACCCAGGGCAGGTACAGCAAGACAATCGCCGCGTTGGCCAGCCACCAGCTCGGACGCCCCAGCAAGCGCGCGCCGTTTTCGCTGCGCAGCCCTGGCAGCGCCAGGTACAGCCAGTGCGCCAGCACGCAGAACGCCGTGAAGTAGTGGGTATAGAACGCCAGGCTCATCAACAGTGTGTAAATCACCAGGTAGCGCCAACGCTGCGGCTGGCGGACCCAATACACCAGAGCCAGGGTCGCGCCCAGCAGCAGCATGCCCAGCAAGGCGTACATGCGTACTTCCTGGCTATAACGCACGGCAGTGGGCAACAAGGCCAGCAGCACCCCGGCGAGAATCGCTGCACGACGAGTGGCGACCAACGCTACCAGCCAGACACCCAGGCCCACTGTAACGATCCCCGGTAGCGCACTGAAGGTGCGGACCGAAAAAATGCCGTCGCCAAACAGTTCGATCCAGCCATGCAACAGCATGAAATACAGCGGCGGGTGCACGTCGTGGGCCGCGTGGAACCAGATCTCGCCCAAGGAGTACTGACTGAGCAACAGACTGGAACCTTCATCTCCCCAGATAGCTGCAGCGGTCAGGTCATAAAACCTGGTAAACCCGGCCAATAGCAAAACCGGCAGCAGCCAATAGTCGAGCACCAGGCGAATCAGCCCCTGGACTCCCTTGCCCTGACGAACCGGGACGGACCCATCCAAACGCCCGATCAACTCCGGCGCTCTACGAAATTCCATTGCTCCTCCCCATTACCTGCATGACCTCGCCGTGCTCAGCCTCCACAGCATCTTCTTTTGCCTGAAAAACCGCAAAGGCCAGGCACGTCGGCGCTACCAATGCCATCGAGAGCGTAGTGGACGCGCCCCGGGCGTGCCCTCACAGCGCTCACGCAAGTGCCTAAACACTCCTGCCCTGCCCCCAGAAACAGGATCGCAGCCTACGGCAACAACCGATAGCGTCAAGCAACGGATAGGCCGCCAGTGCATGCGCGCGGCACTATCACGACCGACGGTACAAAGCGCCGGAATCTTTAACCGAGCACGTAGGTACGAAGCGGCTCCTTCTGTATGATTTTCCCCACTTCGGGACCCGCCCTCCAGGCCCTCTGGATTAAGGATAATTCGTGCGTATCGCTCTTCTCCCATCATTGACTTTGGTCCTGGGCACCTTGTGTACCACCCTCGCCCAGGCCAGCTCAGATGACATGTGCTTCCCGAGCTGGAAGCTCTATTCCAACCAGTTGGACGCCTGCGGCAACCTGCCCTTCCTCAACCCCGGCAATGACAGCCGGGTCAACCTGCGCCTGCTACTGGCCGATCAGGGCAGCCTGCCGTTGACGCCCCGGGCCTTGACCAAGGATGGCCTGGGCCTGGGTTTCGGCCCCGTGCCCTTCCCCGCGTATCGCCTGCGTCCGGCGGACCCCGAAAGCGATTCCGGCAGCGCGCCCAAGGCCGGCCCAACGCCCGCCACCGAGCAGCTCGACAGCCAACTGCAGGCCCTGGGCTTGAGGCGCGATAGCAAGGAAACCGCCGGGGACGGCTTTTTGTCCGGCGAAGGTAGCCGCTGTCGCAGCAACTCGGACACCAGCGCCCTGGCGTTTGTCGAACAGCTCAACGAGGCCCAACTAAGCCAGGAGGAACGCCAGGCCCTGGCCGAGGCCAGGGTGCAACTGCTGGCCAGCTGCGACTGGAACGCCAGCGAGATGAGCAGGCTGCTGCCGGGCAACCTCAACTCGGCAGGGGCCAAGGCGTTCGCCAGCTACCTGCAGGCCGCCGCCGACTTCTATAGCGGCCGCTTCAGCGACGCCGGCAACGGTTTTGCCGCCCTCAAGGACAATGCCCAGCCCTGGCTGGCCGAGACGGCGGCCTACATGAGCCCGCGCACCACGCTCAACCTGGCCCAACAGAACGCCTTCGATGAATGGAACATGGTCAGCCTGGAGCATGTGGACAAAACCGTCCTGCAACAGGCCGGAAGCGGTTTCGAGGCCTATCTGAAAGCTTATCCACAGGGACGTTATGCCGTGTCCGCCAAGGGCCTGATCCGGCGCGTGCACTGGCTGGAGGGGGATTTCCAGGCCCTGGCCGAAGACTATTCCCGCCAGTTGACCCAGGCTCCGGGCACCCCGCGCAACATGAGCCTGGAAGACGTGGTGGAAGAGGTCGACTACAAACTGCTGAGCACTTCCGACGACAACTTCCAGGCCCCGCTGCTACTGGCGGTCAGAGACCTGATGCGCATGCGCAGCGAATCGCCTCCAGCGCTGACCCGGGAAGCCCTGCAACAGCAGAAAAGCCTGTTCGAAGGGCAACCGGCGTTGTTCGACTATCTGCAGGCGGCCTTCAGCCTGTATGTCGAGCAGCAACCGGCCGCAGCGCTCAAGCAACTGCCGACCCAGCTTCCAGCGCAACTGGACTACCTGAGCTTCAGCCAGCAGACCCTGCGCGGCCTGGCCCTGCAGGCCCAGAAGGATTGGAAAGGCGCCGAAGCGCTGTGGCTGCAATTGCTGCCCCTGGCCAAGCAGCCCCTGCAACGGGAACAGCTGGAACTGGCCCTGGCCTTCAACTACGAGCGCAGCGGGCAACTGGCCAAGGTGTTCGCCGCCGACTCGCCGATCAAGACGACCCAGGTCCGCGACATTCTCCTGCGTCAGGTGGCCTCTCCCAAACTGCTGCGCCAACAGGCACAGCGGGCCGACTCCGCCACTGAGCGCAACACCGCCTGGTTCGTCCTGCTGTACAAAGACCTGACCCGCGGCCAGTACGCAGCCTTCGGCGAAGACTTCAAGCGACAGCCCATCCCGCTGCCCGAGGAACAACTCAGTCGCGGCTTGGGCTACCTCTTCGACTATGGCCCCTCACTGGCGGTATTCCAGTGGTACGGCAAGCCAGCCAGCAGCGACACATCCGACTACGCGTGCCCGAGCATCAAGGACACCGCCGCAACCCTGCAACAGGATCCGAAAAGCCCGATCGGGCTGCTCTGTCTCGGTGAGTTCATGCGCCTCAACGGCTTCGACCGCATGCCCCTGGACACCCCGCCTGACGCCCAGTCCCTGGGCGGCACCGCTGACACTTTCCCGGGCAAGCCCTTTTCGCGACTCGATGGTTATCAAGTGGTGATCAACAACCCCAAGGCCAACAGTGATGAGCGCTCCTATGCCTTGTACCGTGCCATCAACTGCTATGCCTCTTCCGGTCATAACAACTGTGGCGGCAAGGGCGTCGAGCCTGCGGTGCGCAAGGCCTGGTTCCGCCAGTTGAAGACCAAGCTGGGAGATACCCCGTGGGGGCAGTCACAGCGTTACTACTGGTAAGCGTGAAGCGCCTGGGCTACTGCCTGCTGCCGCTCTGGCTGTGGTGGGCAACCCCGGCGGCCGGCGCGGTAGAGGCGGCCGAGTACGACGCTTTCTGGCTGTGGAGCGGGGTCAAGACCCAGCCGGTGCTGGCCCAGGCCAGGACCCTGTACATCCTCCAAGGGCAGATCAGTCACTCGCGGCGCCATCCCGGGCGCGGCGTCGAACTCATTGCACAGGGGCTGCCGGTGTCGCGCCTGCCCCAGGAACAGGTCTGGGTGGTCTACCGCGCCCACACCCTGGCCTGGCCGGAACCGCTGTATCGCCAGTTGCTGGGCCAAGTGCAGCGCTGGCAGGCCACGGGGACCTCGGTAGCAGGCATCCAGATCGATTTCGACAGCAGCACCCGCGACCTCGAACGCTACGTGAGTTTCCTCCGTGACCTGCGCCAGCGCCTGCCGCCGCAATACCGCCTGAGCATCACCGGCCTGATGGACTGGGGCAGCAACGCCGACCCGCAAGCCATCAGCCAGCTCAAGGGCGTGGTGGATGAAGTGGTGGTGCAGACCTACCAGGGCCGCCATAGCATTGCCAGCTACGCGACCTACCTGCCACGCCTGGATCGCATGGGCCTGCCCTACAAGGTCGGCCTGATCCAGGGCGGTGACTGGCAGGAGCCGCAGGCGCTGCGCGACAGTCCCTGGTTCAAGGGGTATGTGGTGTTTTTGCAGAATCCTTGAGCGCGGGACGCGCCTGACGGCCGCTTTCGCTGGCAAGCCAGCTCCTACAGAGTTTGCCGTTTTTGCAGGAGCCGGCTTGCCGGCGAAAATCCGCTACGCCTTACCAGTCATACGTCAGGCTCGAGACCATGGTCCGCCCTTCGCCGTAGTAGCAGTCCCAGATGCTGGTGCAGTTGGCGACGTAGGTCTTGTCGGTGAGGTTCTTCACGTTCAGCGCCAGCTTTACGCCCTTGAGTTGCAACGGCGACTTTTCAAGGTCGTAGGACAGGCTGGCGTCGTACACGGTGTAGGACGGGATCTGGAAGGCGCCGTCGTAGTCGGTGCCATAGCTGCCCTTGACGTAGCGTGTCCCCACTCCCGCTCCCAGGCCCGCCAGAGGCGTGTCGCCGAGAATCGTGTAGTTGAGCCACAGCGACGCGGTCAACGGCGGCATTCCTGCCGGATGACGCCCTTCGCGCCCGTCATTGTCCTTGGTGTATTTGATGTCGTTGCGCGACGCCGAGGCAATCACGTCCAGCGACTCACTGAGGCTGGCCTTGGCTTCAAGCTCGATCCCCCGGGAGCGCAGTGCGCCACTCTGGATACTGAATCCGGGGTTGGCCAGGTCGGAGGTCAGGATGTTCTCCTGATCCAGTTGGTAGGCCGATACCTGGACGAAACTCTCCTGGCCCGGAGGCTGGAACTTCACCCCCACTTCGTACTGCTTGCCGCTGGACGGTTCGAAAGCGCCACCCTGCACACTGGTGCCACTCAACGGCAGGAAGGATTCCGAATAGCTGACAAAGGGCGCCAACCCATTGTCGAACAGGTACACCAGCCCCCCGCGCCCGGTAAAGGACTGGCTCTTGGCGTTGGTATGGCCACCACCGAGCGGCACCTTGTTATCGGTTTCCGCCCAATCGTTGCGACCGCCCAGCACCAGCACCCACTTCTCGTACTTGATCTGGTCCTGCACGTACAGGCCAGTCTGGATGATGGTGTTGTCCCATTGGTAAGGGCTGCCGAGATTCAGCGACTGGCCGTAAGTCGGGGTGAACATGTCGAGGATCGGCGGGTTGTAGTCGTACTTGCCGTGGAATTTCGAATTGTAGTGGTAGTAATCCAGCCCTACCAACAGGGTATGGCTGAACGGCCCGGTGTCGAACTCGGCCTGGGCGATGTTATCCACGCCGAGGACCTTGTTGTGCTGCTTCCAGTCGACCCCGTAGCGAGTCATGTAGCGCTGGTCGTTGAGCCCGGTCTTGGGATTGGCGACGAACTTGTAGCCGTGCAGCGGCGCGCGGTAACGGTCATCGACGTCGGCGTAGCGGGCGTTCTGCTTCAGGGTCCAGACATCGTTGAGGCGATGGGAAAACTCGTAGCCCAGGACGAACTGGTCGCGATCGTAGGCATTGACCCCGGGCTCGCCGAGAAACAGGTCGCGGTCGATCTTGCCGTTGGGGTTGGCGAACACCGTGCCGACGCTGGGCAGGCCCTGGGCCTCGGGTACGTCGTTGTCCTTCTGGAACTGGGCAAACACCGTCAGCTGGGTGTCCTGGTCCGGGCGCCAGGTCAGGCTCGGGGCGATGAACTGGCGCTGGCGCTGGACGTAATCGATGGCGTCCTGGCTGTCGCTGGCCAGCCCGGTCAGGCGATAGAGGAACTGTCCCTGCTCATCCAGCGGGCCGCCCAGGTCCAGGGCGATGCTCTTGTGGTCATAGCTGCCGGCTTCCAGCACCAGTTGATGCACCGGGGTTTCGGTGGGGCGCTTGCTGACCATGTTGACGATGCCCCCCGGCTGGTTCTGGCCGTAGAGCACCGAGGCCGGGCCCTTGAGCACTTCGATGCGCTCCAGGGAAAAAGGCTCGATCTGCAGGGCGCCACCGGTGCTGCCGCCGCCATAGGGCAGGTGCAGGCCATCGAGGTACATCGGGGTCGGGGCAAAGCCACGGGAGGTGGGCTCGTCGAAGATTTTCACCCGGTCGGAAAAGCCCCCGCCGGTCATGCCCGGGGTATAGAGCAGCGCCTCGGTCACGCTCTGGGCGCCACGGGCCTTGATTTCCTTGGCGCCGATCACGTTGATGGTCTGCGGTATCTCTACCAGCGCCGAGTCGGTCTTGCTCCCGGTGGCGCTGCGCTTGGCGACGATCCCCGGCACGGCGCCCCAGGCACTCTCATCGTTCTGCATCGCACCGATGCGGGTCGGCGCCAGTTGCAGGGCGCCGTCCTCGGCCACCGCTTGCAAGCCCCAGCTGGAACCGCTCTGCACGGCCTGCAAGCCGCTACCGGCAAGCAACGCCTGCAAGCCCTGGGCGACCTCATAGCGGCCCTGCAGGCCAGCGCTGTGCTTGCCGGCGGTCAGGCTCGCATCCACCGACAGGAGAATCCCCGCAGTGCTGGCGAAGCGGTTCAGGACCTGGTCGAGGTTACCCGCGGCGATCTGGTAGTTGCGTGCCTGGCTCTGGCTGCTGCTGTCGCCCTGGGCGATGCCCGGCAACACCGGGGCCACGGCCAGCAGTGCGACAAAGGCGCGGCGCCGGGCGGCGCTGCCCAGGTTCAAAATGGATGCAGTGGTCTGGTAAGGCATTCCTGAACTCCCCATGAGAATGCGTCTTGATCGGCTTTCATGGGGTATCCCGAACGACCCGGCAGAATCGACAATGGCCCGACGAACTATTTTTCTTTCAGCCTCGCGGCTTGAGGGTCACCCAGTAGCGGGTCACGGCGTGGGCCCGCACCGGCAGCGAGCGCTCCAGGGCGGCGAGCACCGCATCGCTGTCGGCCAGGGGGAAGACCCCGGTGAGCAGCAGGCCGGCAACCTGCTCATCACAGCGCAGTATTCCCGGCCGATAGCGCGCCAGCTCGGCGACGAACTGCCCCAGGGGCTGGCGTTCGGCAATCAGCCGCCCCTCGCTCCAACTGCTGGCATTGACCTCGGCCACCTGCCGGGGCGAGACCCGTCCGGCGTTGAACCACAGGCGTTCGCCGGCATTCAGTTGCAGGGCCGGGACATGCCGCGGGCTGATCCGCAACGCGCCTTCGTAAAGATCGACCCGGGAGCCGCCGTCCAGCTCACGCACGGCAAAGCGCGTGCCCAGGGCCTGGATATCGCCGGCGGCGGTTTCCACGATCAGCGGCCGCGACGGGTCATGCCCGCTGGTGAGCAGGATCTCGCCCTGGATCAGGCGAATGCGCCGCTCGCTAGCGCTGAACAGCAGGTCGACGGCGGTGGCACTGTTGAGGTCCAGGCGGCTGCCGTCACTCAGGGTCAGGTGGCGCACTTCGCCGGTGGCGCTGCGCTGCCCAGCGAAGTGCGCACGCCAGGGCTGGCTGTCCTGCACCAGGTAGCCGCTGCCACCGGCCACCAGCAGCAAGCCGAGCATCTTCAGCGCAGCACGGCGCTGCTGGTCAGGGGCCTTGGCCAGCAGCACATGGGCGCTGTGCTCCGGTACACCTTGCAGGGTCTGTTGCAGTTGCTGCAGACGCTGCCAGGCGCGCCGGTGCTCCGCGTCGGCCAGCTGCCAGGCCTCGAAGGCGGTGCGCTGCTGCGGGCTCAGTTCGCCGCTCCAATGCAGCATCAGCCATTCACTGGCCTGTTCGACGATGGACGGAGCAATGGGTGCCTGATGGGGTTTCATTCTGCGTAGAGCACCTGATAGCAGGCCTGGATGGCGCGGGTCATGTACTTCTGCACCGAACTGACGGAGACCTCCAGCCGCTCGGCGATCTGCGCATAGCCCAGCCCCTCGAACTGCGACATGACAAAGGCCTGGCGCACCTTGTCCGGCATGCGGTCGAGCATGGCGTCGATCTGCATCAGGGTCTCCAGAATCAGCGCACGGCTTTCCAGGGAAGGGGTCTGCGGCTCCGGCAAGTGAGCGATGCTTTCCAGGTAGGCACGCTCAATGCGCGCGCGCCGCCATTGGTCGACCACCAGGTTGCGGGCGATCTGCGCCAGGTAGCTGCGGCTTTCATGCTGCCCGGGAAAGCGCCCCGAGAGCAGCAGGCGCAGGAAGGTGTCCTGCGCCACGTCCGCGGCATGCTCGCGATCGCCCAGGCGCTTGCGCAACCAACCCTGCAACCAGCCGTGGTGATCCTGATACAGACGATGGAGCTGGGCGTTGCCGTCAGAGGTTGCTTGCATGAATGAAACTGCGCACATGATTGAGAGCAATTATCATTACACTTTTTTCTCTAACCAGGCAAAGACGCTTTTCAGCGCGCCCTGCCAGCGGCCTGCAATGAGTAAACCGATTCCCAGCCGCCGCCCAGCGCCTTGTACAGGCCAACCATCGCCAGGGACACCCCGGCCGAGCTTTCCACCAGTTGCTCCTGAGTTGCCAGCAGGGCCCCCTGCACGGTCAGCACGTTGACGAAATCCACCACCCCTTCGACGTACTGCTGCTGCGCCGTGCGCAGGGCGATCTGGTTCTGGCGCACTGCCTCGGCCAGGCTGTCGCGACGCAACTGGCTGGCGTTGTAGCGAGTCAGTTGGTCGTCGATTTCATGCCAGGCCCGCAACACCGTCTGTTGGTAGGCCAGGGCCGCTTCCTGCTGCTGAGCCTCGCGCAGCTGGAGCATGCCCCGCAGGCGGCCGCCATCAAACAGCGGCAAGCTGAACTGCGGGCCGATGCCGAATTGTCGCGAACTCCAGGAACCGAAGTCCGCCAGTTGCAGGGCCTGGGAACCGAAGTTGCCGGACAAGGTAATGCGCGGATAGAAATCGCCCTTGGCCACGCCGATGCTGGCCGTGGCCGCATGCAGGCGTGCCTCGGCCTGGCGGATGTCCGGGCGCCGCTCGGCCAGCTGCGAAGGCAAGCCGATCGCCACCTGGGACGGCGGTTGCGGCACCGGCGCGTCACTGGCCAGCTCCTGGTGCAGGGCCTGGGGCGGCTCCCCAAGAAGCAGGCTCAAGGCATTGATCAATTGCGCCTGGCGCTGTTGCAGCTCCGGCAGTTGCGCCTCGATGGTGGCGACCTGGGCGGCGGCTTCGGCCACGTCCAGGTCGGTAGCGACACCATCGGCCAGGCGTAGTTGCGAGAGCTTCAGGCTGTGGCGGGCGACGTCAAGGTTCTGCTCGGTGACCGCCCGGGTGCTCTGCACGCCGCGCAGTTGAATGTAGTCCTGGGCAGTTTCCGCCAGCACCGACAGCAGCACCCCGCGCCGGTCGTTCTCCGCCACTTCCAGGGTCGCGTCGGCGGCTTCGGTTTCGCGCCGCACCCGGCCCCAGAAATCCAGCTCCCAAGAGGCCGAGAAACCCGCTTCCCAGAGA
This sequence comes from Pseudomonas sp. Fl5BN2, assembly GCF_009908205.1. Taxonomy (NCBI): domain Bacteria; kingdom Pseudomonadati; phylum Pseudomonadota; class Gammaproteobacteria; order Pseudomonadales; family Pseudomonadaceae; genus Pseudomonas; species Pseudomonas sp. Fl5BN2. The sequence continues at coordinate 22,501 of NZ_JAAARL010000033.1, read as the reverse complement.
TTGAACGCCGACTTGCCGTTGTTCCCCGAAGGGTCATTCAGGCCCTCGGCGCTGTTGCGCTTGCGCCCGTAGCCGCCATTGGCCGAGGTGCTTGGGTAGCGCTCGGCGGTGATCACCTGGCGCGCTGCCCGGCTCTGCTGCAAACGGCTGGTGGCCAGTTGCAGGTCGAGGTTGTCGCTCAGGGCGCGCCGGCTCAGGGCCGACAGTTGCGGGTCGTTGAACACCTCCCACCAGCGCTCCTGCATGGCGTTGTCCACTGCCTGGCTGGCCGCAGCGTGGGCCGGGGCGGACCAGGCCTGGACCTGGGTCGCCTGGGGCCGCTGGAAATCCGGGCCGACATTGCACGCGGCCAGGGACAGCAGGCTCAGCGCCAGCAGAGCCCGGCCGCCGTGGCGAGGGAGCTTGCTGCCGTTCGAGTGCGCAGCACTGGCAAAGCGGCCTTCGCGAGTGGCCCGGGCAGCCGCGTCGAGTGTATCTGGAGTGGCTGCGCAACCCAGCGAGAGCTTGCTCCCTCGCCACGGGGCGCCCGTGTGCTTGCCTCTGACGGTACTCATCGCTGGGTTACCTCGCGGGCGCTGGTGGCCGAGCTGTGGGTGTCGACGCTGGCTTCCACCGACATGCCCACCCGCAGCCGCTCGGCCATGGGCTGGTTGGGCTCCAGAAGGATCTTCACCGGAATGCGCTGCACCACCTTGGTGAAGTTGCCGGTGGCGTTGTCCGGCTTCACTGCGGCGAAGGTCACACCGGTGGCCGGGGCCAGGCTTTCCACGCGACCGTGCAAGGTCTCGCCACCCAGGCTGTCGACCCGTACCTCGACCACTTGCCCGGCATGCATGGCGGTGAGCTGGGTTTCCTGGAAGTTGGCCAGCACGTAGGCCTGCTGCAAGGGCACCACGGCGAGGATCTTGCTGCCGGGAGTGACGTAGGCGCCAACCCGTACTGCACGCTCGCCGACCATGCCATCGAGCGGCGCGACGATACGCGTGTAGGACAGCTCGTAGCTGGCCATTTCCAGGGCCGCCTGAGCCCGTTTCAGGCCGCCTTCCGCCGCATCGCGCTGGGCAGTGAGAATTTCCACCTGCTTGCGCTCCGCCGCCAGGGCCGCAGTGGCCGTGGCCATCCGGGCGCTGGCCTGGTCGATGCGAGTCCTGGCCTGCTGAGCGTTCTGCACCGTGCCGGCGCCCACTCCGGCCAGGTGGTTGTAGCGATTGAGCTCGTGCTCGGCAAAGGCCACCTCGGCCCGGGCGGCCACCAGCGCCGCCTGGGCCTGGGCGATCACCGAACTCTGCCGGTCCAGGGTCGCCCGGGCGTTCTGCAACTGGGCCTTGGCCACCAGGGTTTCGGCATCCGCCGCCTGGGCCGCGGCCCGCAGGTCACGGTCGTCGATCAGCGCCAACAGTTGCCCGGCCTTGACCTGCTGGTTGTCCTCCACCAGCACTTCCTTGATGAACCCCGCCACACGCGGGGCCACCAGGGTGTAGTCGGCGGCGATGAAGGCATCGTTGGTGCTCTGCTCGCCGGTGCGGCCGAACAGCCCCGGCAGCGCCAGGTAGGCCAGCACGCCAAGGGCCGCCACGGCCGCTACCGCGATGGCGATTTTGTGTTTGCTCTGGGTCGTCATAACAAAGGTCTCGTTCAAGTCGGCGCCCGCGGTGGGTAGATCCGCGTCGGCAGCCAGAAAATCAGCAGGATCAGCACAGCGGCCAGCCCTGCCATGCAGAAATAGAGATCGGCGGAGGTCAGCACCACGGCCTGCTGGTGCAGGCGCCGGGCCAGGCCGGCGACGTTGTCGTCCACCAGGGGCGAGTTGCCCAGGCTGTCCACCAGCATGGTTGAGTGAAAGTGCAGGCGGCGAGTGGTCAGCACATCCAGCACACCGGTGGCGATCACCGCCGCCAGGCCTTTCACGGTGTTGAACCAGGCCGAGGCGAACGGCCCTTCCACCGGGGCGATGCTGCCGGTGGAAAGCATCAGCAACGGCAGCACCGCCATGGGCTGGCCGAAGATCTGCAGCAGTTGCAGCACATAGAAGTCGTCACGGATCCAGGCCGAGGTCAGGTGCGTGCCGCCCAGGCAGGACAGCACCAGCATGCCCAGGCCGATCCCCAGCACCCAGCGGCAATCGACCCAGCGCAGGTTGCACAGGGCCGCCACCAGCGGCAGCGCCAGCAACTGCGGCAAGGCCATCACCAGCATCACCGGCGCGGTCTGCAGCGGCCGGTAGCCCTGGACCTGGGCCAGGTAGGCGGACGGGATGATGATCACCGCCGTCAGCACCACCAGCACCCCGGCCAGGGTCAGCAGGGCGAAAGACAGGTTGCGGATGCCGAGCATCTGCAACTTGAAGAACGGAATCGGCTGCGACCATTCGTTGATCATGAACAGCACCAGCAGCACCAGCCCGCCGACCAGCAACACACTGATCAGCGGCGATTCGAACCAAGCCAGGCGGTTGCCCTGGAGGATGCCGATCACCAGCATGCAGATCGCCGGAAAGCCCAGCAGCAGGCCACGCCAGTTGAACTGCTTGAAGCGCTCCAGGCGCAGCGGGTCCTGCGGCAGGCCGTAAGCCACTGCCGCCATGGCCAGCAGGCAGGGCGCCACCACCTGCCAGAATGCCCATTGCCAGCCCACATATTCGGTCCAGAGTGCCGCCAGTGGCGTGCCCAGGCTCGGGCCGAAGGTGGCGGTCAGGGCATAGCCGGCCAGACCGTAAAGCTTGACGTTGGCCGGCAGGAAACGCAGGGCCACGGTCATCAGCATCGGCGGTAGGGCACCACCGGCCAGGCCTTGCAGAGTGCGCAGCAGCAACAGGCTTTCGTAGTTGGGCGCGAAGGGGCACAGCACCCCCAGCAGGGTGAACAGGCCAATGGCACACAGGGTGAAACGCCGCAGGGAAAAGGTCACCGAACACCAGGGCGCAAAGGCCATGGCCGCCACCGAGGTGGCGGTGTAGCACGCCACCAGCCAGGTGCCTTCGTCGTAGCCGATGAACAGCGCCCCGCGAATGTCCGCCAGGGCGATCTTGGTCACCATCTCGTTAAGACCCGAGACCAGCACCGCCAGCAGTACACCCACCAGGCCGATGATGATCCGCGGCCCGAATACCGGCGGCGCAATGGCTGCCGGCTTGCTGGCGACTTCGACCGAAGCAGGCGCAGCGACAGCGAGGGAACTCATGGAAATACTGCTCCAGACAAGAAAACCAGAGCAGTTTATGAACAGCCGATGCTGACGAAAACTGACTTATCGACAGCTTATAAGTGCACCAAACGCAACGATTAACCCTATTGACCGTAGGAGCTGGCTTGCCAGCGAAGAGGCCTTAAAGATCGCTTTCGCCGGCAAGCCGGCTCCTACAGGGGTGGCGAAGGCTGCAGATGGACCGTAGGAGCTGGCTTGCCAGCGAAGGGGCCCTCAAGACCGCATTCGCCGGCAAGCCGGCTCCTACAGGAGTGGCGAAGGCTGCAGATAGACCGTAGGAGCTGGCTCGCCAGCGAAGAGGTCCTAAAGATCGCTTTCGCCGGCAAGCCGGCTCCTACAGGAGTGGCGAAGGCTGCAGATGGACCGTAGGAGCTGGCTTGCCAGCGAAGGGACCCTCAAGACCGCATTCGCCGGCAAGCCGGCTCCTACAGGAGTGGCGAAGGCTGCAGATGGACCGTAGGAGCTGGCTCGCCAGCGAAGAGGCCCTAAAGATCGCTTTCGCCGGCAAGCCGGCTCCTACAGGAGTGGCGAAGGCTGCAGATGGACCGTAGGAGCTGGCTTGCCAGCGAAGGGGCCCTCAGGACCGCTTTCGCCGGCAAGCCGGCTCCTACGCAGACGCGGGCTGGGCTTCCTGCCAGGTGGCCTGGCAGGAGCTGCGCAGGGTCTCGCGGAACCATTTGTGCGCTGGGTCCTTGTCGTAACGCGGGTGCCAGGCCTGGGTCAGGACTAGGGTCGGCAGGGAAATCGGCAGGACGAAGGAGCGCAGGCGCAGCCCCAGGCGCGAGACGCTGAGCAGGGTTTCCTGGGGCACCGGCAGGATCAGGTCCGAGTCCGGCAGCATGAACATGGCGGCGTGAAAGCTCGGGGCAATCAGCGGTACCCGGCGCTCCAGGCCCTGCTCGGCCAGGGCCGCATCGATCGGTCCGCGGGCAATGCCGCGGCGGGACATGCTGATATGGGGAAACGCGGCAAAACGCTCGGCCGTAATGTCTTCGTCCAACAGCGGATGGTCTTCGCGCACCAGGCCGACAAAGGCCGTGGTGAACAGGTTCTGCACCTTCACTTCCGGGGTCAGGGGCCGGGTGTTACTGATCCGCAGGTCGATCCGCCCTTCGCGCAAGGCCTCGTCGTCACCGTCGCCTTCGGGCACGAAGCGCAGTTCGCACAAGGGCGCCTGGCGTTCCAGGGTGTCGATGAGGCGACCGCCATAGACTCCGACGAAAAAGTCGTTGGCGCGCACATTGAAGCGCCGCCGCAACGAAAGCAGGTCGACCTGATCCGCCGAGCGGAACAACAGTGCGGCCTGCTCCACCAGATCACGTACCTGGCTGCGCAGCTCCAGGGCCTTGGGCGTGGGCACCAGGCCCCGTCCGGCACGCACCAGCACCGGGTCGCCCAAGGCTTCGCGAATTCGCGTGAGGGTGCGGCTCATGGCGGCGGGGCTGAGGTTCATGCGCCGCGCAGCGCCGACTACGCTGCCCTCGTCGAGCAGGGCATCGAGAGCGACCAGAAGGTTCATATCCGGGAGTTGCATGGCAAGCACTCATGACTGATCAGGGATGATCCATGCGCAATGCTAGCAGGCTTGCCACCGAGGCAAATGAGGGAGATCAATCCTTGCCCACAAACCCACCACTACCCGTAGGAGCCGGCTTGCCGGCGAAGGGGCCTTCGAACCTTGCATCGCCCTTGAGGACGCCTTCGCTGGCAAGCCAGCTCCTACGGTCGGGTGGTGGTGGCTCCGGTGGGTGGGGAATTCAGCGTTGCATGCCCCAGCGTTTCACCGTGACCCGCTCCAGGGTGTCGAAGATCAGGTTCTCCACCAACAGGCCGATGATGATCACCACGGCCAGGCCGGCGAAAACCTTGTCGGTGTACAGCTCGTTGCGGTTCTGGAAGATGTACCAGCCCAGGCCGCCCTTGCCGCTGGTGGCGCCGAATACCAGCTCGGCGGCGATCAGGGTGCGCCAGGCGAAAGCCCAGCCGATCTTCAGCCCGGCGAGGATCGACGGCAGCGCCGCCGGGATCAGGATGAACAGCACCAGGCGCAGGCCCTTGAGCCCGTAGTTGCGCCCGGCCATGCGCAAGGTTTCGGAAACCCCGAGAAACCCGGCGTAGGTATTCAGGGCCAGGGCCCAGAGCACCGAATGCACCAGCACGAAGATCAGGCTGTTCTGCCCCAGGCCAAACCACAGCAGCGCCAGGGGCAACAGGGCAATGGCCGGCAACGGGTTGAACATCGAGGTCAGGGTGCTCAGCAGGTCGCGGCCAAAACGAGTCGAGACCGCCAGGGTGGTCAAGGCAAACGCCAGGACGATGCCGATCAGGTAGCCCTTGAGCAGCACCACCAGGGAAATGCCCACCTTGCCCAGCAATTCGCCGCTGAGCAGGCCCTGGTAAAGGGCGCTGGCGGTTTGCAGAAAACTCGGCAGCAGCAAGTCGTTGTCCTGGTAGCGGGCGACGGCTTCCCAGAGCAGCGCCAGGAGCACCAGGATCAGGCTTTTGCGCAGCCAGCCTTGTTGCCAGAGGCGCTGAGCCAGGGGCAGTTCGCGCTCCAGGGGAACTTGCAGCAAGGGCTGCAGAACAACTTCATATTCTTCGCGCACGGGGGATGACTGGCTCATCGGGCGTTCCTCTTTCAACGACAGCCTGACGGCTCAATAGGCGATACGGATATCGGCGAAATCCAGCTCGGCTTCGGTTTCAGGGCCCTGGCCTTCATCGAACAGCAGGTGGTGGATGCGTCGCGCGGTCTGCTGGAAGGCCACGCCACCGAGGCTTTGCAGGTCGTACTGGTGGCTGTGGACTTCCGCCCGCACGCGCCCCGGATGAGGCGACAGCAGGAGGATGCGATTGCCCACCACCAGCGCTTCCTCGATGGAGTGAGTGACGAACAGCAAGGTGAAGCGCACCTCCTCCCAGAGCAGCAGCAACTCCTCCTGCATCTTGCGCCGGGTCAGGGCGTCGAGGGCGGCGAAAGGCTCGTCCATCAGCAGGATCTTCGGCTGCATGGCCAGGGCGCGGGCAATCGCCACCCGGGCTTTCATGCCACCGGACAGGGTGTGCGGGTAGGCATCGGCGAACGCCGCCAGGCCGACTTTATCCAGGTACTCCAGGGCGCGCTCTTGGGCCTCGCGGCGACCGAGGGTTTTCGACGCCAGCAGGGGAAACATCACGTTCTGCTTCACGGTTTTCCAGGGTGGCAACTGGTCGAACTCCTGGAACACCACGATACGATCCGGCCCGGGCTGGCTGACCCGCCGGCCTTGCAGGCGGATCTCGCCCTCGCAGGGCTGGATGAACCCGGCCACCGCCTTGAGCAGGGTCGACTTGCCGCAGCCCGAAGGCCCCAGCAGGACAAAACGATCGGCGGGATCGATCTCGAAACTCACCTGGTGGGTGGCCCGCACCACGCGCTGCGGGGTGCGATATTCCAGGCTGACCCGGTCCACCGCCAACAGTGCCTCGGCGGTGGCGGTGGGGTTGCTGGCCGTGTGGCCTGGCAAGGGGGCATTCATCGCAGTCAGCTCCCTTGCAACGGCTTGGCGTCCTGGAAGAAGTAGTCCTTCCACGATTCCGGCTTGTTCTTGATGGCACCGACGCGATAGAGGAACTCCGCCAACGGGTAGGTGTTTTTCGGCGTTACGCTGAACTCGAACTGCGGGTTGTCGATGATCTTCAGCAAGGCGGCGCGGTCGATCTTGGCCTTGGTCACGCGGATGTAAGTGTCGGCGGCCGCGCCCTTGTCGTTCTGGGCGAACTCGGCAGCTTCAGCCAGGGCTTCGGTGAAAGCCTTGTAGGTCTTGGGGTTGTCGTTGCGGAACTTCTCGGTGGCGAACAGCACCGTCGGTGAGTTGGGCCCCAGCAGGTCGTAGGTGTTCAGCACCACGTGCACATTGGGGTTTTCCAGGGCCTGATCCTGGAACGGCGGGTTGGAGAAGTGCCCGGTCAGCTCGGTACCACCGGCAATCAGCGCCGCGGTGGCGTCCGGGTGGGGAACGGCGATGGTGTACTTGTCCAGGCGATTGAATGCCTGGTCGCCCCATTGCTTGGCGGCGGCGTATTGCAGGAAGCGCGACTGCACCGAGACCCCCACCGCCGGCACCGCGATGCGGTCCTTCTCGGTGAAGTCTGCAATGGTCTTGACCTTGGGATTGTTGCTCACCAGGTAGTAGGGAAAGTTGCCCAGGGACGCTACTGCCTTGACGTTCTGTCGGCCACGGGTGCGGTCCCAGATGGTTAACAGCGGGCCGACGCCGGCCCCGGCGATATCGATGGAACCCGACAGCAATGCGTCGTTCACCGCGGCGCCGCCGGACAGTTGGGTCCAGTCGACCTTGATGTCGATACCCTCCTGCTTACCGTACTTTTCGATCAGTTGCTGATCGCGAACCACGTTGAGCAGCAGGTAGACGATGCCAAACTGTTCGGCGATGCGGATCTCGCCTTCGGCATGGGCCGCCGTAGGGGCGACCAGGCTGCCGGCCAGCAGGCTGAAACCCAGGCCGATGGCGGTGGCCAGCGTGCCCAGGCGCGCAGTGAAGCGAATGGATGAAGACATGGTGATTCTCCTGCCGTGCCTGGCTGATCAGTAAGGGGCGTCGCCCTGGATGGTGGTGCGATACAGCTTGCGGCGCAGATGGCTCGGGCAACCGGCGGCCAGGTGGATCAGCGAACGGTTGTCCCAGAACACCAGGTCGTGGGGCTGCCATTGATGGCGGTAAATGTTCTCCGGCAGCACGCTGTGGGCGTACAACTCGGCCAGCAACTGGGCGCTTTCGTCTTGCGGCAAACCGATGATGCGGGTGGTGAAACCTTCGCTGACGAACAGCGCCTTGCGGCCGTTTTCCGGGTGAGTGCGGACGATGGGGTGCACCACCTCCGCAACCTGGGCCAACTGCTCCGGGGTCAGGGTCGGGCGCCAGTTGCCCTCGAACTTGGTCTCGCTGTAGCGGGCCGTGTAGGAATGCGCGGCGCTGCGGCCTTCGAGCGCCTTGCGCAGCGCCTCGGGCAGGTTGTCCCAGGCTTGGTGCATGTCGGCGAACAGGGTGTCGCCGCCTTCGGCCGGCAGTTCCTGGGCGTGCAGCATCGAGCCCAGGCTCGGCAGCTCCTTGTAGGACAGATCCGAGTGCCAGAACTTGCCGGCGTCACCCAGGCCGATGGATTGGCCGTTCTCGATGATGTTGGAAACGATGAGGATTTCCGGGTGCCCGGCCAGCAGGAACTGCTTGAGCACGTGGATCTGCAACACGCCGAAACGGCGGCTGAAGGCGATCTGTTGTTGGGGGCTGATGCGCTGGTCGCGGAACACCACGACATGGTGATCCAGGTGGGCGCGGTGGAGGCGGGCGAAGTCCTGGTCGTTGACCGGCCGGGACAGGTCCAGGCCGATGATCTCGGCGCCCACGGCGCCATTCAAGGGACGGATTTCGAAGGCTTGTGCGGCGATGGGCGCGGCACTGGCTGATGCAGACATGACTGAAACTCCCGCGCAGGCGCGCCCAGGGCGCGCACGTCGTTCAGAAACTCACGGAGATCCCGTGTGGGTTCATTACGTGCGGCGCGCCGATTGGTCGGCAGGTACGCAGGGAGTTGACTTTATAGATATAAGAAAACGAATTTAAATACCGTTAGCGAATAACGATATGTTGATTCGAGCGATGCGGCGGTTATGGACGGTACGCCACCGATGGCCCCCATGGCATTGGCGGACGGCGCGGTCCTGCAGAAGCCGGCTTGCCGGCGAAGGCGGTCTCACGGGCCCCTTCGCTGGCAAGCCAGCTCCTACAAGGCAGGCTCCCGGCGAAGGTCGTTTTTTACCCGGATCAGCGTTCGTGCAGGGCTTCGGCGCGAGCGCGGATGATCGGCTTGAGCAGGTAGCTGAGGATGCTCTTCTTGCCGGTGATGATGTCCACCGAGGCGACCATCCCGGGGATGATCAGCAGCGGTTTCTCATCGGTGCCCAGGTGGCTGCGGTCGGTGCGCAGCTTGATCATGTAGTAGGTGGTCTTCTTGTCTTCGTCGGTGATGGTGTCGGCGCCGATCTGCTCCAGGCGTGCCTTGAGGCCACCGTAGATGGTGTAGTCATAGGCGCTGAACTTGACGATCGCTTCTTGCCCCGGATGCAGGAACGCGATGTCCTGGGGGCGGATCTTGGCTTCCACCAGCAGGGTGTCGTCCAGGGGCACGATTTCCACCATGTCGCTGCCCGGCTGGATCACCCCGCCGATGGTGTTGACCATCAGCTGCTTGACGATACCGCGCACCGGCGAGGTCACCAGGGTCCGGCTGACCCGGTCTTCCAGGGCCTTGCCGGTGGCGCTGGCCTTGTTCAGTTCGGTGCGCGCCTCGTTGAGCTGGGTCAGGGCCTCGCTGCGGAACTTGCCGCGGGTCTCGTCGATCTTGCGCTGCACTTCCTTGATTGCCGACTCGGCGCGAGGAATGGCCAGGGTCGTGGCATCCAACTGGCCACGGGTTTCCACTTCGGCGCGCTTGAGCCGCAGCACTTCCACCGGCGATACCGCGCCCTGGGCCACCAGGGGCTCGGACATGTTGATTTCCTGGCGTTGCAAACCCAGTTGCTGGCGGTACTGGGCCTGCTTGGAGGTGAACTCGCGCAATTCCTGCTGTTTCTGGATCAGTTGCTCCTGGAGGCCACCAATCTCGTCATGCAGTTGCTGGCGCCGGCTCTCGTACAGGGATTTTTCGCTGGCAGCCTGGCCTGGTACGTCCTTGAGCACGTCGGCGGGGAAGTTCAGTGGCCGCTCCTCGACCTCGGCACTCAGGCGCTCGACCCGCAGCAGCATCGACAGACGCACGGTCTCGGTTTCACCGACGTTGGACTGGAAGCGCGTGTCGTCCAGGCGGATCAGCGGCGCGCCGGCCTCCACCACCTGGCCTTCCTTGACGAACAGCTCGGAGACGATACCGCCTTCCAGGTTCTGGATCTTCTGCACCTTGGACGAAGGAATCGCCTTGCCTTCGCCCTTGGTGACTTCATCGATGACCGCGAAATTGGCCCATAGCACCAGGAACAGGAAGAACCCGATGATGCCCCAGATGGTCAGGCGAATGACCCGTGGAGCATCTTCGATCAGGGCCTTGTTGACCTCGGGCAACGGCTGGCCCTGGAGGGAATCGGAGCCTTTGAAATAACGGCGGATCGAGTCCTTGAATCCCGACTTAAGCAACACTGATCTGCCCCTTCTTCAACGCTTCCATAACCACTGCTTTCGGGCCATCGGCGAGGATCTGTCCGCGGTCCACCACCAACAGCCGATCCACCAGCGACAGCAATGAGGCACGGTGGGTGACCAGTACCACGGTCTTGCCCTGCACCACGGCTTCGAGGCGCTGCTTCAAGCGCTCCTCGCCGGTGTTGTCCATGGCACTGGTGGGTTCGTCGAGCAGCAGGATCTGTGGGTTGAGCAACAAGGCCCGGGCCAAGGCGACGTTCTGGCGCTGACCGCCAGACAAGTTCTGTCCGCGCTCGCCCACTTGCAATTCATAGCCCTGGGGATGCAGCCGGGCGAATTCGTGAACCCCCGCCAGCTCGGCGGCTTGCAGCACCAGTTCGTCTTCGACGTAACGGGCGCCGGAGGTCAGGTTGTCGCGCAGGGTGCCGGCCAGCAACTGGATATCCTGGGGCACATAACCGATGTTGTGGCGCAGCTCGCTGACGTCGATCTGGCGAATGTCCACGCCGTCCACCAACAAGGCTCCGGAGTCTGCCTGATAGAGCCCCACCAGCAGCTTGGCCAGGGAGCTTTTGCCCGAGCCACTGCGGCCGATGATGCCAACCTTTTCGCCCGGCTTGATGATCAGGTTGATGTTCTTCAGCGCCGAATTCTGCTGCCCCGGATAGGTGAAGCTCAGTTGCCGGCATTCGATGGCGCCCTGCAGCACGCTGCGGCTCAGGGGACGCTCGTCGAAATTTCGTTCTTGAGGCAGCTCCATCATCTGGTCCACCGAGGTCATGGTGACCCGGGCCTGCTGGTAACGGGTCAACAGCCCGGACAGCGAAGCCAGCGGGCTCAGAGCCCGACCGCTGAGCATGTAGCAGGCGATCAGCCCGCCCATGCTGAGGTTGCCGTCGATGATCTGGTACACACCGAAGATGATCATGATCACCCCGGCCAATTGCTGGATCAGCAAGGTGATGTTCATCGCCAGGCTGGAGAGCATCTTCACCCGCAACTCAAGGCGGCTGAGGGTGCCAATGGTCTGCTCCCACTGGTACTGGCGCTCGCTTTCAGCGTTGTTGACCTTGACCGCATCCAGCCCGGCCAGGGTTTCAATCAGGCTCGACTGGCGTTCGGCGCCCAGGGCCATGGTTTTTTCCATGGTCGCCACCAGGGGCTTCTGCAGCGCGTAGCCGATCAACAAGGCAATCGGGAACGCCAGCACCGGAATCCACACCAGGTGCCCGCCGAGGATCGCGATGACCATGAAGATCAGTAGGGTGAACGGCAGGTCGATCAAGCTGGTGAGGGTCAGCGAAGCGAGAAAGTCCCGCAGGCTCTGAAACTCATGGATGTTCTGGGCAAAGCTGCCGACCCGTGCCGGTCGGTACTTCATCGCCATGCCGACGATGCGCTCGAACAGCGTGGCGGAGATGATCAGGTCGGTCTTCTTTCCCGCAAGGTCCAGGCACAGGCTGCGCAAGCCCTTGAGGATCAGGTCGAAGATGTAGGCGCCGATGATGCCGATGGACAGCATCCACAAGGTCGAGGTGGCCTGGTTGGGTACAACCCGGTCGTAGACGTTCATCACGAACAGCGGCGCGGCCATGGCAATGATGTTGATCAGCAGGCTGGCGGCGATGGCATCGATATATAGCCAGCGCGAACGCTTGAGGGTATCGCGAAACCAGGAGCGGGCCCGGGGAATCAACGAGCCGTGATTGACGTCGAACTTGTGCTGGGGTTGGGCGAAGAACACCTGCCCGCTGTAATCGTCGGCCAACAGTTCGCGGCTGACGCAGACTTCACCGCCATCGCTCTCGCTGAGCAGTAAACGCGCCTGGTCCTCGCCCTGCCAGCCCAGCAACACAGCACTGCGACCATCCTTGAGCAACAGCAAGGCGGGCATGGCGATCGCCGGAATCTGCTCGAGCTTGCGGCGCAGTACCCGCCCCTGCAACCCGGCCCGGGCTGCTGCGCGGGGCAGCAACTCGGCACTCAAGCGCTGGGACGGCAATGGCAGACCGGTGGTCAACATTGCCGCACTGGCGGGTTTCTGGTGCAGGAAGCAGAGGGTCAACAAACCATCTAGCAGGGGGTCGTCATGCATACCACGTGGATCATGATTGAGTTGCACTCGACTGACTTCTGATTCCACGCTCGACACTCTTGACTGACTGTTGGATGAGATTGGCTCAATTCATCCCAGGCAGTTGGACCTTGGGCTTCACATCATTTTGCACGACGGACGCCATAGGTGCGACCACTCCCTGGCTCTTGAGCAACTCGCCCATGGTCGCCTTGATTCGATACTGAGTAAATAACTGAATGTTTCTGATTTCCGCCAAACGCCGGGAAGCAGTGAACAGTTCGTTTTCACTGTCGAGCAAGTCCAGCAAGGTGCGTTCGCCCAGGCTGAATTGCTTCTGATAAGCGGTGCGCACGCTGGTGCTGTGATCAACGTACTGCTGGGCGATCGGCACCTGGGCGTTGGCATTGTTCAAGGCGTTCCAGGCCAGGCCCAGCTCTTCGTTCAACACCCGCAGGGCATTGTTGCGGATATCCAGGGCCTGGTTCGACTGGTAGGCCTTGGATTCCAGGTCGGCCTTGTTGCTGCCACCGGCAAACAGGTTGAAGCGCATGCGCAGCATGGCCTGCCACTCATTGTTGTGACCGACCTGACCGTCGAGGTTGTTATCCGCGGTACGCCCCAACTCCGCATCGAAACGCGGGTAGAACGCCGACTTGGCGGCGTCGTACTGCTTTTCGGCGGCGACGATATCGGACTCTGCGGAACGCAGGATCGGGCTGTTTTCCAACATCTGTCGCCGGGCCTCATCGAGGTTCGCCGGCAGCATCGCCATGAAACTGGCAGGCCGCTCCAACTGATCGGGCATCTGCCCTACAGCACTCAGATAGTTGGTCTGGGAGTCCGCCAGGTTGGTCTGTTCGGTGATCAGGTTGTTGCGGGCCTGGGCCATCCGCGCTTCGGCCTGGTCGAGGTCGGCGCCGCTGCCCACACCACGCTGGGTGCGCAGCTTGATCTGGTCGTAGATGCGTTCGTGGTTGCGCAGGTTGTCTTCCGCCAGCTGGACGAATTGGCGACGGGTCAGCACATCCAGGTACACCTGGGCCACGGTCAGGGCCGTGCGTTCGGACGCGCCCAGCAGGGAGTAAGCCCGGGAATTGACGGTGGCTTGTTGACGCCCTACTTCGCTAGAGGTAGCAAAACCGTCAAAAACCATTTGCTGGAGACGTAAACTTGACTCCCCACGGTTCAATGTCTCCCAGTGGTTGTTGCCAGTACCCGCACGAGAACTAGGGTTATCGGTGCCTTCGCGACCGTAACCGGCCAGCGCATCGACGCGTGGCAGATAGCCACCTTTCGCCGCTTTCAGCTGGTAGTCAGCCGCCAGGCGGCTGTTCACTCCGGCTTGGATCTCTGGATGCACATCCAGTGCTTTCTGCATGGCTTCGGGGAGTGTCTGTGCCTGCACGAAACTAGCAGCAAAGGCTAATGGCAGGGCCTTGAACAGGTGAAAACGCATGGTAAGAATTTCCCTCGGACAGCGTGTCCAGAATCACGTCAGAACGTGGCGCCACATCGAATGATTACAACCACAACGACCGTCTGTCGGAAAGCTCAAACTAAGAACTGGTTCACATACTTCAAGTCAGGTTAACGCGTGAATATCAATGTGACATTAATCAGGCGATTGTTTAGGATGGCACTCATAAGGTCAATACTTTGGCATAAAGTTAATTGCGAAAATTCATAGCCAAATTATTGACACGCCAAAACGTCAAATCAACCGTTTCCGCTAATTACTCAATAGCGAATACACATCCAGACTGAGTTGCGGCCAGCGCCCAAGCCGGTACATGGAAGTCAACTGAGCGGTACACCGGAGAGTCCTCAATGAGCAGTGTTGTTGCCATCGTCAAAAGCATTGTCGGTCAAGTTTTCGTGGTATCCCCGGAAGGGATCCGGCGCGTACTCATTGAAGGTGACCGACTGTTCGTGGGTGACCAGGTGGATACCGGCTCGGCCGGGGCTGTCACCCTGGAGCTGACCGACGGGCGCACCCTCGACCTTGGCCGTGACACACAGTGGAGCGGCGCCGCGCCTGATTCCGGCACCGACCTGGCCCAGGCGACCGCCCAAGCCGCGCCTTCGGTTGCCGAATTGCAACAAGCCATCGCTGCGGGTATCGACCCGACCACCGAGCTCGAAGCTGCCGCTGCCGGCCCAAGCGCCACAGGTACTGGAGGCGCCGCTGGGGGTGGCCACAGTTTTGTCCAGCTTGAGGAAACGGCGGGCCGGGTAGACCCGACCATCGGTTTCCCCACTGCCGGCCTGGGGCTGGCCACTTCGGCGCAGAACAATACCGTCGGCGGCCTGACTAACAACGCCGGCCAGGCCAACGGCAATGGCAGCGGCAGCGATACCTTGCGTCCGGCAACCCTGACCCTGGGTGCCACCCCGACCATCACCGAGGCCGGCGGCACGCTGGTGTATACCGCGACCCTGACCCAGGCCCCGCTGACCGACCTGAGCATTACCCTGTCCAACGGCGCGGTCATCGTGATCAGCGCCGGCCAGTTGACCGGCAGTGTGCAGGTGCCCCTGGCGCCCAATGACAGCGTCTATATCGATCCGGGCCAGATCAGCGTCAACGTGACCGGCACTACTGGCGGCGGCGGTTTGCTGATCACGGTCGATCCAAGCCCGGCGGTGACCCAGGTCACCGACACCATCGACACCACCACCGTCACCCTGGCAGCGGATACCAGCGTCAGTGAAGGCGGGCAGATCACCTACACCGCCACCCTGACCAATCCGGCGCAGACCCCGGTGACCATCACCCTGTCCAATGGTGCGGTGATCACCATCGAGGCGGGCAAGTCCAGCGGCACCGTCGACGTGGCAGCGCCGGCCAATGATGTCTACAAGAACGGCGGCACCATCGAGGTCGGCATAACCAAGGCCGAAGGCGGCAACTTCGAGAACCTGGAACACAGCACCGACAAAGCAGTGACAACCGTCACCGACACCATCGACGACACCGGCCTGAAACTGTCGGCCACTGCCGAAGTCGCTGAAGGCGGCAGCATCGTCTATACCGCCACCCTGACCAATCCAGCGGGTACCGCGCTGACTGTCACCCTGTCCAACGGTGCGGTGATCACCATTGCGGCCGGCGCCAACAGCGGCAGCATCAGCGTCCCCGCACCCGCCGATGACGTCTATAAGGACGCCGGCAAGGTCGAAGTGACCATCAGCAAGACCGAGGGCGGCAACTTCGAAAACCTGGTGACCAATCCGGCACCCGCAGTGACTGACGTCACTGACACCATCGACACCTCGACTGTCAGCCTGACCGCCACCCCAACTGTCGCCGAAGGCGGCATTGTGGTGTACACCGCATCGGTTACCGCGCCAGTCACCGGCTCCCCGGTGGTAGTCACCCTGTCCAACGGACAGACCATCACCATTCCGGTCGGTGAGTCGACTGGCAGCGTGAATTTCACTGCGCCAAACGACGCACTGAATGGCGGCAGCTCCTTGAGCACCACCATCACCAAAGTCGACGGTGGCAACTACGAGAAGCTGGAGTTCAGCGACAAACCAGCGGACACCGCGGTCACCGACACCCCAGATACAACGACCCTGAGCCTGACCGCCACCGAGACCGTGGCCGAGGGCGGTTCGATTGTTTATACCGCGACCCTGACCAACGCCGCTGGCACTCCGGTGACCGTAACCCTGAGCAACGGTGCAGTAATCACCATCGCGGCCGGTGCCACCTCGGGTACTGCGACCGTCGCCGCGCCAGCAGACGACGTCTATAAGGATGCGGGCAAGGTCGAAGTCACCGTCACTAAAGCCGACGGCGGCAACTTCGAACACCTGGAAACCAATCCGGCACCAGCAGTGACTGACGTCACTGACACCATCGACACCAGCACCGTCTCTCTGACCGCCACCCCAACTGTCGCCGAAGGCGGCACCGTGGTGTACACCGCCTCGGTCACTGCGCCAGTAACCGGCTCCCCGGTTGTGGTCACTCTGTCCAACGGACAGACCATCACCATTCCGGTCGGTGAGTCGACTGGCAGCGTGAACTTCACCGCGCCAAACGACGCACTGAATGGCGGCAGCTCCTTGAGCACCACCATTACTAAGGCTGAAGGTGGTAACTACGAGAAACTGGAAGTCAGCGATAAACCCGCTGACACCACAGTGACTGATACCCCAGACACCACGACCCTGAGCCTGTCGGCTACCGGCGAAGTGGCCGAAGGCGGCTCGATCGTCTACACCGCGACACTGACCAATGCCGCCGGTACTCCGGTGACCGTAACCCTGAGCAACGGCGCAGTGATCACCATCGCGGCGGGCGCGACCTCCGGGACAGTGACCGTTCCAGCACCGGCCGATGATGTCTACAAAGACGCCGGCAAAATTGAAGTAACCGTCACTAAAGCTGACGGCGGTAACTTCGAACACCTGGAAACCAATCCAGAGCCTGCCGTCACCAATGTCACTGACACCATCGACACCAGCACCGTCTCTCTGACCGCCACCCCAACCGTCGCCGAAGGCGGCATTGTGGTGTACACCGCCTCGGTTACTGCGCCAGTCACCGGCTCGCCGGTTGTGGTCACCCTGTCCAACGGACAGACCATCACCATTCCGGTGGGTGAATCCACTGGCAGCGTGAACTTCACCGCGCCAAACGACGCACTGAATGGCGGCAGCTCGCTGAGCACCACCATTACCAAAGTCGACGGCGGCAACTACGAGAAGCTGGAGTTCAGCGACAAGCCGGCGGACACCGCGGTCACCGATACCCCTGATACAACGACCCTGAGCCTGACCGCCACCGAGACCGTGGCCGAGGGTGGTTCGATTGTTTATACCGCGACCCTGACCAACGCAGCTGGCACTCCGGTGACCGTAACCCTGAGCAACGGTGCAGTAATCACCATCGCGGCAGGTGCTACCTCGGGTACTGCGACCGTCGCCGCGCCAGCAGACGACGTCTATAAGGATGCGGGCAAGGTCGAAGTAACCGTCACTAAAGCTGACGGCGGTAACTTCGAACACCTGGAGACCAATCCAACGCCTGC
Source organism: Pseudomonas sp. Fl5BN2 (assembly GCF_009908205.1). Lineage (NCBI taxonomy): Bacteria > Pseudomonadati > Pseudomonadota > Gammaproteobacteria > Pseudomonadales > Pseudomonadaceae > Pseudomonas > Pseudomonas sp. Fl5BN2. Next base: position 4,982 of record NZ_JAAARL010000033.1, on the reverse strand, counting down.
CGTCACCAATGTGACTGACACCATCGATACCTCCACCGTGTCGCTGAAAGCCACGCCTGCGGCGGAGGAAGGCGGCAATGTCACTTACACCGCTACTGTCACGGCTCCAGTGACCGGTTCGCCCGTCGTGGTGACCTTGGCTAACGGTGAGAAGATCACCATCCCGGTCGGCGAAATCAGCGGTTCGGTAAGCATCAGCGCACCGAACGACGTGCTGATCGGCCATACCCCGCTGACCAACTCCATCACCAATGTCAGCGGCGGCAACTACGAAAACCTGGTGGCCGACAAGTCGCCGGTCAGCACCACGGTGACCGACACTGTCGATACCACCCACCTCAGCCTCAGCGCCACCGGTACTGTGGCCGAAGGCGGCCAGATCATCTACACCGCGACCCTGACCAATGCCGCCGGTACTCCCGTCACCGTGACTTTGTCCAATGGTGCAGTGATCACCATCGCGGCCGGTGCTACCTCGGGTACTGCGACCGTCGCCGCACCTGCTGATGACGTTTATAAAGACGCCGGCAAAGTTGAAGTAACCGTCACTAAAGCTGACGGCGGTAACTTCGAACACTTGGAAACCAATCCGGCACCAGCAGTGACTGACGTCACTGACACCATCGACACCTCGACTGTCAGCCTGACCGCCACGCCAACTGTCGCCGAAGGCGGCATTGTGGTGTACACCGCCTCGGTCACTGCTCCAGTCACCGGCTCCCCGGTTGTGGTCACCCTGTCCAACGGACAGACCATCACCATTCCAGTAGGTGAATCCACTGGCAGCGTGAATTTCACTGCGCCAAACGACGCACTGAATGGCGGCAGCTCCTTGAGCACCACCATTACCAAGGCTGAAGGCGGTAACTACGAGAAACTGGAAGTCAGCGATAAACCCGCTGATACCACAGTGACTGATACTCCAGACACCACGACCCTGAGCCTGTCGGCTACCGGTGAAGTCGCCGAGGGCGGCAGCATCGTCTACACCGCTACCCTGACCAATGCGGCCGGTACACCGGTCACCGTGACCCTGTCCAACGGTGCAGTGATCACCATCGCGGCGGGCGCGACCTCCGGGACAGTGACCGTTCCAGCACCGGCCGATGATGTCTACAAAGACGCCGGCAAGGTTGAAGTAACCGTCACTAAAGCCGATGGCGGTAACTTCGAACACCTGGAAACCAATCCGGCACCAGCAGTGACTGACGTCACTGACACCATCGACACCAGCACCGTCTCTCTGACCGCCACCCCAACTGTCGCCGAAGGTGGCACCGTGGTGTACACCGCCTCGGTCACTGCGCCAGTAACCGGCTCCCCGGTTGTGGTCACCCTGTCCAACGGACAGACCATCACCATCCCAGTGGGTGAATCCACTGGCAGCGTGAACTTCACTGCGCCCAACGATGCACTGAATGGCGGCAGCTCCTTGAGCACCACCATCACCAAGGCTGAAGGCGGCAACTACGAGAAACTGGAAGTCAGCGACAAGCCAGCGGACACCACAGTCACCGACACCCCTGATACAACGACCCTGAGCCTGACCGCCACCGAGACCGTGGCCGAGGGCGGTTCGATTGTTTATACCGCGACACTGACCAACGCCGCTGGCACTCCGGTGACCGTAACCCTGAGCAACGGCGCGGTGATCACCATCGCCGCCGGCGCTACTTCGGGTACTGCAACCGTCGCCGCACCTGCTGATGACGTTTATAAAGACGCCGGCAAAGTCGAAGTCACCATCACTAAAGCCGATGGCGGTAACTTCGAACACCTGGAAACCAATCCGGCACCAGCAGTGACTGACGTCACTGACACCATCGACACCAGCACCGTCTCTCTGACCGCCACCCCAACTGTCGCCGAAGGTGGCACCGTGGTGTACACCGCCTCGGTCACTGCGCCAGTAACCGGCTCCCCGGTTGTGGTCACCCTGTCCAACGGACAGACCATCACCATCCCAGTGGGTGAATCCACTGGCAGCGTGAACTTCACTGCGCCCAACGATGCACTGAATGGCGGCAGCTCCTTGAGCACCACCATCACCAAGGCTGAAGGCGGCAACTACGAGAAGCTGGAAGTCAGTGATAAACCAGCGGATACCACCGTCACCGACACTCCGGATACGACCACCCTCAGCCTCTCGGCTACCGGTGAAGTCGCCGAAGGCGGCAGCATCGTCTACACCGCGACACTGACCAATGCGGCGGGTACGCCAGTCACCGTGACTTTGTCCAATGGTGCAGTGATCACCATCGCGGCCGGTGCTACCTCGGGTACTGCGACCGTCGCCGCGCCAGCAGACGACGTCTATAAGGATGCGGGCAAGGTCGAAGTCACCATCACTAAAGCCGACGGCGGCAACTTCGAACATCTGGAAACCAATCCGGCACCAGCAGTGACCGACGTCACTGACACCATCGACACCAGCACCGTCTCCCTGACCGCCACCCCAACTGTCGCCGAAGGCGGCATTGTGGTGTACACCGCCTCGGTCACTGCTCCAGTCACCGGTTCCCCGGTTGTGGTCACTCTGTCCAACGGCCAGACCATCACCATCCCAGTGGGTGAATCCACCGGCAGCGTGAATTTCACTGCACCGAACGATGCACTGAATGGCGGTAGCTCCTTGAGCACCACCATCACCAAAGTCGACGGCGGCAACTACGAGAAGCTGGAGTTCAGCGACAAGCCGGCGGACACCGCGGTCACCGATACCATCGACACCACCCACCTCAGCCTCAGTGCCACCGATACTGTGGCCGAAGGCGGTTCGATTGTTTACACCGCAACCCTGACCAATGCGGCGGGTACGCCCGTCACCGTGACCCTGTCCAACGGCGCGACCATCACCATCGCCGCGGGGGCCACTTCCGGTACCGTAACCGTCGCCGCTCCTGCCGATGACGTCTACAAGGATGCCGGCAAGGTTGAAGCCACCATCACCAAGGCTGATGGCGGCAACTTCGAGAACCTGGTGCCGAGCACTACACCCGCGGTAACCGATGTTACCGACACCATCGACACCTCCACCGTGTCGCTGAAAGCCACGCCTTCGGCGGAAGAAGGTGGCAACGTCACTTACACCGCCACTGTCACCGCCCCAGTGACTGGCTCACCAGTGATCGTGACCCTGGCCAATGGCGAGAAGATCACTATCGCGGTCGGCGAGACCAGCGGCTCGGTGAGCATCAGCGCGCCAAACGACGTGCTGATCGGCCATACCCCGCTGACCAACTCGATCAGCAACGTCAGCGGTGGCAACTACGAGAACCTGGTGGCCGACAAATCCCCGGTCAGCACCACCGTGACCGATGTCGTCGACACCACCAATCTCAGCCTCAGCGCCACCGGTACTGTGGCCGAAGGCGGCCAGATCATCTACACCGCAACCCTGAGCAACGCTGCTGGTACGCCAGTGACCGTGACCCTGTCCAGCGGCGCGACCATCACCATCGAAGCCGGTAAAACCACCGGCACCGTGACCGTCCCAGCGCCTGCCGATGACGTCTACAAGGACGCCGGCAAGGTTGAAGTCACCATCAGCAAGGCTGACGGTGGCAACTTCGAGAAGCTGGAGACCAATCCGGCGCCAGCAGTGACCGACGTCACTGACACCATCGACACCAGCACCGTCTCCCTGAAGGCCACACCGGCCACTACCGAAGGCGGCAACGTTACCTACACCGCCACTGTCACCGCCCCAGTGACTGGCTCACCAGTGATCGTGACCCTGGCCAATGGCGAGAAGATCACTATCGCGGTCGGCGAGACCAGCGGCTCGGTGAACATCACCGCACCGAACGATGTACTGGTCGGCCATACCCCGCTGACCAACTCCATCACCAATGTCAGCGGCGGTAACTACGAGAACCTGGTGGCCGACAAATCCCCGGTCAGCACCACCGTGACCGACACTATCGACACCACCACCCTCAGCCTCAGCGCCACCGGCACCGTGGCCGAAGGCGGTTCGATTGTTTACACCGCGACATTGAGCAACGCTGCTGGTACGCCAGTGACCGTAACCCTGAGCAACGGCGCGGTGATCACCATCGCCGCCGGCGCTACTTCAGGTACTGCAACCGTCGCCGCACCTGCTGATGACGTGTACAAGGATGCCGGCAAGGTTGAAGCCACCATCACCAAGGCTGAAGGCGGCAACTTCGAGAAGCTGGTACCAAGCACCACCCCAGCGGTGACCGATGTTACCGACACCATCGATACCTCCACTGTCTCGCTCAAGGCCACGCCTTCGGCTGCCGAAGGTGGCAACGTTACCTACACCGCCACTGTCACCGCCCCAGTGACTGGCTCACCAGTGATCGTGACCCTGGCCAATGGCGAGAAGATCACTATCGCGGTCGGCGAGACCAGCGGCTCGGTGAACACCACCGCACCGAACGACGTGCTGATCGGCCATACCCCGCTGACCAACTCCATCACCAATGTCAGCGGTGGCAACTACGAAAACCTGGTAGCCGACAAGTCACCGGTCAGCACCACCGTGACCGACACCGTCGATACCACCAATCTGTCGCTGACGGCCACGCCTTCGGTGGCAGAAGGCGGCCAGATCGTTTACACCGCAACCCTGACCAATGCGGCCGGGACGCCAGTGACCGTGACCCTGTCCAACGGTGCGGTGATCACCATCGCCGCCGGCGCTACTTCGGGTACTGCAACCGTCGCCGCTCCTGCCGATGATGTCTACAAGGACGCCGGCAAGGTTGAAGCCACCATCACCAAGGCTGAAGGCGGCAACTTCGAGAAGCTGGTACCAAGCACCACGCCAGCGGTGACTGACGTTACCGATACCATCGATACCTCCACTGTCTCGTTGAAGGCCACCCCTTCGGCTGCCGAAGGTGGCACGGTTACCTATACCGCCACCGTCACAGCCCCTGTGACCGGTTCTCCGGTTGTAGTGACCTTGGCCAACGGTGAGAAAATCACCATCCCGGTCGGTGAATCCAGCG
>NZ_JAAARL010000032.1:0-58332 GCF_009908205.1 Pseudomonas sp. Fl5BN2 | reverse complement strand
GTAAAAAACCCGCCCTGCGCCATCGATCATCGAGAACATGTCCATGTCCACCCGCCCGCCGTTGACTCCATCCCTGACCCGCGCCCATCTACCCGCCGCCGCTGCGGTGCTCTGGGGGTTGCTGGTGGCCGCCGGGCGAGCCTCGAACTCCGGTGGCTACTTCTGGGAGAATTTCGCTTTTTACTGGTTGCCCCAGGCGCTGATCCTTGGCCTGTTGCTGTTGACCCGGCCGCCCCTGGCACTGTTCACCGGGGTCGCCCTGGCCCTGGCCGCACACTTGCAGTTGATGAGCCTGTGGATCTCCTCGCCGATCGATGTCATGGGTTGGCTGTTCTATCTGTTCGACTTTCCCGGGGCGCTGATCGGCACCCTGATTGCCCGCTACCAGGCGCGGCGGATGGCTCCGGGGCGATGGTTCAAGGGCTTTCTGTCGGGCTTTGCTTGGGTGGCCACGGGGCTGCTGATGAATTTCCTGCTAGTCATGTTCACTCAGCGCTGAGACTGAGCCATCAGCGCATGACCCCACCTCGCTGGCCGGCACCGATGCCCAGCCCGTCTCCACTGTCGCCAGGACACTGCCGATGTTTGTCATCCAGGCCGGTTCCACCCTGCAACTGCACGCCACCAGCTCCGAGTTCAACGCCCTGGCCCGAGCGATCCGCAAGAGCCGCCACGGAGGATCGACAGTGCTGGAACTGCAGCCGAATCACGGCGCCTTCAGTTCATTGCGACTGCACTGCTGCGGGCAACTGGCGAGCATCGGCAGCGAGCCGCAAGGCATCGTGCTGCGCTACGCCGAGTCGCTGAAAAATCGCTTGTACCCATACTTCTCGATGCCCGCCGAAACCGCGCCCGGTGCACTGTTCCTACTGAGCAAAGCGCAACACCAGGCACCGCCCCTGCTCAGTGAAGACTCGGCGGACCTGGTGTTGCATGTGCTTGGGAATCAATAGAGCGCCGCCCCCCGGACGGAGGGCGGCCAGGCCTGCCGGCCTCAGCTGTGCCCCTGGCTCAGGTGCGACAGGCGCCCGGACAGGGCCTGCATGGCCTCGCTGACCTTGTCCAGGGCCTGGGCGTCGCGGGCATTGTCTTCGCTGATGCCGTGGATCCGCACCGCCAACTCATTGATCTCCTGAGTCACGTGGCTCTGCTGCTGCGCCGCCACGGCGATCTGCTGCGCCCGCTGGGAGATATCGTCGAAGCTGGTCACGGTGCTGGACAGCGCGTCCGAAGCCCCGGAGGCCTCGCCCACCGCCTGGCGGGTCCGCGCCTCGCCGGCCTGGATCGCTTGCACCGCCTGGCGCGAGGCGTGCTGCAAATCGCCGATCATCCCGCTGATCTCGTTGGCCGAGGTCTGGGTGCGGCCGGCCAGGGTCCGCACTTCGTCCGCGACCACCGCAAAACCGCGGCCCTGCTCCCCGGCACGAGCCGCCTCGATGGCGGCGTTCAGTGCCAGCAGGTTGGTCTGCTCGGAGATTGCCTTGATCACGTCCAGCACCGCACCGACTTGTTGGCTGTCCTGCTCCAGGCGCTGGATCACTGCTGTTGCCTCGGCCATTTCCGTGGACAACTGCTGGATCGACTGGCTGTTGGCATTGACCTTCTGCTGGCCGTCCTGCACCACCAGCAGTGACTGGCGCGCGGTGTCGGCGCAGTTGTTGGTATTTTCCGCGACCTCCAGGGCACTGGAGGACATCTCGGTGATGGCCGTGGCCAGCTGAGTGTTTTCCTGGCGCTGCTGCTCGGCGCGCAGGGCCAGGGTGCTGCTCAGTTCCCCCAGGCGCCCGGCTTCACCGTGCAACTGCCGGGCTTCACTGGCGATTTTCTGCAGCATCTGCCGCAACTGCCCGGCATAGCGATTGACCGCCCCGCGCAAGGCGCCGATCTCGTCGGCCCGGGCCACATGCAGCTCGGCGTTGTCAGTGGCTTGGCCACGTCCCAGGGCGTCGATCTGCTGGGTGGTTTCCTCCAGCTGGGCGATCAGCTTGTGGCCGCCCAGCCAGGCAAAGAACAGCAGCAAGGCCAGTAACGGCAGGAGGAACAACAGGATCTCGGTGGTCATGGCCCGCGCCAGGCCGGTGACTTTCTGCTCCGGGGTCACCAGGCCGATGGTCCAGCCGCTGCCGGGCATGGAGAACAGGCTGACCCGCACCGCTTCCTGCAACCGGCCATCTTCCGCCAGGTCCAGGCTGCGCACCTGACCGGGGCGCGCCGCCGTCTTGGCCAGGGCCTCGGCCACCGGGCTCAACCAGGGCTGCTGCTTGCTCAAGGCCTCGAAGCTGAGCATCTGCGCCCCGCCGCTGGCCTGGGCATCCGGGAAGTACAGGACGTTACCGGACTGGTCCAGGGCAAAGGCATAACCGCCGGTGACCGAACCCTGCTCCTTGAGAAACCGTGCCAAGTCGTCCAGGCGCAGGTCGATGGTGGCGACCCCGGCAAAGGCGCCGTCCTGGCGATAGGGCACGCTGCAAGTGGTCATCGGCACCTGGGTCACCGGGTCCTGGTACGCCTCGGACCACAGGCAACGCCCCGGCACACTGCTGCTCGCGCCGGTGTACCAGGCTTCATGGTGATAACCGGCGCTGTCGGCGGCGTTGTAGTCATCGGAAAACGCCAGGGGCCCGGCATCGCTGCGGGCCCAGAAGAAACTGCGGCGCTCAACGCCGGGGGCGAAGGCATTGGGCTGCGGCCAGATCCCGCCGCCGGCAATCGCCTTGTCGCCTTCGTGGTCGATGACCTTGGGCAAGGTCGCCATGAACAGCGCCGGCTCCTTGGGCAGCCCCTCTACCAGATGGGCCATGCTCGCCGTCACGCCTTCGATGCCCGCCAACTGCAACGCCAGTTGACGGACGATGGCGCTGCCAGTCTGTTCGATCAATGCCGAGCTCGCCTCCACCACTCGGGGTTGTCCCCGCAAAGTCATCACGGCGAATACCGCCAACGCCGTGAACAGCAACAGCAGCACACTGCCGAGGGTCAAACGATGAGACAGACGAACCGGTAGCAAGGCCATGACGAACTCCATATCGATGGGCATTCAGAGGTTATCGACCACTGCTACGGTTCACTTGAGAAAAGAGTGACGCCGATCACGCCCTTGCGGATTCTGACCGGCGTCCGGCGGCAGCCTTCAACCCTGCCCGTCGCGCTCGCGCTGGCGAAGCGCAGTCACCGTCTCGCCGCCGACGCCCCAGTTGTCGGTCGGGATCTCCTCGATCACCACGAAGGTCGAGGCTGGAGGTTTGTTCAGCACCCGCTGCAGCAACTCGGTCACCCCCTCGATCAGGGCTCGCTTGTGTTCGGCGGTGACCCCTTCCTGGGTCACCTGGATCTTCACGTATGGCATGTTCTGCTCCTGCTTGCGTTTACCAGACACCGCTGGCGGAACCGCCGTCCACGGCCAGTACCGTACCGGTGACAAACGTCGAGTCGGTCAGGTACAGCACCGCCTCCACCACATCCTGCGCCGAACCGATGCGGCCGGTCGGAGCCAGGGTCTTGAGCCCCTCCCGGGCCTGCTCGTCGACCTGGTGCAGCGGCGTATCGATGATCCCTGGGGCCACCCCGTTGACCATTACCTGGGAGGCAGCCAGTTCCAGCGCCAGGGCGCGAACTGCCTGGTTCAGGCCGCCCTTGACCAGCACCGGCAACAGCGCCGGCACCTTGGTGTTGGCTTGCAGGGCGATCGACGCGGTGATCGCGACAATGTGCCCGGTGCCCCGGGCCGCCATGTGCCGGGCCGCCGCCTGGGCCGGGTAGAAGAAGCCCTTGAGGTTGGTGCTGACAATGGCATCGAAGTCCTCCTCGGTGTAGTCGCCCACCGGCTTGGGAATGAAGATCCCGGCGTTGCTGATCAGGATGTCGACCTGGCCGAAACTCGCCAGAGCCTCATCGAAAAGGCGTTGGGTGGTCTGCGACTGACCGATGTCGCCGGCCACCAGCCGCAGGTTCGACGGATTGCCCAGGCGTGCGGCGGCTTGCTCCAGGCGTGCCAGGCTGCGCCCGTTGCCGAGCACATTGTCGCCACGCTTGAGATAGGCCTCGGCAATGGCGAAGCCCAGGCCGCTGGAGGCACCGGTGACGATGACGGTACGAGGTGTGTTCATGTGCTTGCTCCCGTTGATCGAGCCGGTGGCCCGTGATGTGGAGCGACTTTAAATAACAATCAATGATTGAAAAATAAGGCGCACAGCACTTCAATTGATACCCAATGTAATTAATGAGCACGCCATGAGCCGGCACTTCGACGATCTTCAACTGGGCAGCATCGAGCTGTTCTGCCTGGCCGCGGAAACCGCCAGCTTTACCGCTGCGGCCGCCGCGGCCGGGGTCACGCCGGCCGCGGTCAGCCGGGCCATCGGCCGCCTGGAGGAACGGCTCGGCGTACGCCTGTTCGTGCGTACCACCCGGCAGATGCGTCTCAGCGAGGCCGGCCGTGCCTACTACCAGGAATGTCGCCAGGCCCTGACCCAACTGGTGGAGGCCGAGCGCCAGGTCAGCGGCAACCAGAGCGTGGCCTCCGGCCTGTTGCGCATCAGCCTGCCGACGCCCTACGCCTATTTCCGCCTGATGCCCTGGCTGCCGCTGTTCCACCAGCACTATCCCCAGGTGCAGATCGACCTGCACGTGAGCAACCGCAATATCGATTTCGCCGAAGACGGCTACGACCTGGCGATTCGCGGTCGCGAAGCAGCGGATTCCAACCTGATTGCCCGGCGCCTGGAAGACGCCGAACTGGTGGTGGTGGCGACCCCCGACTACCTGAAACGCGTCGGCGTCCCGGACAACCTCGAGGCCCTGGCTGGGCACCAGTGCATCCAGTTCGCGCTGCCCAGCACCGGACGCAAGGTGCCCTGGGCCTTCCGGGTGAATGGCAAGCCAGTGGAGCTGGACACCTGCGGCAGCTTCACCTGCCTTGAAGATTTCCTGGCCACCGTGATGCTGGCCAAAAGCGGCGCCGGGTTGATGCAGGCTTATCGTTTCAGTGTGCAGAAGGAGCTGGACCGCGGCGAACTGGTGGAGGTGCTGCAGGCCTTCGGCGGCCGCACGCGGCCGTTCATCCTGCTCTACCCCGAGGCTCGACATGTGCCGCAGCGGGTGCGGGTGTTCATCGACTTTCTGTTGCAGCAGAGCCAGGGGACTTCTCGAGCACTGCAACCGCCTGCTTGAGCGGACCGTTCAAGCCACAGAGTCATTGCCCCTGCGGCTTGATACTTCAGCGAGACAACCTCAGCCCTCCAGTACCAGCAGGAACTGGCTGTAGCGATCGATGGCGTCCTTGGACAACTGCAGTCCGGTATCGCCCATGCGGGACATCCACTTGCCGTTGTCACCGCGCAGGGAAATCTGCCCGCTGGCGTTGTCGATGGCGTAGGTGAACTGGCAGTACTGATCGATGCTGTCCTTGGACAGCTCAAGCCCCGTCGCGCCCATCCGCGACATGAACTTGCCGGTGTCGCCCTGCAGTGCGAGTTTCTTGTCGCCGCCGATCTGTATCAGCACCACCTTGAACTTGCTGTACTGATCGATGGCCCCCTTGGAGAGTTCGAGGCCGGTGGCGCCCATCCGCGACATGTAGTTGCCCGAATCGCCGCGCAGCGAGATGACACTGCCGTTGTCGATATTGCGTTGTGGTATGACGATCATGATTGGCACTCCTTGTTGATTGGCTGTGTTCCTGGCTCCTGCGGGAGCTGCGGCGACCACCCGCCGGGCCTCCCGCAGGAAGGCTCGACGGCGCTGGACTGCCTGCCGCAGGCGCAGTGTAGTCAAGCCATTGGCCGCTCTCAGGACGTGGCAAAGACAACAGGACCAACGGTTGAGGTGGTGGTGGCGGGCTCAGATCAAAGCGCTATTCAAGGCCGAAAACAGGCCACTCTCGGCGATTAAAACCGGGGGCTTTCGAGCCTGCACAGGGTCGGCCATCGGGTGCCGGAACAGCATCCCGGGCGCAAGACCCGGGGCCGTTCGAAGGAAGGGGGTGACGCGACTCTTTCAGTCCTGCTTGTGACCCATGTACAGGTCGAAATTCTCGACATAGTCGGTGAGGTTCTCTTCCAGCATCAGGCGAAACTCCTCGACGAAATACTCCACCGCCTGCTGCTTGGCCGCGGCCAGCTCCTCGACATTGCGGCAACCGCAAGCGCTGACCCAGGCACTGAAGCGCGCGTTGGCGTACATCAGTGAGGCACTGGCCTTGCCCCGGCTGCTGTCGGCGATATGGGTGTTTGCCAATTCGATGATGGCGTCGGCACGGTTGTAGAAATCCTGATCCGTTTCATTGGCCACGGAGCGTTCCTCTTGCTGGCTGGGAAAATAAAGCGCCGGAGTATAAGAGGTTTGCGCCCGCAAGGCCGATGGTTTTCCACCAGCCGCCCGCAAGGCTCTCAGGCGGGGCTGCTAGATGCCAGCGGCAGGGCCCGTAGGTACTGCGCCAACAGCACTTCGCTGGGATGATGCGCGCGCACCACGCTGTTTTCCGCGGCTTGCAATGCTCGTTGCAGGTGGACTTCGCCCTGTTGCCGGTCACCCTGCAGGAAAGCCCGCAGGGCCTCGCAGCGCGGGCGCAGCCAAGGGGCAAACCAGTCAAGATCGCGGTCCGTCCAGTCGCCCCACAGGCAACTGGCATCCTGTTGCAGGCAGGCACGGGCAAAACCCAGCTCGATGCGCAGCAAAGTGATCAGGGTGCTCATCCCGGTCAGTGACTGCGCATGGGTTTGCAGCACCGCCTCCAGCTCCTGCTCCAGTTGCAGCGCCGCCTGCCAGTCACCCTGGTTCAACCGCGCAGCGAAGCGATAGTCGATGGCGAGCAAAGGCTGGGGCATCGGGCCTTGGGCCAGCAGGGCAATGTCGGCGGCCGGCAGCTGCTCGCCGGGTACCCCGGCCACGGTCAGCCCGAGCAGGCGCATCGGCGCCAGTTCATCACTCTGCTCGTTGCGCTGGCGCCACCAGGCAATCAGCAATGCCCCGTCACTGGCATGCCCACTCAGGGTCGGCAGCAGATTGGCCAAGCCCATGCTCAGGTTGACCACGGCAAACGCCAGGGCCACGGCAGCTACCAGGCCAGGGGTAAGCGCTACGAGCGCCAGGCACGCCAGGCTCACCAACAGATTGAGCAAGGGGCCCATCGCGACCATCCACAGCATCTGCCGGCGCATCGAACACAGGGGATTGATCACGGACAGCACCAAACCGCCCAGCCGGCGGCCCTTGAGCTGCGGCGACCAGCGCGCTTGCCAGCCTCGACGCTGTACCTGGACCTCCACGGCCGCGACCCGCATCAGCAGCACCGGCATCGCATTGAGCCTGGCGCCCAGGTAGTGGCCGCCTTCATGCACCACCACAGCCGCTATCACCAACCCAAAGGCCAGGATCATCGACAGAAATGGCTCCAGATCGGAGCGCAGGTGCAGGCCCAGAATCAGCGCCGCGCCCAACCAGCCCGCCAGGCCCAGGACCGCCTGCAAGCCGCGTATCAGGGTGTTCAGGGCGCCGAGCCCCTTGTTGCTGTGCATCACGGCCTTCCTTGGATGTACGACTGTTGGTGCGGGCGCGCAGACTGCCAGTTTCCACCCTTCTCGTTCAACCCGCTGGAGCAGATAAAGCTGTCGAGCCGCAGGTTCCGAGGAGCCCAGCGCTCAGCCCAGTGGCCGGCATTCGACCTGCAATAGCTTGTCGCCAAGGGACTGGCAGTCGATGCGCACCGGCAGGAAAGCCTCGATCACCGCGATATTGCTTTGCAGGTGCTCGGTCATGCGCACGGTGGTGAAGCGGCCTCCGCCGGCCAGGGCCATGGGCAACAGCAATTGGTCGGCCAGGTGCTCCGCCACCGCGGCATCGGAATCCAACCAGTCACGGGCCTGATCGATGGCCAGGTCCGCGACTTTCTCGGCCCGCAGGCTGTTCTGCCCGAAAGCGCTGAACAGCTCGGTCAGGTGCTCGAAGACAAACTCCAGCAGCAAGACATTGCCCGGGCCGTATTGCTCGTCCAACTGCACCGGGCTCAGGTGTTCCCAGGGCAGGTCCAGGCGGTTGCCGACCCGGCGCAACTCGCGTTCCGCCACATGCTCGGGCAGACCGGCACTGAGGGCCCAGGCCCGGCGTCCGAGCAGCGCACCGCGCTGCTCAAGGTGCAGAGGCTGCAGGGTCGAGGGCTGGATAAACGCCTCCAGCTCGCCGCCGCCGGCCGGGACGAATCCATGACGCAACAGTTGCAGCTCCACCCGCCCACCCATGCGCCGCAACTGCGGCAGCCAGGCCTGCTGGAGAAAGTCCACCGGTGGCGCCAGCGGGTTGTGGGTGCCGCCGCTGATACTGACGCGGCTCGGTTCAGGCGCGTGCAGCAAAGCCGGCAGCAAGGTCTGCAACACCAGGGTGCAGCTGCCGGCGGTACCGATGGCGAAGCGGTAGTCACCGCCACGAATCGGCCCCGGCTCGAAGGTCAGGGCCTGGGAGCCGAGCTCGACTCCCGAGGTGCTGGCGCCGCAGACCTCGGCCGCTGCCTGCACCGCCGTCAGGTGCTGACGCATCAGCCCCGGGCGGCTGCGCTTGGCCCGTATGTTGACGATCCGCAGGGTCTTGCCGGTGAGCATCGACAGGCTCAGGGCGCTGCGCAGTACCTGGCCGCCGCCGATGGCGCCGTCCAGTTCGATTACATCCTGTTTCATCACATTCCTTAGGCGTAGTGGTGGACGGTTGCTCTCAAGTAGTCGTCCAGCACCGCGTTGTCTTGATGGGTGCGCGCAAGCTTCGGCACCGGGAGTTCCAGCTCGGCGGCGATAAAGGCGTGCAGCGCCTGGCGCCGCGGTCCGTAAGCGGACTCGTCGGCACTGCGCTTGAGCGCCAGCAACTCATCCACTTCATCCAGCAGTGGCTGATCGTCGACCGTGCTCAGTAGATCAGCGAAGGTCATCGGCGGTCGGCCGCGACCTTGATCGATCCAGCGCACCGCCAATAAAGGTCGGAGCACGTAGAAGTATTTCTTGAGCCGCACGCTCTCGCCTTGCAGGTAACCGCGAAAGTTCTTCTTGGCCATCGACAGATAATGATTACGCGCCGCCGGCGGGCTGTAGAACGCTTGCGCCAACTCCCGCAGCCGCGCGGCCGCCGCGGGTTCACTGCGATACACCAGGGGTGAATCCAGCCATTCCAGCAGGGTCGGGTTGGACTTGCGCAACAGCCCGAGGGTCTTGCGCAACTCCCAGCCGCTGATGTCCAGTTCATCGTCCAGCGGGCGTTCGATCACGTCGCGCGCGGCATCCACCTGGATGAACCACTCGGGTTTTTCCACATAGACAAAGCGCACATCGTAGTCACTGTCGGTGGAGGCAAAGCCCCAGGCGCGGCTGCCCGACTCGCAGGCATACAGCACCGTTACATTGCGTTCGCGCTCGATGCGCGCCAATTCTTCCAGCACCCGTTCGCGCATGGCGCGACTCAGGGGGTGACGCTCTACCGCTTCCATTGTCAATATCCTGTTCAATCCGTGGCACTGGCCATCAATACCGCAAGAGTCCGGCGCTCGGGGTTCCAGATGCTCAAGCACCAGACGCCCCACCACTCCAGGCCCTCATCAAAATAATCGCTCCAGGGCGGTATTTCCGGGCCCACGCGGGCCTCGGTCACCCACTCCAGTTCCAGATTGCTCACCCAGTCGATCACCACCGGCCCGGCCTCGGGCTCCAGCCCCAGCAGCGCCAGCCATTGCTGGAAGATCGCCTCGGGGCACTCACCCTTCTCGGCAAACTGCGTGCCGTAAGGCGGATCGCTGAAGGCCGGGTACAACGCCAGGGAGTCGCCCGCAGGCTTGATCAGGGTCAACTGGCGAATTTGCTCGGCATCCAGTTCCCGGGGCTGGGCCCGCTCCACCTCCCAGCGCATCGGCTCACCGTCGCCGATATCGGCATGACACGGGTCTTCGCGCATTCGCCGTAAGGCATCGCGGCGCTCTTGCTGCAACTGCCGGTACAACACGCTCAGTGCCTGGCGATGCAGCTCGAGGTCCACACTGGCCTGTGGGGCCACGGCCAGCACGACGAATTCGAAGACGCAGAACGCCTCTTTCATCTGCCGGCGCAAGGCCTGACCCTGTTCATTCTCGATCGGTACCAGCAGGGCTGATTGCATGACAAATCTCTCCTTGCGTCACAACAGGCGCGTCAACGAGCCTGCAGGTAATTCACCGGTTTCTTCCAGGGCTTTCACCCGTTGCACCAAGGCCTCGCGCAGCGGCTTGGGGGTCACCGGATCGAACATTCCGTAGCGCGAATCGCACCAGCTCCCCAGGGCATCGCGCCAATAAGCGCGCTCATCCGTCGCCTGCCCCAGGCGCCACAGCAGGTATTCCAGTTGCCGCCAACTGGGCTTGAGGGCCAGCAGGGCCCAGCGCCGCGCCTTCGGCAGGTCATGCCAGTGCAGGTCCAGGCGCTGTTCCAGGGCTTCGTCGAACACCGCCCAGGACTGCTGGCGCAACAGGCCCAGGGCGCAGTCGAAGACCTTGTCCGAGGGGTCGTCCAGGGCCGTCAATTGCTCGGCCATGCCGCGCTCGCCAAGGCTTTGCAGGGCCAGCAGACGCACCTTGGGCGCCGGCGACAGCAGTGCCTGTCGCACCATGGCATCGCCCGCTGACTCCTGCAGTTCGTTGATCAGGCTGAGCAAGCCCAGCCAGCCACGCTTGTTCCGCGGTGCCGGTTGCTGCAACCGATCCAGCAGCACTTGCCGCGGGTCCAGCTGGTGACGCGGCGCTGCCCAATGGGCCAGGCAGCGCAAGGCTCCCGAAGGGTCGAGCAAGGCCTGGCGCAGATACTCCCGAGGGTCGGCCAGCAACGGCAACAGCAGCCGCAGGGCCTTGACCCGGACACTGGCGCCGCCATGGCGCATCACCTCTTCCAGCAACGGCAGCGACTGCTCTGGCGCCAGTTCCCCACAGGCATCCACGGCCATCTGCCGAACGCTGACCTCAGGGTGCCGCAAGGCCAGGGTCAGCAACGCCGCCCGGTCGGCCACACCTTCCAGCAACAGCTCGAAGACAAAGCGCGCGGCCTTGCCCCGACACGTGCCAAAGGCGCCTTCAACCTCAGCGCTCACCTGGGCCATCTGCAGCACCGAGCGGGCCCGTGCCAGGGTTGTGCCGTGGTCCGCCCGCTGCTTGCTCGCCAGGGCCAGCAGCGGCGCCAGGGTCTGCAACAGCAGCCCGGCATGTTCCGGCGCCAGGTAGGCCTCGACCGCCGCGGCCGCCTCCTGACGCACCTGGGGCACCCAGTCGTTGAGGCGTTCCAGCAAGGCCGCCAGGGCCTCGGCCGAAGGCTGCGCGGCCAGGCCGCGCACGGCGGCCTGACGCACGAAACCGTTGCCAAAGCGGCTCAGTTCCAGCCAGGCGCGGTGCCTGTCCAATGCTTCCATCACCTCCCGCACGCGGCGGGCTTCGTAGTCGCTCAGCTGGTAGTGCCAGCTGAGCGGGACCGGTATCAAGGCTTCCATGTCGTCCATTGTTCTACCCCTTTACGCACACCACCTGACGCAAGGTGTGCAGCACTTCCACCAGCTCGCGCTGGGCGTGCATGACTTGGTCGATGTCCTTGTAGGCCATCGGGATTTCATCGATCACTGCTTCATCCTTGCGGCATTCCACATGGGCCGTGGCGCGGATCTGGTCGGCCAGGGTAAAGGTGTTCTTGGCCTTGGTCCGGCTCATCACCCGCCCTGCGCCGTGGCTGCAGGAGCAGAACGCCTCTTCGTTACCCAACCCGCGAACGATGAAGCTCTTGGCCCCCATCGACCCCGGGATGATCCCCAGCTCGCCCTTCTTCGCCGACACCGCGCCCTTGCGGGTCACCAGCACCTCTTCACCGAAGTGGCGCTCTTTCTGCACGTAGTTGTGGTGGCAGTTCACCGCCTCCAGCGCCACTTCGAACGGCTTGCTGATCACCTTGCGGGTGGCCTGGATCACCAGTTGCATCATCAGCTCGCGGTTGTGCCGGGCAAAATCCTGGGCCCAGGCTACGGCTTCGACGTAATCATCGAAGTGCTGGCTGCCTTCCTCGAAGTAGGCCAGGTCACGGTCCGGCAGGTTGGCCAGGTGCTGACGCATATCCGCCTGGGCCAGGTGAATGAACAGGTTGCCGATGGCGTTACCTACGCCACGGGACCCGCTGTGCAGCATAAACCAGACCCGGTTGGCTTCATCCAGGCAGACCTCGATGAAGTGGTTCCCGCCACCCAGGGTTCCCAGGTGCTGGCGATTGTTGCTGTTGGCCAGCGCCGGGTACTTATCGGTGATCGCCTTGAACCGTGGCTGCAAGGCCGCCCAGGCCAGGTCGGTCTGCTGCGGTACATCGCCCCAGGCGCCCT
Source organism: Pseudomonas sp. Fl5BN2 (assembly GCF_009908205.1). Taxonomy (NCBI): domain Bacteria; kingdom Pseudomonadati; phylum Pseudomonadota; class Gammaproteobacteria; order Pseudomonadales; family Pseudomonadaceae; genus Pseudomonas; species Pseudomonas sp. Fl5BN2. Next base: position 45,984 of record NZ_JAAARL010000032.1, on the reverse strand, counting down.
TATCGCGACCGCTACGGGGTGAAGTACGACCATGGGGCACCGCCTGCTCGATGGCGCTGCGCAACCCGGCCAGGTTATCCGGCAGGTCCGAGGCGGTCAGCGAAGTGCGTGCGGCAATCATCCCGCAGCCGATATCCACCCCCACCGCCGCCGGAATGATCGCGCCCACGGTGGGGATCACGCTGCCGATGGTCGAACCCTTACCCAGGTGCACATCGGGCATCACTGCCAGGTGCTTGAAGATGAACGGCATCTTCGCGGTGTTCATCAATTGCTGGCGGGCTTCGCTTTCCACGGGTACGCCCTGGGTCCACATCTTGATCGGCTTGCCGTTGGCCACTTCCAGCAGTTGGTAGGTCTTGTGTTCCATATGCTTGACTCTTCTTCCTGTGGCCGGCGATCCGGCCTGATTCTGTTCCATACAGGTGCCTGGGGCGCCTGAGGTTATACGGTATGCCGGAGCGCTGTCCGGCATTCTACGGCGACAAAAAGTGGTGAAACATGCAGCGCGCTCTGCCACTGAGCTAGCCCCTTGCGGTTGGCGGGAATCGAACCCGCGACCACGCTGTCCTGTAGTTCCACCGGCATTCGCCGGGTCAATCAGTAATGGTTGCAGGCCAGGCCCGCGGGCAGCGACAAGGGAACAGGCACATTTGCTCTACCGACTGAGCTACAGCCTGGCGGCTGGCGGGGTTCGAACCCGCGACACGATGTAGTACCTGTGGCATTCGCTGCCAACCCGCTGACGCGGGGTAAAACGCTGCGACGACAAGGGTCGATGAAACAGTGCGTTCGTGTTCTGACCGTTGAACCACAGTGCCGCTTTCCAGCACCGGCGGGAGTCGAACCCGCACCTCGAACCTGAGATGTAGTTCCATCAGCATTCGTCGCAAAAACCGCTGAACAAAAAAGCTGGCACGACAAGAGGAGTGACTGATAGCCGGAATCGAACCGGCATAACCATGATGTACAGCCACTGGCATTCGTGCCCTCACGGGCCCTGACAAAATCTGCTGAGACGTCTTTGGATGTAGTCACAGCGGCATTCAGGGCCAATGATCAAGAAATCTTTGGCGTGCGCCGGGTCAGCGGCGCACGGTTTATCTCATTTATTGCCGATCAGGGCGCCAGCGCCTCGATCGCCTTCACCCAGTGCTGCGCACCGTAGTGGCCCGCGGTGAACTGCTCGATCACATCGAACACCGCGTCACTGAACCCCCCGACGTTGAGGATGTCCTCGCGGTCCGGCGCCTGGGTACTGGCCCCGGGCTGCATATCGATGCACACCAGCCGCGCCTGCGGGTTGATGGCCTTGATCCGCTCCCACTGACGCAGGGTTTCAGTCGCCCCATGGCGCCGCGCATCGATCCACGACTCGTTGTCCGAGACCAGGATCAAGGTGTCCACCTTGGCCCGGGTCATGGCCAGTTGCGCCAGGGGCGCCGAGCAGTTGGTGCCGCCACCACCGATGGCCGCCAGCTTCTGCGCATTGCTCATCACGCTGTCCCGAGGGTTGAGGCGGATATTCACCACCCCCCGCTCGAACGGCATGACCCGCGCCTCTGGCTGCTTGCGCAACACCGCTGCCGCCACCAGTGCCGCCACATCGATGCAACGCACCGCCGTGGTGGCGCCCTGGCGATAACCGGTGACCGGGCTGTGCATCGACCCCGAGACATCCGGGCACACCACCACCGCGCCTTGCAGCGTCGGCACGTTGGCCAGCGACAGCTCCAAGGCATCCTGCAACGCCTCGCGGACCTGCTGCGGCACCTCCTCTCCCGCCATGCGGTACGCCGCCAGCAACTGGTACGGGTAGACCCGGGCCTTGGCCACTTCGGCAGCATCCGCCAGCCGCGCCGCCACATACTCGGTGCAACCCGGCACCTGGAACGCGCCATGGCGGGCCAGGGTGTTGAGGTTCATGCGCAGCCCCTGCCAGCCCATGTTGCGCGCCTGCTCTGCCCATTGCTCGCGGCTCAGGGTTTCGTTGCCGAGCAACTGGAACGGCACCTGTGGCACTTGGCTGGTCGCACCGCTGCGAAAAGCCAGCAAGGCGCGGGTCAGCTCCGGCAGCGCCTGCACATCCACCGGCTTGCCGATCAACCAGGCAAAGAAGGCTTCGCGCCAGGCATCGCTTGGCTTGGGGTGAACCATCTTCACCACGTCCGCCAACGAGGGCTGGTTACCCACCGAGGCCTGCAACAACTGACGCTCGGTGGCGTTGTTCAACCAGTTCTGCACCAGGCGCTTGGGCTGCGAACCCAGGGACTTGCGGCCGGTCACCCCGCTGCGCAGGATCTGCACGAAGTTGCGCAGCATCTTGCCGTTGTCCACGACTTGGGCGAACAGCTCCGGCACCAGGGCCGAGCGTTGCGCCGTCAGCGCCGCCAGCAACAGCGCCGGCATGTCTTTCATATGGCCTTGCTGCCGAGCGTAACGGGCCGCCTGGGCGACAAAGCGGCTGTCGAGCTCGCTGACCAATTGCAGCACCGCATCCAGCTGACCTTCAGGCGAGGTGTAGAAGGTCGAGTTCAGGCAACCGGTCACGGCCAGCTGGGCCAGGCGGTGCTTGGCGTTGTAGGCATAAGCCGGCGCCTTGGAAGCATTCAGCGTGTCGCTGGCTGAAGCACTTGCCTGTTGGGTATTGAACAGCTGGATGTTGGCCATCTTGGCGTCTCGCTCTGTTGTCTTGTTCGTTGCCAGATACATTGCAGACGCTGTGCCAGGTTTTGTTTTTAGCTAAATATATTTTTCAACTTATTGATTTTAAAGGTTTTTAATTTTTAATCGGCTTTTAGAAAACCAACAGCGCGACAAACACTTCGATAATTTTATATCCTTGCTTATCGCTATTTATCTTCAGGTATAAACATGTCGAGCAAGCCCACGGTCGCCATCGGTTTTGTCGGTGCCACCCTCGATCGCGTCGGCAAGGGCGCCAACCGCTGGAGCCACTGGCGGCCCAGCGTCGGCCTGTGCCAGCAGCAGGACGTGCTGATCCACCGGCTGGAGCTGATCCACGGCATCGATGCCCGGGACATCAGCCTGGCCGGGCGCATCGCCGATGACGTGCGCCAGGTGTCGCCGGAGACCGAGGTGCGCCTGCACCCCATGGGCCTGAACAACCCCTGGGATTTCGAGGAGGTGTACGGCGCCCTGCACGACTTCACCAGCGCCTACCCGTTCGACACCGAGCGCGAGGACTACCTGGTACACATCACCACCGGCACCCACGTGGCGCAGATCTGCTGGTTCCTGCTGACCGAGGCACGCTACCTGCCGGCGCGGCTGATCCAGACTTCGCCGGCGCGGCGCCGTGACCCGGGGGAACACGCCACCGGCACCCATGCAATGATCGACCTCGACCTGTCGCGCTACGACCGCATCGCCTCGCGCTTCGCCCACAAGCGCCTGGAAGGCCTGGCCTTCCTCAAGTCGGGGATCGCCACCCGCAACCCGGCCTTCAACCGCTCCATCGAGCAGATCGAGCGCGTGGCCGTACGCTCCAAGGCGCCGATGCTGCTGATCGGCCCCACCGGCGCCGGCAAGTCGTTCCTGGCGCGGCGCATCTATGAACTCAAACGCAGCCGGCATCAGGTACAGGGGCGCTTTGTCGAGGTCAACTGCGCCACCCTGCGCGGCGACGGCGCCATGTCGGCGTTGTTCGGCCATATCAAGGGCGCCTTCACCGGCGCGCAGAATGCCCGGGACGGCCTGTTGCGGGCAGCGGACGGCGGCATGCTGTTCCTCGACGAGATCGGCGAGCTGGGACTGGACGAACAGGCAATGCTGCTCAAGGCCGTCGAGGAGAAACGCTTCTTCCCCATGGGCTCGGACAAGGAAGTGGACAGCGATTTCCTGATCATCGCCGGCACCCACCGCGACCTGCGCGGGCGGGTCGCCCAGGGCCTGTTCCGCGAAGACCTGTATGCCCGGATCAACCTCTGGACCTTCGACCTGCCGGGGCTCGCCGGGCGCCGTGAAGACATCGAGCCGAACATCGATTTCGAGCTGGAGCGCCATGCCCGCGAGCAAGGGCAACTGGTGCGTTTCAACCTGGAAGCCCGACGTCGTTACCTGGCCTTTGCCAGCTCCGGCGAAGCGGCGTGGCTGGGCAACTTTCGCGAACTGTCGGCGTCCATCACCCGCATGGCGACCCTGGCCGACAGCGGGCGCATCGACCAGGCCCAGGCCGAGGAAGAGATCCAGCGCCTGCGCCACGCCTGGGGCCTGGAGAACGAAGAGGACGAACTGCAGGCACTACTGGGCGACGAGGTGGAACTGGACCTGTTCGACCGCCTGCAGCTCAAGTCGGTGATTGCCGAATGCCGTCGCGCCGACAGCCTGTCGGATGCCGGGCGCCGGCTGTTCGGCGTGTCACGCCTGGGCAAGGCCAACCCCAACGACGCCGACCGCCTGCGCAAATACCTGGCGCGTTTCGGCCTGGACTGGAAGCAGATCACCCCCGGCGACTAATCCCGCGGTGCCGGCACCGCGAACACCCCGCTGGCCCGCGCCACCTCACGTTCGCCGACCCGCAGCAGCACCGTGGCAAAGGCCATCTGCCGACCGCGCTTGGCATGCTCCAGGCGCACCTCGATCCAATCCCCTACCTGCACCGCACCCAGGTAGTCGAGGGTCATGCTGGCAGTGATCAAGGGCAGCGGCGGATCGCTGGAAAACGCCATGGCATACCCCATGCCGATGTCCGCCAGGGTGGCGATGATGCCGCCATGCACCGTGCCCCGGCCGTTGGCATGCCGGGTGTCGGCACGCAGACCGAGGCACAGCTCGCGGCCACTGCCGCGACCATAGACCGGGCCGATCAGCTCCAGCAGCGGACTGCTGCGGGGCAAGGGACTGAAACCCTGGGGGATAGTCGCTTCACTCATGGTGTTTTCCTTGAAAAAGGTAGTCCGATGGGTAGTCACCAACGCCAGCCTCCAGAGCCCTCCAGCCAGCAGCTCGCAATGAGGCAACTAAACAGTGTCGGTCAAAACGTAGGGTTGCGGTTGATACACCAACAGGTCACCAGGCTGGCAGCTTAGATGGCGACAAATCGCTTCAAGGGTGCTGAGGCGCACCCCCTTGACCTTGCCTTGCTTCAACAAGGACAGATTTTGTTCGTTGATGCCAATCGCTGCTGCAAGGTCTTTTGATTTCACCTTTCGCTTCGCCAGCATCACATCCAACTCAATAATGATTGTCATGAAGTGACCTTACACAAAAGTTTGATTTTCAGAGTCGACTTCACTCGCATGCACCAAGATCCGGGCTATCACAGCAATGCATCCGGCAAGGAAAAGAGCGACGAAATCGGCAGGCGTGAAGCTGACGGTAAAAATATGCTCGCCGGGTGGCGCATGCAGGGTGACCAGAATGCTCAGTAGCGGCGTGCATATAAAACCTGAAACCACCCAAAGCACGACCCCGCGCCCCACTTTCCCCAAATGAACGGCAGCGCTACTGGAAAAATACTCGCCACGGGCATATCCCTGAAACAGGCGACGAAGGTGATTCAAGCCACTGGCCAAGGCAACCAAAGGCACACTGGAGACCAGAATCGCCCCTAATACTTGCCACCATGCAAGCATTTCAATTTTTACCGCAAGCTGGTTGAGCATCATTCCGCTTAGTGAAAATCCCACCCCCAATCCATCGCTTGACCCCAGTATCGGAAAGACCCACAGCGCGGCATTGAAAACCAGCATGCACGTAATGAACACCAGCGTTAGAACAGCCATACGCTGGCTAAATTGAGCGAGAGGGTTAAGGGACATCGGCTTGCCTCATGAATGATTGAGGCGCAGACAATACAAATAAAATTATCGTGTAGCAATAATTTTTATACGCAAATCACTAATTAATTTCTTATTAAGCCAATCTTCGTTGCAGAGCAACCTTAGACAGGGACGACGACCTTGTTGGCTGTGTTCATCAGCTGTGGGCCAGCCCTATCGGCTGGGTGACGATGCGCCTAAGCCGATTACGAACGGCCGCATCGCTGCGAGCGATCTTGCGCAACGAAGTGCCTGGGCAGTATTTGGCTTTCATGCACCACAACAAGATCGTAGCCACTCCGAGAAGAGCGCTAAGATGCGCGCCTGCGCCCTAGTCGCAGTTTCAAGCATTCAAGGAGCCCCCATGCAACATCAGGACGATCACCCTTCCATCCCACGCCGACTGGCCTTTGCCCTGCTGGGCGCCCTGGCCCTCAGCGCCTGCTCTCCCAGTGATCACAACAGCTCCGCGGTGGCCCTCGGTGGTGCCCAGGGCAAGGCCGGCGCCCTGCTGGCCTACGAGCATGAACTGCGCCTGTCGCTGCCGGCCGCACAGATCGGCCCGCGCCTGGAGCAAACCCGCGAAGCCTGTGAAAGCGCCAAGTTCGGCGCCTGCAACATCCTGCGCCTGGAACAGGGCCCCTACAGCGCCCAGGTGATCCTGCGCATTGCCCCCGAAGGGGTCGAGCCCATCGTCGGCCTGGCATCCGAAGGCGCCCAGGTCGGTGAACGCATCACCAGCGCCGAAGACCTGGCCGACGCCGTGGCCGATGTGCAGCGCCAGCAGCAACGGCTCAAGGGCCAGCAACAACGCCTGGATGAACTGGCGGCACGCAAGGACATCAGCGTCAGCGACCTGATTGCCCTGAGCAAGGAGCAGGCGGGAATCGAGAACGACCTGCAAGCCCTGGCCCAGACGGCTGCCGGACACCAGCGCCGCCTGGACACCAACCGCCTGACCCTGAACTTCCTGCCCAGTGACGGCGCAGAACGCGGTTCAAGCCTCAAGCGCGCCTTCAGCGACCTGCCGAACAACCTGGCCGACGGCACTGCCGCAGCCCTGGAGAAAGGCAGCCATGCCCTGCCCTTCTTGATCATGGCCTTCCCCCTGGCGCTGCTGTGGGTCTGGCTGTGGCGCAAGTTCGTGCGTCGCCCTGCGCCACGCAATCACTGACACCGGGCATGCCGGTGCCCTGCCTCTTGGGAGTGGACAAGGGCACTGGCAAACACCGTTCAGCCGGCCTGACGCTCAGCCTCGGCACGCCGTTTCAGGTACATGCGTGTAGCCACGGCTGGCGCGTCGCTGGCCACGGAGATTTCATAATGATGCTCATCCTGAGCATCCAGCGCGGCCTCCAGCGCCCCTAGCCCCTCGACATCCTCATTGAACGCCGCGAACAGCTGCTCATGCATGAACTGCCCCAGGGCCTGGTCGTGCCGGGCAAAGTCGCGCCCGTGGACAATGAAGTAGTGCAGGCTGCCGGTGGTTTCCGGGGTGAGGATATGCGCCGTGCGGATATTGAACTGTTCACGCTGCGCGGCCGGCAAGGCACTGTCGTAGAAGCTCACACTGACCTGGTGCAGGCCGGGCGAGAGGAACTCCGACGTGGCGATCCGCGCCGCCGTGGCGCATTGCCCAAGCCCTGTGGTCTGGCCCCATACCGGCGCCAGGGTGGTCGGCACCACCTCACGGATCAGGCGGTAATGCCCTTCCTTGAGATCGAGCTTGTAAGGCGCACTGGCATAGTCGGGAGTGCCAATGGTGTTGGCATGCAGGAAACTCAGGTGGGTCAGGTCCATGAGGTTTTCGTGCAAGCTGACATAGTTGCCCGGGTGGTGGAAATAACCACTGGTGCAGGCCCACTCCGCGGCGTCGATCCAGGCCAGCGGCGGAATCTGCGTGGTGTCGGCCCGTTCGGCGTCGCCCAGCCAGATCCACAGCAATGGCCCCTGGCTCAGCAACGGGTAGCGACGCACGCCGATACCGCGCGGGCAGGTCTTTTGCGACGGCACCTCGACCAGATCACCGGCCGCGTCATAACGAAAGCCGTGGTAGCCACAGACAATGCTGTCACCGTCCAGCTGACTGCGTGACAGTGGAAACGAACGGTGGGCGCAGCGATCCTCCAGCGCCACCGCGTCACCGGCCAGGGTGCGGAACAGCACCACCCGGCGATCCAGCAGGCGCCGAGCCAGCAAGTGGCGACCGACCTCATGAGTGAACGCCGCGACGTACCACTCGTTGTAGATAAAGGGCGTATCGCGATTGGCCATCGGCTCGTTGGCCTTGCGCGCATGGGTGATCAATTGCGGGGTAGGCAGGGACATGGCAGCTTCCTCTTCAAAGGACGGGTGGCAACGCGGCGGCTCACAGGTCCAGCTCCAGCGTGGCACTTGAAGTACGCGAGACGCAGACCATCAGGCTGCGGCCCGCGGCCTTTTCGGCATCGGAAAGAATCAGATCACGGTGCTCCGGCACCCCGGCGCACACGGTGGTTTCGCAGCTGCCGCAGATACCCGAGCGGCAGGCAAACGGCACCTGAATGCCGTGCGCCTCCAGGGTCTCGAGAATGCTCTGCGACGGCGGCACCCACAGGCTCAGACCCTGGCGCCGCAGCACCAGGTTGAACCCCTGCTCCCCTGCCACGCTCACTGGCGCAGCGCTGAAGCGTTCGAAATGCAGGCGTTCAGTCAAGGCCCCTGCCTGCGCCTGCAGCGCGTCGAGCAAAGAGGCAGGTCCGCAGCCATAGAGGTGCTCGCCGTCGCGCAAGGAGTTCAACAGTTGGCCGGGGTCCAGGCGTCCCCCGGGCTCATCGCTGAAGTGCCAGCTCACCCGCTCGCTGGCCAGTTCGCGCAGGACTTCATAAAACGCTGCGCGATGCTGATTGCGCGCGCAGTAGATCAGCCGCCAGTCCCTGCCTTGGGCCTGGCACCAGCGCGCCATGGAAAGGATCGGCGTAATGCCAATGCCAGCGGCCAGCAGACAGTAACGCTCAAGGTCCTGATCCAGCGCGAAACCATTACGTGGCGCACTGCAGGCCAGGGTGTCGCCTACCCGCAGTTGCTGGTGCAGATACCGCGAACCGCCTCGGGTATCCGGCGCCAGGCCGACCGCAAGCACATAGCGGTGACGCTCGGCTGGATCGTTGAGCAGCGAATAGTGACGCAGGCCGTGACCGTCCAGGAGGATTTCCAGATGGGCGCCAGCGGTAAAAGGCGGCAATGGCCGACCGTCGATGGCTGCCAACTCGATCTGCATCACGTCCCTGGCTTGAGCCGAGTACCCGGTGACGCGCAGGCGTAAAGGATGAAGGTTCATGGCAGTCCTGATCAGCGGGATAGGCGCCAGATTACGATCGCCTGCCACAAACCACTGTCCCCCACGAGGTGGACAGGCCACGGGATCGACTGCACACTGCCAGACACTCGTTAACAGGTTAACCATTGGTTGATCTTCCAGACCCAGAACAACAATAACCAGCCGTGATGCCATGATCAGCCCAAGCCCCCAGCAGGCTTCAGCCTTGCCAATGGAACTCGAGCATTTCAGCCAACTGGCCTGCACCCTGGGAACCCAGGCGTTTCCCAGCGCGCTGCTGAGCTGCCTCAGCCAATGGGCCAACTGCCAACATTTCTCCTTGCTGCGCATCAGCGACAACCGGGCGCAATTGCTCCTGGCCGGCACTCGGCACCACGACGCCGGCCTGGTGATGCGCTGTGGGCAGGCGTATGTCGAGCGCTACCATCGTCACGACCCATTGTTCGAATCACTTCGGCAGATGCCCGGGCAAATGGGCCATCTACGGGCCCAGGACATCCGCTTCACCCCTTACAGGGAAAGCATCTATCTACGCCACGGTATCAGCGAACGGCTGTCCAGCCTGTACCTCGACGAGCAAGACCGGCCAACCCTGTTCAACCTCTACCGGCACCATGACCAGGGCACTTTCAGCGATCACGAACTGCACATGTGCGAAGCCCTCAACCCCGCCCTGCTGCAATTGCTACGCAGCCACCTGGCCCTGAGCGAGCAGCTGCGAACCCGGGACCAGCGACACCGACTGCTCGCACACTGCCCCGGCCTGACGCCCCAGGAGATCGAGATCTGCACCCGCCTGCTGCTGGGCATGACGCATGCAGGTATCGCCGCCGACCTGGGGCTCAAGGAAAGCACGGTAAAGACCTATCGCAACCGGGCTTTCGAACGGCTCGGGATCAACTTTCGCAGCCAGCTGTTTGCCCTGTTCCTCGGCGGCTGACTGCGCCAGGCCAGTGGCGTAGAGCCAGGCCTGCTCATTGCCGCGGCATGAGCCAGAGGCCCTGGGCTTCCAGCGCCAGCAGCAGGCGTTCCAGGCCGATGCCGAAGCCGGCGCCCTGGCGATAAGCCCCCGCCCCCACCACTTGCTGCTGCGCCCCCAGGCTCGGACACCGCACCTCGAAACCTTCGCCATTGAGGTAATAGGTCAGACCGCGCTTGACCCCAAGATTGAGCTCATAGGCCAAGCCCAGAGAATCCAGAAAACCCACGCACAATGCGCGAGCGGACTCCAGCGCCTGCTCGGGATCGGGGCCGAGTATCTCCAGGCCCAATTGGGTGAATTCACGGTAGCGGCCCGCTTGCGGACGCTCGTAGCGGTAGCAGCGCGCCACGTAGAAAAAGCTCGCCTGCCGGCGCCCGGCCAGCAGTGCGTCGGCGCTTTCCTGAAACAGCGCCGTAGCTTCCGGAATCAGGCAGCAAGGGCGGCCGGCCTTGTCGTTGAAGGCCCACATCTGGCCAATCACTTCGCTGCCGCCGGCCTTGTCGATAAACGTGTCCAGGCCCCACAGCGCCGGGACTATGACTTCTTCAGCAGCCGCTTCGATGAAGCCAGCTCCGAAACCTTCCTTCAAGGATACGCAGGGCAGCGGCTTGTTCGCCGGTGATCATTCGGGTGCCACGGAGCATGGTCATGGGTATTTCCTCTGGGTATTTGACAGGCAATAAAAAAGGCGCCCTGCAGGGCGCCTTGGTGGTATCTCAACGGTCAGTGATTGCGGGAGCGGATCACTGACGGCTCGATGCGCATACGCGACCACGGCCCCTGGGATGAGGTCCGGTGATGATGGAGACGAGTACGGCAGCGGGAAAAAATCATCGCGCATCCTGACATGCCGTCGCGATCACTGACAAGCCCGGCGGCTCGCCGCGCCGAGCGGATCCACCCTGGCGCTCTCAACGCCATGCGGCAACAGCGCCTGGGCGAGGTGTTGCATGGGTTCTCAGAAACGCACCGGTAATCGAGCCGGATGCCTCCAGCATCGCCAGCGGCGTGCCTTCGAAGATCACTGCTCCGCCCTTGTGACCGGCACCCGGGCCCATTTCAATCAACCAGTCGGCATGGGCGATAACGTCCAGATTGTGTTCGACGACAATCACCGTATGACCCTTGTGCGTCAGCTCATCGAACAAGCCCAGCAGCCGGTCGACATCAGCCCTGTGCAGCCCGGTGGTGGGCTCGTCGAAAAGGTACAGGCTGCCATCGCCTTCCAGGCGCGAGGCCAGCTTCAGGCGCTGGCGCTCGCCCCCTGAAAGCGTGCTCAGGCGCTGCCCGAGAGCGACATAACCCAACCCCACCCGCACCAGGCGCCTCAAGAAGTCGATGATCTCGGTCTGCCCGATAAAGAACGCCATGGCCTCGGTCACGCAAACCCCCAGAACCTGCGCAATGTTCAGCCCCTGCCAAGTGACCGCACGCGCCGCTTGGCTGAAGCCGGTGCTGGCGCATGCCTCGCAGGGCGTCTCGACGCTGTCCATGAACGCCAGGTCGGTGTAGATCAAGCCCAGCCCTTTGCATGCCGGGCAGGCGCCCTGTGCATTGTTGCTGAACAAGCTGACGGGTTGGCCGCTGGTGCGGGCAAACAGCGCTCGAACGGCATCGAGCGCGCCGATGTAGCTCACCACTGACGAACGCCGAGTGCCACCCAGCGCGCCCTGGTCGATCAACACCGCGTCAGGGTAGTTGCGCGGCAGCAGACGGTTGACCAACGTGCTCTTGCCGGACCCGGCGACGCCGGTGACCACCGTCAACACCCCGGTGGGAATGGCCACACTGACGTTGTGCAGGTTGTGCAAAGACAGATCGCGCAACTGCAACTGGCCCGTCGCGGGCCGTGGCTCACAGTTGATGGTCGACACCCGCGACAAGCAGCGCCCCGTGAGGGTATCGGCCTGGCACAGCCCGGGGTAATCGCCCTGATACACCACCCGCCCGCCCTCGACGCCCGCACCCGGCCCGATGTCCACCACATGATCGGCAATCGCAATCACATCGGGGTCATGTTCGACCACCAGCACCGTATTGCCCTTGTCACGCAAGCCGCGCAACAGCGTGTTGAGTTGATGAACATCGCGCGGATGCAAGCCTACGCTGGGCTCATCGAAGATGTAGGCCATGTCGGTCAGGCTGCTGCCCAGGTGACGCACCATCTTCACCCGTTGCGACTCACCGCCTGACAGGCTCGCGGTTTCACGCGCCAGGCTGAGGTAATCCAGGCCGATGGCCGCCATCTGCTGCAGACGCTCGACGATGGCCAGCACCACCGTGGCAACGGGCGCGAGGCGAATGCCGAGAATGAATGACAGCAAGTCGCAGACCTCCATCGCACTGCAATCGGCAATCGACCGACCGTCGATCCGGCACGACAGGATTGTCGGATTCAGCCGGGCACCCCGGCAGTCCGGGCAGGCTTGCCGGGACATCACCCGCGCCAGCCCTTCTCGTTCGACCCGGGTCAAGCGACTGGGCTCACGATCCAGGTAGGCCCGGCGAAACCGCGGTACCACCCCCTGAAATCGCGCAGTCTCCGGCCACCCGGGCAATGGGCTGCCGAGCGCCAGATCGTCGGCGTAGAGCAAGGTTTGCCATTGCTCGTCGCTGTACTCCATCAGCGGCTGGTCGCAATCGAAAAGGCCGGACAAGGCATAGCGTTTCCAGCGGTAGGTGCCGGGGGCAAAGGTCGGAAAATCGATAGCCCCCTGATTCAACGACTTGCGGCGATCGAACAACTGCTCAAAGTCGAAGCGGTCGACCCTGCCCAAGCCCTGGCAGGTCGGGCACATGCCTTGCGGATGATTGAACGAGAAGACATTGGCATAACCGACGAAGGGCTGGCCCGCCCGGGCAAACAACAGCCGCAGCAAGGGCTGGATGTCGGTGACCGTGCCCACCGTCGAACGCGCATTGCCGCCCAGCGGCTTCTGGTCGACCACGATGGAGGCCGGCAGGTTGCGCAACGCATCGGCCTGCGGACGGCCGTAATGCGGCAGTCGATGGCGGACGAAGGCGCTGTGGCTTTCGTTGAGCTGGCGCTGCGACTCGGCGGCCAGGGTGTCAAACAGCAGGGATGATTTGCCCGAACCTGAGACCCCGGTAAACACCACAATGCACTGCTTGGGAATGCGCAAGCTGACACCTTGCAGGTTGTTTTCCCGCGCACCGACAATCTCCATATCCCGGTAACCCGCGTTGTTCCGGCTCATGGCCGGACCGCCTGGCCCTGCTCGCCCTGGGTTTCAAGCGCGCTGCAAGCCTTCTCGCACAACTCGGTGAAAATCGCCTGTTCGCCTTGGGTCAGTGCCGCCAGGACGCGCTGCGCGGCATCGTGTCGACCGCTGGCGGCACGCGCCAGGAAATCCCGGCCCGAATCGGTCAACAGCGTCAGCTGTTCACGACGATCGCCTCCCCCCTGTGCCTGGGTCACCAGCCCCAGGTCTTTAAGGACCCGCAAGGCTTTGGAGACCCCAGTGCGGGCCACGCCCAGGCGCTCGCCCAACTGCGACGGTGTCATGCGCCCTTGCAGGCGCAGCAGTTCGAGAATGTCGTACTGGCTCCAGCTCACCGCTTCAGGGGTGTAGCGTGCGCGTCGGGCCACCAGAACGCATTGCAATCTGGACAAGGCGTTTTCCAGCGGACCCGGTTCATCGAGGGGTGTCGGGGCAGTCATGGCAGAACGATCTCCCTGAATATGGCTGCATGATGGAAAGCAGATTCCACGTATTCAGGCAAAAAACTAGCAAATTGATTTCCATTTGGAAATCAATTTAACCACCCTGCGTCAGAACGACACTCTGGGGCAGGCCAACACCGCCCCACCCCACCTGTCGTAGCGATGCTCGGCAGGGATGATGCTCCATCGCCGTTTCAAGGCTGCGTGCCCGGATTACGTGCCATGCAGCGCTGATAGCGCTCGTCCACCCGCTTGGCGAACCAGGCCGTGGTCAATTGGCGGGTGATCTTCGGGCTCTTGAGTTCGATGCCGGGCAATTGCTCGCGTGGTACGGATTTGCCCGCCGCCCGGTCGGCCAGGGCGAACACCTGCCGGTACAGGTCCGTGTTTTCGAATTCAGGGCTGTCGCCCTTCTCCAGTTGCTCGCGAATGCTCGGGTTGCGCAGGCCCATCTGCTTGCCCAGGGTGCGCACCGCCAGCTCGGTGCTGCCGGGCAGGATCGAGTCGTAGCGGATCAGGTCGCCATCCAGTGCCAGCTTGATCCCGCTGACCCGGCTCACGGCACTCTGGAACGCCGCATTGCGGCTGGCGTACCAGCCGGCGTTGAAATCGGCGAAGCGATACAGCGGCTGCGGGTAGCTCACCGGGTAGCCGAGCAAATGGGCAATGCCGAAATACATCCCGCCACGGCGGCTGAAGACTTCATGGCGGATCGAGCCCTGGACCGGGTACGGATAATCCCCGGCGTGCTTCTCGGCAAACGCGATGCTGACCTGCATCGGCCCACCGGTGTGCACCGGATTGAAGCCGCCGAACAGGGTCTGGCCCATCGGCACCCGGCCGATGAAGTCGTCGAAGATCGCACTCAACTCCTTCTCGGTGCGGGCCTTGGCCAGACGCTGGCTGTAGGACTGGCCATCGCTGGCATGTACCTGCAAGGCGGCGCTCACCAGCAGCGCCGGCACATGCACCTTGGCCGCTCGACGGTCGATTTCCTCACGGGCGATGCGTCCCAGCCCCGGCACCACCGGGTCGACCTGGAAGCTCGACTCCTGCTCGGCCACCGCCAGCACCGCGCACAGATTGCTCGGGCTCGGCGCAAGCCCCTGGGCGCTGAACGCCACCTGGATATCCCGGGCCCAGCCCTGGCGGTCGGCCACCTGGGAGGGCAGCAGACGCAGGATTCGCGCCTGGGCCTGGTCCGGACTCAGCGCCGGTGGCTGGCTGCCCTGCTGGCTGGCGCAACCGGCCAGCAGCAACAGGCCCGAGAGACTGATGATAAGACGGCAGGAAATCATGATTCTCCGCAAGATGGTGGGGGGAGCAAGACCGGTAGCAGTAAAGCATCGACACTCAGGTTTCGACCGGAGATTGGCGACGCTGTTCCGTTGCGGCGGCAGCTGCGAGCGGCCGGACCAATACGGCGACCTCAAGGCCGATGGCGGCCTGGCAACAAGACCGGGAATCAACAGCCCGGGTAGCGACTACCGGGTCTTAAGCACGCCAAGATCGGTGTGGCTGGGCCTTTCTTGAAGCCGGGCTAGAATCCAACTATTCCACGGGCGCATCAGGGTGTACTTTGGTGACCCCGACCTTGGTGAGGCGTCCAGACCTGGATCAGGCTCGACGCTACCCCCGCAATGGAGTGATGCCCGGATGTTGACCCTGGACTTTCTGATCACCAGCCTGATCGTCGTGCTGATTCCCGGCAGCGGCGTGATCCTGACCATTTCCACCGCTCTGGTGGCCGGCAAGCGCGCCAGTCTGTTCACCGCCATCGGCTGTACCGCGGGGATTGTCCCGCACCTGCTGGCCTCGATCCTTGGCCTGTCGGCGATCCTGCACACCAGTGCGGTGGCGTTCCAGGGCCTGAAGTTCGCCGGGGTCGCCTACCTGCTGTACCTGGCCTACGCCACCTGGCGCGACCGCTCGGCCTTCGCCGTCGACAGCAACGCGGTCAGCCACGGCGCCGGCGCGCTGATGCTCAAGGCCTGCCTGCTGAACATTCTCAACCCCAAGCTGACGATCTTCTTCCTGGCCTTCCTGCCACAGTTCATCGCCCATGACGGCAGCGACCCGATCCCGCAGATGCTCCTGCTCAGCGGCGTATTCATGGCCATGACCTTCTTCGTGTTCGTGCTCTACGGCCTGCTGGCCAACCTGTTCCGCACTGCGGTGATCGAGTCGCCCAAGGTGCAGAACTGGTTGCGCCGCAGCTTTGCCGCAAGCTTCGCGGGATTGGGCCTGAACCTGGCCTTCGCCCAACGCTGACCCCGCGGCAGCCGCCGCCCGCAGCCAGATACATGACGTTGATCTCCTACCGAGGGCAAACACATGAACTGCAGCGACGTACTGATCATCGGCGCCGGCCCCACCGGCCTGGTGCTGGCGCTGTGGCTGCGCAAACAAGGGGTCAAGGTGCGGATCATCGACAAGACCGCCGGCCCCGGCACCACCTCCAGGGCCTTGGCGGTGCAAGCCCGGACCCTCGAACTGTATCGCCAGCTGGACCTGACCCAGGCCATTGTCGAGCGCGGCCACCATGTGCCGGCGGTGAATCTCTGGGTCAAGGGCGAGCGCGCCGCGCAACTGCCCTTCAATGCCATTGGCGAGGGCCTGACGCCCTACCCCTTCCTGCAGATCTTTCCCCAGGACGAACACGAGCAACTGCTGGTCGAACGCCTGGAGCAACTGGGCACCCGGGTGGAACGCAATACCGAGCTGCTGGCCTTCACCGACCATGGCAACCTGGTCAGCGCCCGGCTGCGTGGCCCAAGCGGGCGCGAGGAACAGTGCCAGGCGTTTTACCTGGCCGGTTGCGACGGCGCCCGCTCGACCGTGCGCAAGACCCTGGGCACCGGCTTTCCCGGGGGCACCTATCAGCAGGTGTTCTACGTCGCCGACGTCGACGCCAGCGGCCCAGCCCTGGATGGCCAGCTGCACGTGGACCTGGACGAGGCGGACTTCCTCGCGGTCTTTCCGCTGGCCCACAGCGGCCGCGCACGGCTGATCGGCACGGTGCGCGACGAACGTGCCGAGCATCCGGAAAACCTGCGTTTCGAGGATGTCAGCCAGCGCGCCATGCGCCAGCTCAAGGTTGAAGTCAGCCAGGTCAACTGGTTCTCGGCCTACCGCGTGCATCACCGGGTCGCCGAGCATTTTCGCCAGGGCCGGGTATTCCTGCTGGGGGATGCGGCCCACGTGCACAGCCCTGCCGGCGGCCAGGGCATGAACACCGGGATCGGCGACGCCATCAACCTGGCCTGGAAACTCACCGCGGTGCTGGCGCGCAAGGCCGAGGACAGCCTGCTGGACAGCTACGCCAGCGAACGCATGGAGTTTGCCCGGCGCCTGGTCTCCACCACCGACCGGGTATTCAGCTTCGCCACCGCCGAAGGCCCGGTGGCCTATCTGCTGCGCACGCGCCTGGCGCCGCTGCTGATTCCGAAGATCACCGCCTTCGACAGCGCCCGGGAATTCCTCTTTCGCACGGTGTCGCAGATCACCCTCAACTACCGTGGCATGCCCCTCAGCGGCGGCAGCGCCGGGCACGTGCATGGTGGCGACCGCCTGCCCTGGGTGCATGAGGGCGAGCACGACAATTTTGCCAGCCTCGATCACCTGGGCTGGCAGGTGCATGTGTACGGCGTCACCAGCGACGCCGTGCGTGACTGGTGCAGCCAGCACCAAGTGCCGTTGCGGATCTTCGACTGGCGCCCGGCCCATGGCGAGGCCGGGCTGGTGCGCAACGCTTTCTACCTGCTGCGCCCGGACACCTATGTGGCCCTGGCCGAACGCTCGGCCGACCCCAGGGTGCTGCAGCGCTACTTCACCGAGCGCGACCTGCGGCCCTGATCAAGCCTCCCGGAAGCGATGTCGGGGACTGCCGGGTCACCACCGCACAACCACGAACAGTGCCGGCGTCATTCAGCGGGCCGCGGGTGTCGACCTGGGCGCGGTAGTTGCCCCAACTGCCGGCGGACCTAGACAGCTCGGTGTGGGGCGTGGTCGCGCTTGCCCCCCGGGGAGTAGAAGTACTTGCCGCCCATGGGCGAGTCGCAGGCGGTGACGCCCGGGGTCTTTTCCATCACCTGTTCGATGGTGTTGAGGTTCTGGTCATCGAGCATCTTGCGGGTGATCACGGTCACCGACTGCGGGGTTTCCTTGAGCGAGTGCTGGCCCTTGCCAAGGGTCACCGCACCGGTAGTGTAGGACCCGGAATACTCGGTGCTGGCGCACAGCGCCTGGCCCTACGTCATGCCCAGTGCCACCAGGCCGCTGTCTTGAGGTACAGGCCGCCAGAGCTCCCCAGAGCCCGACCTTGATTGCCTGCGCCAACCTCGACTTGTGTACATCAGCCACGCGTTGCCTTCCCCGCTCTCGAAAATGCATCCACTGGGGGATGAGCCGCACCAGGCTGGGCAAAAGTGCAAAGGCCGAGAAAAGTTTTTCCGCTGTCGAGGTCAGCCCAGGCGGCGGTCAGAAACCCGCACCCAATAGCGCGTGTAACGGTTGATGCGCTGCGCGAAACCGCTTTCCAGCGCGGCCAGGGCGCGGTCGATATCGTCGCAGGGAAAAGCCCCGGAGACCTTCTGCCCGGCAATCCGCGGATCGCACTGCAGCACCCGCACAAAGGTGTTCCGGGCGAGGTCCGCGGCATCGAAAGTATTGCCCAGGCGCCGCCGCAGCCAGCCTTGCTGGCCAGCCATGGTGAGCGCAATACAGGTCGCTGACGGCGCAGCGCAGAGATAAATCGTCGGCGGGCATGACAGCAAGGATTCATATTTGATAATGAATCGCGTTGTCATGTAGGAACGAAAGTCTTGGCAATAGCCACGAACGCCGGATGGCGCTCGTGGAATCCGGTACCGGGGCTCAGATCCCGGCCAGGGCCAGGTCCATGGCGAAGTAGGTGAAGATCAGGTCGGCGCCGGCGCGCTTGATCGAACCCAGGCTTTCACGCACCACCCGCTGCTCGTCGATGGCGCCGGCCTGGGCGCCGAACTTGATCATCGCGTACTCGCCGCTGACCTGATACGCCGCCACCGGCAGGCGCGAGGCCTCGCGGATATCGCGGATGATGTCGAGGTAAGCCCCGGCTGGCTTGACCATCAGCGAATCGGCGCCTTCCTGCTCGTCGAGCAACGACTCGCGCACCGCTTCGCGGCGGTTCATCGGGTTCATCTGGTAGCTCTTGCGGTCGCCCTTCAAGGCACTGCCGCCAGCTTCACGGAACGGGCCATAAAGCGCCGAAGCGAACTTGGTGGAATAGGCCATGATCGGCGTCTGGGTGAACCCGGCCGCATCCAGGGCCTTGCGGATGGCCTGGACCTGACCGTCCATGGCCGCCGATGGCGCGATCACATCGGCGCCGGCGTGGGCCGCAGCCACCGCCTGCTTGCCGAGATTGATCAGGGTCTGGTCGTTGTCCACTTCATGGCCATGCATCACGCCACAGTGGCCGTGTGCGGTGTATTCGCAGAAACAGGTGTCGGACATCACGATCATCTCCGGCACGGCGTCCTTGGCGATGCGTGACATGCGCGACACCAGGCCCTGTTCCTTCCAGGTATCGCTGCCGTCGCTGTCCAGGTGGTGGGACACACCGAAGGTCATCACCGACTTGATCCCGGCCCGGGCGTAGCGCTCGATCTCGCCGGCCAGCTTCGACTCGGGAATGCGCATCACCCCTGGCATGCTCTTGATCGGCACGAAATCGTCGATTTCCTCCTCGACAAAAATCGGCAGCACCAGGTCGTTGAGGGTGAACTCGGTTTCCTGGAACAGGCTGCGCAATTGTTCGGAGCGACGCAGGCGACGAGGACGGGCTTCGGGGAACTGGCTGGACATGATTTTTCCTAAAGGCTGAACGCGGGAGACCACGGACAAGGTCGAAAAAAGGTGGAAAGCTTATGCCCCTGGCCGCCGTGGTACAAACCCGCGAAGCTCAAGAGAGCCTTGCCGATCGGTTAACAATCGCCGAAAAGCCCCGTGTTTGCGCGGTTTGAGCCGTTCGACCGGGCGGGCCTGCGACCATCTGACGCAAGAGGAGCAGCGGCACGTGTTGAGCGGCAAGCGGCAAGTCAAAGCCCTGCGGCTGATAATCTTGCAGCCGCTCTGCGCAAGGGCTCGGCGCTGGGCCGGCTCGGCGCACTACTCCGCTTCATTGCCCTGCAGATTGAGGGTGTAGTCCTTGAGAGGCGTCTTGAAGTAGGCAATGCCTTCGTCGTTGACCTTGCCCCTGAGCACTATTTTCTTAATCGTGTCGGCAATTTCATCAGCGTCATTTTCGCCACGGATAGTCGCCTCGATGCATTCGCCAGGCCGGAAGCCCACCGTTCGAACAATCAGATTGAGGTCGACATAATGGTCAGCCTCGCGCCCCACAACGCGACGATTCTCCAGGCCCTGGGTCCAATATATTTCAACCACTTTGCCGGGTGACGGCTTGACCGGCAGGTTGCACGTGGCATCCACGGCTACTGCCTGATCGCCTGGCGTGGCCGCTACGCTCGCAGATGCTGCGGATTCGCGGTCCGGCGTCTTTCCAGGCAAGGTCGCGGGGCTGGGTTGCTGTTTGACAGGCGCGGTTTGTGCGATGCAAAGCAGTGGATCGAAAGCCAGCAAGCCAACCAGACCCGCCCGCAACATGAAGCCCTTCCACTTTCCCCGCACAGGCGACAGTGCTTCTGGCGGCTGATGGTTTGCTGGCCAGTGCGACTGGGCCAAGGCGATCGAGCCCTTCCAGGACCCGCCCTGAACCCTGCCGGCCAGGAGCGGTGCGTGCTTGTGCTTGCCTGTGCCTGCAAAATCGCCAGGGTTCAGCGGGATCATGGCTGTCTCGGATCAGTGGACGAGGGTGTATCCCCGCGCGGTTGATGAGTGGTTTGGAGATGCCTCAGACGTCCCTCAATGCAGGTTCGCGCCGAGCCGCCGATCCAGACGTCGTCGCCGACCTGTTCCACTTCTATCCGCCCTGCCCGGCCCATGCTCAGGCCCTGGCTGACGCTGTAGCGAGCCGGCGCCAGACCGGCGCCCAGCAGCCATTGGGCGATGCCGGCATTCAGGCTGCCGGTGGCGGGGTCTTCGGGCATGCCGTCGCCGGCGATAAAGGCCCGCACTTCGAACTGCGCGTCGGTGGCGTCGCGCACTGGATCGCAGGGGGCAATGACCCCTACCGCCAGACCGGTGAGTTGCGGGTAGTCCGGTTGCAGGTCGAGTACCTGCCGGCGTTCGGCGAGCATTACCGCCAGCCAGCCGGCGCCGTTGTCGACCCATTGGGCGGCGATTATGTCGCCAGCGGCCAGGCCCAACCCCAGGCGCACTTGTTCCAGCAGGTCGGGCTCTACCGGGCCAGCGCGCAGCAGAGGCGGTGCCAGGAAGGCCAGTTGATCGCCCTGGCGACGAATGCGCACCAGGCCCACTTCGCACTCCTGGATGATTTCATCGCCCCGGGGCACGCCGCCGGATTCCAGCCAGGCATGGCAACTGCCCAGGGTCGGGTGGCCAGCGAAGGGCAGCTCCTGGGTGGTGGTGAAGATCCGTAGGCGGTAGTCGGCGCGGGGATCCTGGGGTTTGAGGAGGAAGGTGGTCTCGCTGAGGTTGGTCCAGCTGGCGAAGGTTGCCATCTGTTCATCGGCAAGTTCGTCGGCGCCGAATACTACGGCCACGGGGTTGCCCTTGAAAGGCTTGGCGCTGAAGACATCGACCTGTTTGAAGTCCAGGGAGTTCATGGTTTGTCCTGTCGGGGGGCGGATAGAGCGGGCTGGCGCACCAGCGCGTAGCGGTCATAAAACCTGAGGTCCAGGTCTCGCTGAAGGAATGGGGTTGTGGCCATTGGGGGGGCGTACCCCCCGATCGCTCAAGAAGCCTTGGGAATCTCCAACCCACGAATCACCGCCGGCCGCGCTACAAACTTCGCCAATACCCGCTGCACCTCAGGGAAGCTATCAATCCCCACCAACTCACCTGCCTCATAAAACCCGATCAAATTGCGAATCCACGGAAAGGTCGCAATATCGGCAATGGTATAGCGCTCACCCATGATCCATTCCCGCCCCTGCAGATGCTTGTCCAGCACCCCCAGCAGCCGCTTGGCTTCGTTCACATAGCGCTCCAGGGGCCGCTTGTCTTCATACTCCCTGCCTGCGAATTTATTGAAGAACCCGACCTGACCGAACATCGGCCCGATACCGCCCATCTGGAACATCAGCCACTGAATGGTTTCATAACGGGCCGCCGACTCCTGGGCCAGCAGTTGCCCGCTCTTGTCCGCCAGATAGATCAGGATCGCCCCCGATTCGAACAACGCCAGCGGTTGGTCGCCCGGGCCATGAGGATCGAGAATCGCCGGGATCTTGTTGTTCGGGCTCACCGAAAGAAACGCCGGGGTCATCTGATCCTGAGTCTCGAAACTCACCCGATGCGCCTCATAAGGCAGGCCGATCTCTTCGAGCATGATCGACACCTTGACCCCGTTGGGGGTCGGCAACGAGTACAGCTGAATCCAATCAGGGAACTGCGCAGGCCATTTCTGGGTGACGGCAAAGGCGGAAAGATCGGTCATGACAGGCTTCCAGTGACAGTCAAAGGGGCTGCGTTTCTCGCAAGCAACGCGTCGGGGATTATCCGTCGGGTTTTCTTAAATCGGCAACATGCAGCGGTTAGTCTGAGCACGCATCGAACCAAACGCCGTTCAGGGACTCAGAGGCATTGCCTTCGCAGGCGGTGATGACAGGGAAAATAACGGTTTGTCAGCCCTCACCCTTGCGCTGAAGAATCCCAGCCATGACTCTGTCCAGCCGCCTCAAGAACCGTAACTACCTGCTGCTCCCGGCCCTGTTGCTGGGCAGTGGGCTGTGCCTGTCCCTGGAATCCAGCGTCAGCCGCGCGCAGCCGGCGGACGGCACCCAGACCCTGGTGTTCCTGCGCCACGCGGAAAAACCTGCCGGCGGCCTGGGCCAGCTCAACTGCCAGGGCCTGAACCGGGCCATCGACCTGGCTTCGCTGCTGCCGGAAAAATTCGGCAAGGCGCACTACGTGTTCGCCGCCGACCCGACGCGCAATGTCGAGGAAGGTGAACTGGACAATTCCTACAGCTATATCCGCCCGCTGATGACCATCAGCCCCAGCGCCATCAAGCTCGGCCTGCCGGTGAATATCGACTTCGCCGCCAACGACACCAGCGACCTGGCGGACGAGCTGCTGCATGACCGCTACCACAACTCGATCATCTACACCGCCTGGTCCCACGGCTACCTGCCGGAGTTGATCAACAAGGTCGCCGAAGAGGCGGTCGGCGAGACGCGCCCGATCACCGAAGACTGGGCGTCCAACGACTACGACTCGCTGTTTGTACTGACCCTGACCTGGCGCAATGGCAAGGCCAGCCTGCACAGTCAGAGCTACAAGCAGGGCCTGGACAACGGCGAGCAGAGCTGCCCGAGCTGAGCAAGCACCCGCGAAACCTTGGCTCGCCCTCAGCCAAGCGCCTGACCACGATTATCGGTTCAGCGCGTCAAGCGTCGCTGCGCTAAAATCCGCGCTTATTGTCTTTGCGCGGAATCCCCTTCATGTCCAATCTCGCCTCCACCCGCCCGGCCCAGGGCTGGTCGCTCTGGTGGAAACCCCTGCTGTTCCTGCTGATCGCCGGCATCGGCCTGTACTACGTGAAGTGGTCGCCCTACTACCTCAAGGCCTTTGTCGCCGCGGACAACCACAGCATCGGTGCGTCGATTCTCAACGATCAGCAAAGCTCGCCCTGGAGCGCCGCCCTGGCCTACTCCCAGGTGTACTTCATGGCGATCTGGAAAGCGGCGGTGCTGGCGGTGATCCTCGGTTCCCTGCTGCAAGTGCTGATCCCTCGCGACTGGCTGCTGCGGCTGTTCGGCCGCGCCGGTTTCGGCTCGACCCTGCGCGGCGGCCTGTTCGCCCTGCCAGGCATGATGTGTTCCTGCTGCGCCGCGCCAGTGGCCGCCGGCCTGCGCCGGCAGAATGTTTCCGTGGGCGCGGCCCTGGCCTTCTGGATCGCCAACCCGGTGCTCAACCCCGCAACCCTGGTGTTCATGGGTTTTGTCCTCGGCTGGGGGTTTTC
Source organism: Pseudomonas sp. Fl5BN2 (assembly GCF_009908205.1). Classification (NCBI taxonomy): domain Bacteria; kingdom Pseudomonadati; phylum Pseudomonadota; class Gammaproteobacteria; order Pseudomonadales; family Pseudomonadaceae; genus Pseudomonas; species Pseudomonas sp. Fl5BN2. The sequence goes on along the minus strand of NZ_JAAARL010000032.1, from coordinate 22,122 downwards.
CGCCCTGCGCCTGGTGGCGGGCATTGTCCTGGTGCTCGGTGTATCGCTGATCGCGCAGCGGATTGCCGGCCCGGAAAAACTCCCGGAAGCCGCGGTCGACGCCGTGGTCGAAGCCAGCAACGTCGACCAGCAGCCGTTCCTGGTCCGCTGGGGCAAGACCCTGTGGCAGCTGTTCTGGAGCACCATCCCGATCTACATCGTGGCCGTACTGATCCTCGGCGCGGCGCGGGTCTGGCTGTTCCCGCACATCGACGGCGCGATGGGCAACAGCCTGCTGTGGCTAGTCCCCCTGGCGATTGCCGGGACCCTGTTCGTGATCCCCACCGCTGCCGAAATCCCCATCGTCCAGACCATGATGACCCTCGGCCTGGGCACCGGCCCGGCGGTGGCGCTGCTGATGACCCTGCCGAGCATCAGCCTGCCGTCGCTGCTGATGCTGCGTAAGGACTTCAACGCCCGAGTGCTGATCACCGTCGCCGTGCTGACCATGTTGGTCGGGATCATCTGCGGCCTGATTGGCGCGGTGTTGCTGTAGAAACCTGGTTGGCGAAGCTTGTAAGTGACTCACATTGACACCCCCTGAAGCATGCGACTACATTTAGTCGCAAAAAAAAGAGGGTGCCGTGTCCAAGAACGATAAGCTTCTCGCCAAGTTACTCAACGACCGGGGAACCTTTTCCTGGCAGGAACTGGTCACTCTGCTAAAGCGCCTGGGCTACACGCCGTTGGAGGGCTCGGGCAGCCGGGTAAAATTCGACAATGGCGATCCAGGCGCAATGATCAACTTGCACAAGCCGCACCCCGGTAATGAGCTGAAGGCCTACATACGCCGCCAAGTGATCGAGCAACTGAAATCGGGAGGTCTCATACCGTGAACAACCTACTGCAGCACAAGGGCTATTACGGCTCTATCGAAGTCAGTACCGAGGACAATTGCCTCTTTGGCAAACTTCAGTTCATACGGGCCCTGGTTAGCTATGAAGGGCAGACCGTGGCTGAACTCGAAGCGGCCTTCAAAGAGGCAGTAGACGACTATCTGGATACCTGTGAGCAATCGGGTACTGCCCCCGAAATCCCTTGCAAAGGCTCGTTCAACGTTCGGGTAGGTCACGACCTTCATCTAGCGGCTGCAGTGGCCGCCACCCGGCAGAATGTATCGTTGAACGATCTGACCCGTCAGGCCCTGAACGAATACCTGCAACATCACGGCTGATTGTTGTCTCATGGAGGCCAAGGCGCTCATTGAATGCTGGCCTCAAATGGAAATTTCCACACGCCCCGCCGCATCGTCTTGAAACACATTGGTCAGAGAATGCCATTCCCGAAACCAGAGTTTTCGCTTTGTTTTGTAAGGGTTGTCCGAGAGAATCGCCAACGCCTTTGAGCGGCTTGTGCCCTTGGTTTTCGTCAGGCAGTCTCCCTGGGCCGCTGCACCATCAGCGGCTCGGATGTGGAAGTCCGGACATGAAGAACGTGCAACTTGCCTCATAGGAACACCTGTATTTCTCAATACGGGTGACCTCGCTCTATGGCAGCTGTACGTGGGGCACTCTCGAGTGCGCCGGATCCTTCAGTCCCGGTCTTCCACACCTACGTACAGCTGCCACCCTCTCAATGTGGAAGTGAGTTCTGGCAGTTCTTTAACGACTGGAGGACCCAACTCATGAAAAAGCTCGTCCCCGATCCACCCCGCCCGCTACGCGACCCCGAACTGGATCGCGCCAACGCCAGCCTGCTCAGCGCTCTGCAACCTACCCAGCCACGCCCGTTCGGCCTGCGCGACGCCCAGGGCAATACCCTGTTCGCCGTGCAACCCGGGGTCAACGCCGAAGACGCCCTGCTGCACGTGGCCTTGCTGTTCAAGTGCGCCGAAGAGGTCTCCGATGAAGTCACCGAACGCGCCAGCGGCATCGAGCGTGGCCTGATCGGGTCGATGGTGCATTCCGTGGAAATGGCCCGGGCCGTGGTCGAAGCCCTGCTCGACCGCCGACGCCCGGCACGCTGACGGCACCCGGAACCGCACGCTCACGTCCGCTGAGCGCGCGGTTCACTAATGACTACCGAGATTGCGGCGGGCGATTGCGCAGGTAATCGAGCACCGCCGCATGATCGCCGATGAACTCGATCCGCGCGCCCTTGCTCTCGCGCTGGAAGGCATACATCGGGTCGTAGTACTCACCGAGCAAGCCTTCGATCCAGGCCCGATGCAGTTCCACATCGCCGCTGCGGGCCTGCTCGGCCAGGGCGGCTTCCATCAGCAGGAACAGCCGTTGATGCCGCTCGCCCCCCAAGCGCTTGTGGATCCGGTTGAGGCTCTCCAGCAACCGCTCGGCAAACTGGGCGAAACCCTGCTCGCCGTGCAGTTCGACAAATTCCGCGCTGAGGTTGACCACGTAGTCGCCGAGGATGCGCTGCACCCGACTCTCAAGGCTGTCTTCCAGCCAGACCATGGGGAAACCCTGCATGCCCTGGTGCAACGACAACGGCAAGGCGCAGCTGCCGATCATGCGGTTCTCGTCTTCGAGGACGAAGCTCTGCAGCCCGCGATCGCGCTTCTTCAGCAGGTCCACCGCCAGGCGGTTTTCAAAATCGATATTGCTCGGCTGCCCGGTAGCGCGACGGCCAAAGCTGGAACCGCGATGGTTGGCGTGGCCTTCCAGATCCACGGCGTGCTCCAGCTGCCCCAGCACCTCGGTCTTGCCGGTGCCGGTCATGCCCCCCAGCAGCACGAAATCGCACTGCTGCAAGGCCTGCTCGATGGTCTCCAGCAGGAAGGTGCGCATGGCCTTGTAGCCACCGCCGACCCGCGGGTAGTCGATGCCCGCGTCCTTGAGCCACTGCTGGGCAATCTGCGAACGCATGCCGCCGCGAAAGCAGTAGAGCAAGCCGTCGGGATGAGCCTTGGCAAAGTCGGCCCAGGCCTGTACCCGCTGAGCCTTGACCTCCCCGGACACCAACTGGTGGCCGAGGACAATGGCCGCTTGCTGGCCCTGCTGCTTGTAGCAGGTGCCGACCCGCTGGCGCTCCTGGTCGGTCATCAGCGGCAGGTTGAGCACCCCGGGAAAGGCGCCCTTGGCAAATTCGATCGGCGCGCGGGTGTCCATCATCGGCCGGTCGTTGAGGAAGATGTCGCGGTAATCGGTGTGGTCCTGGGACATCAGAACACCTCGACCGCGTAACTCTGTCGCTCTACCAGCTCGCCGATAGGCGCCAGGCTAAGACCCAGTTCCGCCGCCAGGGCAAGGAACTCGGCATTGCCTTCCGGGGTGACGGCCACCAGCAGGCCGCCACTGGTTTGCGGGTCGCAGAGCACGCGCTTGTGCAACTCCTGCAGGCGGCCGATTTTCTCCGCATAGCTGCTGTAGTTGCGCAAGGTGCCACCGGGCACGCAGCCCTGCTCCAGGTAGTACTCGACCCCCGGCAGGCGCGGCACCCGGTCATAGTGGATCTGCGCGGTGAGGCCACTGCCATCGGCCATTTCCACCAGGTGCCCGAGCAGGCCGAAACCGGTGACGTCAGTCATCGCGGTCACGCCTTCGAGCTTGCCGAAGCGGCTGCCGGGCTTGTTCAGGGTGCACATCCAGTCGCGGGCCAGGCCAATATCGGCGTCGCGCAACTTGCCCTTTTTCTCGGCGGTGGTGAGCACGCCGATCCCCAGGGGCTTGGTCAGGTACAGCAGGCAACCGGCGGTGGCGGTGTCGTTGCGCTTCATGAAGCGTTTTTCCACCAGCCCGGTCACCGCCAGGCCGAAGATCGGCTCCGGCGCATCGATCGAGTGACCGCCGGCCAGGGGAATGCCCGCCGCGTCGCACACCGCACGGCCGCCGCGGATCACTTCGCGGGCGATTTCCGGGGCCAGCACATTCACCGGCCAGCCGAGAATGGCGATGGCCATCAGCGGGTCGCCGCCCATGGCGTAGATGTCGCTGATGGCGTTGGTGGCGGCGATCCGGCCGAAGTCGAAGGGGTCGTCGACGATGGGCATGAAGAAGTCGGTGGTGGAGACCACGCCGCGCTCTTCGTCGATGGCGTAGACCGCCGCATCATCACGCGAAGCGTTGCCAACCCAGAGCTTGGGGTCGAGGTTCTGTGCCCCGCTGCCGGCCAGGATCACCTCCAGCACCTGGGGTGAAATCTTGCAGCCGCAGCCGGCTCCGTGGCTGTACTGGGTCAGGCGAATCGGCTCGCTCATGGGGCACCTCGTCAAGTCTGGGATCGGGATTCTAGCAGAGCGTTCAGGCACCCGGCCGGAGCGTGCCCTGATGGAACAGCATTTGCCAGCGCCCGTCATGCCGACGCCACAGCGAACTGCGCCAGGCGCTGCTGGCCGCCCGCCCGCCAGCTGCGGCGTTATGGCACAGGTAAGTCACCTGGGTCAGATCGGCCGCCAGGCGCTGCACCTCGAACTCGCTGATGCTGCGCTCGATGAAGTCTTGCTGCACCAGGCTGTCCAGCACCTGAGCCTTGTTCCAACGCCCGCCACTGACGCCGAATTCGAGAAAGTCATCAGCCAGCAAGGCATCCAGCGCCTGGCGATCGGCGCGGACTTCGGCCTGTTGCAAACGGGTTTCCAGCGCCAACAGCAGTTGCTGCCATTCCATGCACGCTCCTCCAGGGATCAATCCGCCAGTGCACTCTAACAGTGCTCCACTGGCCTGCAGTCTGCGGTCATTACGCAGGTTTGCGGATACTCCAAGCACCTTGCCAGCCGTTTCCAGCGGTTTTTTCAATTTTTCATTTCAACTTGGTACGCCATATGCAAACGTTTGCGAGCTGTAATTTTGTGGGTGTTCGCCGCCTTCTGCCGAAGGATCGAACACCAGGGACTTCACACTGCAAGAACAGGGACTTTCCATGCACAACCCTCTACGACGCCATGCGTCCTGCCGCGCCTTGGCCGTTTCGATGTTGCTGGCCGGCGTTACGGGACTACCCAGCGCCTTCGCCCAGCCCTCCGCCGCCGCGGACGACTCGGCCCAGGGCGAAAGCCTGAGCAGCGATGTGCAACCGGCCAAGCCCGGTGCCTACCTCTCCGACTGGTACAACCAGGATTTGATGCTGATCGGCAGCAAGGACATCAGCTTCGGTCCGCGCCCGGCCGACGACATCTACCTGGAGTACGAATACTTCGGGCGCAAGGGCCCCTTCGAGCTGTACGGCTACATCGACCTGCCGAAGATCCTCGACATCGGCAACAGCCACGACAAGGGCATCTGGGACCACGGCTCGCCGCTGTTCATGGAGCACGAACCGCGGATCTCCATCGACTACCTGGCCGGCCGCAGCCTGGCCATCGGCCCGATCAAGGAATGGTACGTGGCCTTCGACTGGATCTACGACCACGGCAGTCGCACCGCCAACCGTGCCAACACCCTGTACAGCGGCCTCGGTACCGACATCGACACCCATTCGCGGGTCAACCTGTCGGCCAACTTCTACGGCCGCTACCAGTGGGAGAACTATGGCGCCAGCAACGAGTATTCCTGGGACGGCTACCGCGCCCAGTTGAAGTACATCGTGCCCATCGACCGCTTCAGCAATGGTGCATCGCTGACCTACATCGGCTTCACCAACTTCGATTTCGGTTCCGACCTGCACAAGGACAACCCGGCGCGTACCGCCAATGCCACGGTGGCCACCAACGTGCTGCTGTATTCCTTCACCCACCTGCGCTTCACCCTGGTGGGCCGCTACTTCCACAACGGCGGCAACTGGGAAGACGGTAGCGTGCTGAATTTCGGCGACGGCGAGTTCCGTGCCCGTTCCAATGGCTGGGGTTATTACGCGGGGGTCGGGTATCAGTTTTGACGCCGGCATCAACCACAGGCCGTTCGCGACGAGTTGCAAGATTGATCAGGCAGGATAAGCGCCGAATATCGGCAGTCATGGAGGTTTTATGCGTTTGATTCAAGATTGTTCATGGGCCATCGGGCTGGCGCTCGCGGGGGGATTGGCCAGCACGGCCGGGGCCACAGAGGCGCCGATCAAGCCCAAGGTGGTGCTGATCAGCATGTTTGCGCCAGAGGCGCAACACTGGATCGAGCGGCTGCACCTGAAGCGCGAAATCCGCGTGCCGGGGCTGGCGGCGGAGTATCCGAGCATTCGCTGCAATGACCAGGATGTCTGTCTGTTGACCACCGGCATGGGCCAGACCAATGCCGCGGCATCGACCCTGGCACTGGCCCTGTCGCCGAAGTTCGACCTGCGCCAGAGTTATTTCCTGATTGCCGGGATCGCCGGCATCAGTCCGCACCAGGGCACCATCGGCACTGCCGCCTGGGCCCATTACCTGGTGGAGTTCGGCACCCAGTGGGAAATCGACTCCCGGGACGCGCCCAAGGCCTGGCCCACCGGTTACCTGGGGATAAACACCAAGGGCCCGAATGAAAAACCACCGCTGGACTACAAGACCGAAGTCTTCGAGCTGAACCCCAAGCTCCAGGCCAAGGCCTTCGCCCTGAGCCATCAGGTGACCTTGAGCGAGAGCAAGGAATCGGCGGCCTGGCGCCTGAAGTATCCCCAGGCCCCGGCCAACCAGCCGCCGGTGGTGACCCGCTGCGACACCCTGGCCGGCAACACCTGGTTCTCCGGCACGCGCCTGAGCGAACGGGCCGAGGTCTGGACCCGCCTGCTGACGGACGACAAGGGCGTGTACTGCACCACTCAACAGGAAGACAACTCCACCTACGAAGCCTTGCTGCGGGCCAGCCGCGAAGGCCTGGTGGACATCCAGCGCCTGGCGGTGCTGCGGGCCGGCTCCGACTTCGACCGTCCGGCACCGGGGGCCAGTGAAGTGGACAACCTGCTCAAGTACGCCGACCAGGGCGGCTTTGTCCCGGCCTTGGAGAACCTGTACCGGGCGGGCAATCCGCTGGTGCAGGACATCCTCAACAACTGGTCGACCTGGGAACAGGGTGTGCCCGACGCCTGACCTCCTCCCGTAGGAGCCGGCTTGCCGGCGAAGGCGGTCTCAAGGCCCTCTTCGCCAGCAAGCTGGCTCCTACCAAAGGCATAAAGCGCGGCGCATTCCCCGTAGGAGCCGGCTTGCCGGCGAAAGCGATCTCAAGGGCCCCTTCGCCAGCAAGCTGATCCCCAACCAAAGGCATAAAGCGCGGCGCATTCCCCGTAGGAGCCGGCTTGCCGGCGAAAGCGATCTCAAGGGCCCCTTCGCCAGCAAGCTGGCTCCTACCAAAGGCATAAAGCGCGGCGCACCTCCCCGTAGGAGCCGGCTTGCCGGCGAAAGCGATCTCAAGGGCCCCTTCGCCACCAAGCTGATCCCCAACCAAAGGCATAAAGCGCGGCGCACCTCCCCGTAGGAGCCGGCTTGCCGGCGAAGGCGATCTCAAGGGCCCCTTCGCCAGCAAGCTGATCCCCAACCAAAGGCATAAAGCGCGGCGCACATCCCCGTAGGAGCCGGCTTGCCGGCGAAGGCGGTCTCAAGGCCCCCTTCGCCAGCAAGCTGATCCCCCAACCAAAGGCATAAAGCGCGGCGCACCTCCCCGTAGGAGCCGGCTTGCCGGCGAAGGCGGTCTCAAGGCCGGCCCATTCGATAACCACAGAGCGCGGGCTCAGGGGATGAGGATGACTTTCTCGCCGCGCCCCTGGTTCACTTCGGCATAGCGCTCCAACCCTTGCTCCAGCGGCGACTCGTACAAGCCTTCCGGCAACGGCAGCAAGCCCTCGTCGAAATAGCGGCCGAACTGCTCCAGCATTGCCGCGCACGCCTCGACGCCGTACAGCAGCGAATTGATCCCCACCACCGAGCCCCCCTTGCGATACAGGGCCAGGGCCGGCAGTTGCACATGCCCGTCCACCGGCGCGGCAATGATGGCGATGCGACCGAAGGTGGCCAAGGCCGGCACCGCTGCCGGCAGCCAGAAGCCGGTGGTGTCGAAGATCACTTCAGCGCCGTCGACGTAATGTTCCGCAACCTGGGCCGCCAAGGCCTCGGGCTGGGCCAGTTGCAGGCTCGGATAACCCTGGACCTGCAGCGTCTGGACCTGCTGCGGACGCCGTGCCGCCGCCAGCACCCGGGCGCCACGCACCTTGGCCAGGGCCAGCGCCGCGCTGGCCACTGCGCCGCCGCCAATCACCAGCAAGCGCGTCCCCGCCACCACGCCGCTGCGCTCCAGGGCATCCCAGGCAGTGGTGTAGGGCACGCCGAGGCTGGCGGCCTGGGCAAAGCTCAGGTGCCTGGGTTTATGGGCCACGCCCTTGGCCGACAGGACTACGTATTGGGCATGGCTGCCGTCGGCGAAAAAACCCAGCTCCTTGCCGGTGCCCCAGACTTCCTGGCCAAGCAGCTCGGCCGGCCCCTGCTCCACCACTCCGGCGAAGTCCCGGCCGGGAATCCGTGGCAGCGTGGTGTAGGGAAAACGTCCAAGGACATTCTTCACGTCGCTGGGATTGAGACCCGCAGCCTTGATCCGTACCAGTACCTGATCGGCACCCGGCACCGGGGTCGGGACCTCCACCCATTGCAAGGAAGCAAGGTCGCCAGTGGCGGAAAATTGCAATGCGTTCATCGTCGTCTCCATCGGATAGAAGTCAGGATTCAAGACAGCCAATGGGCCAGCAGGTGCCGCCCCAAGGGCCACAGTTGTTCACCGCCGAGCATGCCCAGCAGGCCCACCAGGGCAATCGCCGGTGGTGCTGGCGAACGCACTTGCAAGGCACCGTAAAGCAGCCCGACCAGCAGGCCGGCCGCCAGGGAAATCAGGTAGTTCATGCTGCACTCCAGAACGCGGGGGGTCAGGCTGATGCGTCGCCTCGACAGCGCGACCTGCAGCCGCTGCGGTGTTGTGGTGTCTGGAGCAAAGTCTAGGCAGCAGCCGTCGCCGGCATCGGCCAAGTGCTTCAGGATTTCGGCCAAAACCGCGGCGCAAGGCGCTCAGGCGTGAAGTTCAGCGCCAGCGTAGTGAGAAGGCGCGATGCCCAGCTCGCGACGGAACATGTCACTGAAGCTGCTGGGGGAATACCCCAGCTCACGAGCAATGCGGCTTACCGGCACGCCCTGGATCAGTTCCGCGGCCGCCGTGGCCAGCTGCACCTGGCGCCGCCAATCGGCAAAGCCCAGGCCCAGTTGTTCCTTGAACAGCCGCGCCAGGGTGCGCACGCTGGCTCCCGCCGCATCGGCATGCTGTTCGAAGGTGATCTCCACCGAGGGCGCAGCCATCACCGCCTGGCACAGGTTGACCAGGCGCCGGTCGGAAGCGTCCGGCAAGGCGATCTTCAGCTGTGAGCGCCGAGCCCGGCGCAGCTCCAGCAGGGCCAGGCCCACCAAGGCCTCATAGTAGTCCGGCTGCTGGGCATCGGGAGCATCCACCAGGCGCACGATCAGCTCCCGCAGCAGGCTGTCCACCTGCAGCACCTGGACACTGGCGTCCAGGGTCGCCGCCAGGGACGGGCGCAGGTAGATGTTGCGCATCTGCAGGTCGCTGACCACGCGAATCCCGTGGACCACCCCCGGTGGCAGCCACACCGCGCGCTGCGGTGGCACCACCAGGGCTTCATGGGGCGTCTCGACCCACATCACCCCGCTCATGGCATACAGCAACTGGCCCCAGGCGTGCTCGTGGGGCTCGATGAACAGCCCCCGCGGATAAGTGCGTGCCAGGGGCTGCACCGGGATCGCGGTGTCACTGAGGTCGGGAGGGGCAGCTAGGGCCATGGCAAGGTCGCGGCAGGTCGGCGGGCACTTATGGTAACCAGCCATCGCGAGGGTCGCCAGCAGCGCGGCGAGGGCGGCGGCACATCCACATGAAGTGCTCCACCCAGCCGGCAAACCCGTTTGGCAAACATGCCCGGGGCGTCATGACCGCCTGTAGCCTGGTCGGATAATCCGAGTGAATTTTTCCGCGCGCCAAGGATCATTCAAGGATCACAGGGAGGAATAACGGCTTTATGAACAATGCAAAACTCTTCGTCATCGAGTACACCCTGCACGGCGTGCCCAAGTCCTTCATCATCCGCCAGGAAAAAATGGACAATGCCGAAGCTTGGCACTGGGCCAGTTGCGACGCCGGGGTCGGTCGCATCGCACGCTTCGGCCGGGAACGGGTGAAGAAGACCAGCAAGCCTGCGGCAGAGAACTTGGGTATCGAAAATGTCACCTGGCGACCTTCGGCCTAGGCGCCGGGTGAAACCCTGTGGCGGCTGGGGAGGCACGTACCACCCTCGGTGACCCGAATGCGGGTGAAGCCGGCTGGCCCCACCCGCCTTGGGTGCTCAGCCGTGGGCACCCTTGGCGCACTTGCAGCCTTGGGTGGAAGCGCACGGCTCGCCATGGGCGTGATGATCGGCACACCCCTGACAGCAGTAGTGCTTGCCGTGACGGACAACCGCATGAGGCCCCAGCTTGCAGGTGCAGGCCGGGCAGGCACAGGTTTCATTGGACATGGCATGACTCCTTATTCATGAGGCTCGAGGCCGCGAACCCTGCCGACACTGCAGGCCGTCACTCGGCTCGAGTCCTCACAGGTTAGGCCAGCCCTTCCCCCGGCCCTGGCACAGGCGACTGATGGTCGCGCGCACCTCATCGGCGCCAGCCCCTCACTCCCAGCCGTGCAGGCGCAGGGTCGCCCGCACCAGGCGCTGCTCTTCGTCTTCGATGTCCTTGAGGTTCTGCGCGATACCCTGGATATGCGCCACTGCCGCCTTGCGCGCCTGTTCCGGCAGGCGCCCGGTGACGGCGTTGTACAGCCGTGTGTGCTGGCGGTCGATCTGGCGCTTCGGCGCCGGGCGGTGATAGAGGTTGTTGACCGAGGCGAACACCGAATTGAGCAGCAGGTCGGTGAGCGAGCCCAAAGTCTGCACCAGCACCGGATTGTGCGAAGCCTCACAGATGGCCAGGTGGAAGGCATGGTCCAGCCGCGCCAGGGCGGCGGGTTCCAGGGCCTGCTCGTGGGCATCCAGCAGCGCCTGGTAGCTGCGGCCGATCAGCACGAAGTCCGCGTCGGTGCCGCGCAGCGCCGCCAACCGCGCCGACTCGCCTTCTAGCAGGCTGCGCACCTCCAGCAAGTCGTAGAGGGTGCGCGGCTGGGAGCTGAACAGGTGCAGCAGCGGTGAGTCCGCGGCCGGCGCCGACAACTGCGCCACCTGGGAGCCGCGACCGTGCACGGTGTCGATAATGCCCCGGGCCCGTAACAGTTTCAGGCCTTCGCGCAGCGCTGTGCGCGACACCCCGAGCTTGGCGGTCAAGCGCCGCTCGGAGGGCAGCAACTGGCCGGTCTTGAACACCCCGTCGACGATCAGCCGCTCGATCCGTGCGCAAACCACGTCCGCTACCTGGGGCCGGCGAGTCGATTGTGGGTCCTGCATGGCGCCTCCCACTGGTATGACCAGTCATGTCCTGATGACCAACCCCGTCCAACCGGGCCGCCAAGATGCTGAAAATTCGCAAGTTATCGAAAGGCCTTGGCCTCAGTCAAAAAACAAAGTGGTTCGACCACTGCACACACCCGTGGACACTAAAGCCCTACGGGCCAATGATGCAAGGCAGCCGTAATGCTCTCGCGACCTGATAAAAACAACCCAAGGTCCTTAGCCAGCCATGACCATTCTCTATGACGAAGCACTCGACGGCGCCCTGCCCGACGTCGACAAACATGCCCTGATCCGCGCCCTGCGCCAGCACCTGCCGGACCTGGAGCTGCTGGCTCAGGAACAACAGCTCAAGCCTTACGAATGTGATGGCCTCAGTGCCTACCGCACCACCCCGATGCTGGTGGCCTTGCCGCACCGCCTGGACCAGGTCCGGCGCCTGCTGCAGATCTGCCATGAACACCGGGTGCCGGTGGTGGCCCGAGGCGCTGGCACGGGTTTGTCCGGCGGCGCCCTGCCACTGGAGAAAGGCTTGCTGCTGGTGATGGCGCGCTTCAAGGAGATCCTCCATATCGATCCCGCCGCGCGCTGCGCCCGGGTCCAGCCGGGGGTGCGCAACCTGGCGATCTCCCAGGCGGTGGCGCCTTTGGGCCTGTACTACGCCCCCGACCCATCGTCACAGATCGCCTGCTCCATCGGCGGCAATGTCGCGGAAAACGCCGGCGGCGTGCACTGCCTGAAATACGGCCTGACCGTGCACAACCTGCTCAAGGTCGAAATGCTCACGGTCGAGGGCGAAGCCATGACCCTGGGCAGCGAGGCCCTGGACTCGCCAGGGTTCGACCTGCTGGCGCTGTTCACCGGTTCCGAGGGCTTGCTGGGGGTGATCACCGAGGTCACGGTCAAGCTGCTGCCCAAGCCGCAGGTGGCCAAGGTGCTGCTGGCGGCCTTCGACTCGGTGGAAGCCGCCGGCCGCGCGGTGGCCGCGATCATCGCCGCGGGGATCATTCCCGGTGGCCTGGAGATGATGGACAACCTGGCGATCCGCGCCGCCGAGGACTTCATCCACGCCGGCTACCCGGTGGACGCCGAGGCCATCCTGCTGTGCGAACTCGATGGCGTCGAAGCCGACGTTCACGACGACTGCGAGCGGGTCCGCCAAGTGCTGGAACAGGCCGGTGCCACAGAGGTCCGCCAGGCCAGGGACGAAGCCGAGCGGGTGCGTTTCTGGGCCGGGCGCAAGAACGCCTTTCCGGCGGTGGGCCGGCTGTCGCCGGACTATTACTGCATGGACGGCACCATTCCCCGGCGCCAGTTGCCAGGCGTATTGCGTGGCATCGCCAGCCTCGCCGCCGAGTACCAACTGCGGGTGGCCAACGTGTTCCATGCCGGCGACGGCAACATGCACCCGCTGATCCTGTTCGATGCCAACCAGCCCGGCGAGCTGCAACGGGCCGAGGCCCTGGGCGGCAAGATCCTCGAACTGTGCGTGGCAGTGGGCGGCAGCATCACCGGCGAGCACGGCGTGGGCCGAGAAAAGATCAACCAGATGTGCGCCCAGTTCGACCGCCACGAACTGACCCTGTTTCACGCGGTCAAGGCGGCCTTCGACCCCGGCGGCCTGCTCAACCCCGGGAAGAACATCCCGACCCTGCACCGCTGCGCCGAATTCGGTGCCATGCACATCCATCACGGGCAACTGCCCTTCCCCGAACTGGAGCGATTCTGATGAGCGCGGCCACGGATTTCGACGCCAGCGCGGCGTTGCTGGAGCAGGTTCGCCAGGCATTGGCAAACGGCACCCCGCTGCGCATCCAGGGTTCCAACAGCAAGGCCTTTCTGGGACGCGACAGCGCCGGGGAGATCCTCGATACCCGCAGCCATCGTGGGATCGTCAGTTACGACCCCACGGAGCTAGTGATCACGGCCCGGGCCGGCACGCCACTGAGCGAATTGCACGCCACCCTGGACGCCGCCGGGCAGATGCTGCCCTGCGAGCCGCCGTCTTTTGGCGATGGCGCGACCCTGGGTGGCATGCTCGCCAGTGGCCTGTCCGGCCCCCGTCGGCCCTGGGCCGGCGCGGTACGCGACTATGTGCTCGGCACCCGGCTCATCAGCGGCAGCGGCCAGCTCCTGCGCTTTGGCGGCGAGGTGATGAAAAACGTCGCCGGCTACGACCTGTCGCGGCTGATGGCCGGCAGCTACGGCTGCCTGGGAGTGATCACCGAAGTTTCCCTGAAGGTCCTGCCCAAACCCCGGCAATGCCTGAGCCTGAGCCTGGAAATGGACCGGCAGAAGGCCCTGACGCAGCTCGCTGAGTGGGGCCAGCAACCCTTGCCGATCAGCGCCGCCTGCCACGACGGCGAGCGCCTGCACCTGCGCCTGGAAGGCGGTGAAGGCTCGGTGACCGCGGCCCATGACCGGCTCGGTGGCGACCCCCTGGATTCAGGTTACTGGAGCCAGCTCAATGAACAGCAGCTGGCCTTCTTCGATCCTGGCCTGCCGCTCTGGCGCCTGTCGCTGCCCCACAACACAGCGCTGCTGGGGTTGCCCGGCACACAGCTGCTGGACTGGGGCGGCGCCCAGCGCTGGCTTCGCTGCGATGCCCCCGCCGAGCACATCCGCAGCGCCGCCAGCGCGGTCGGCGGGCATGCCAGCTGCTACAGCCACGGCCTGCTGGACAGCCCGTTCCAGCCCCTGGCGCCGACCTTGCTGCACTACCACCAGCGCCTCAAGGCGCAGCTGGACCCGCAAGGGATCTTCAACCCTGGCCGACTCTACGCGGAGCTCTGACCCATGCAGACCACCCTCAGCCCAGAGGCGCGCGCACTACCCCGGGCCGCAGAAGCCGAGCGCATCCTGCGCAGCTGCGTGCACTGCGGTTTCTGCAACGCCACCTGCCCCACCTACCAGTTGCTGGGCGATGAACTGGACGGCCCGCGCGGCCGCATCTACCAGATCAAGCAGGTGCTCGAAGGCGCGCCAGCGACGATCGAGACCCAGCAGCACCTGGACCGCTGCCTGTCGTGCCGCAACTGCGAGACCACCTGCCCGTCCGGGGTCGATTACCACAACCTGCTGGACATCGGTCGCGCGGTGCTCGACCAGGCGTTGCCACGCCCCCTGGGCCAGCGCTTGCTGCGCACGGCCCTGCGCTCGCTGACGGCCAATCCGTCGCTGTTCAAGGCCCTGATCAACAGCGGCAGCCGCCTGCGCCCGCTGCTGCCCCACGCCGTGCAGGACAAGCTGCCGCGCCAGTTACCCCAGGCCAAGGCGCGCCCCGCGCCGCGGCATGCACGCCGGGTGCTGCTGCTCGAAGGTTGCGTGCAACCGGGCCTGTCGCCCAATACCAACGCTGCCACAGCCCGGGTCCTGGATCGCCTGGGCATCAGCGTGCAGCCCGTGAGCGAGGCCGGTTGCTGTGGCGCCGTGGACTATCACCTCGACGCCCAGCACGCCGGCCTGCAGCGCGCCCGGCGCAACATCGACGCCTGGTGGCCACAACTGCAGCAAGGCTGCGAGGCTATCGTCCAGACCGCCAGCGGTTGCGGGGCCTTCATCAAGGATTACCAGCAACTGCTGGCCAACGACCCGGCTTACGCGGCCAAGGCGCAGCACGTCAGCGCCCTGGCCCGGGACCTGGTGGAAGTGCTGCGCGATGAACCCGTGGAGCAACTGCAGGCCCGCAGTGGACAGCGCCTGGCCTTTCATTGCCCCTGTACCTTGCAGCACGCGCAGAAGCTCGGCGGCGAGGTTGAGAGGCTACTGGAACGCCTGGGTTTCAATCTCACCGCGGTGCCCGACAGCCACCTGTGCTGCGGTTCGGCGGGCACCTACTCACTGACTCAACCGACCCTGGCCCGGCAACTGCGCGACGACAAACTGCGCGCCCTGGAGAGTGGCCAGCCGGACGTGATTGCCACCGCCAACATCGGTTGCCAGACCCACCTCGACGGCGCTGGACGCACCCCGGTGCGCCACTGGATCGAAGTACTGGAAGCCGCCCTGCCCTGATCCTCAATCCCTGGAGCATGCCATGCAGCACAAAGCCGTACTGGGTCAACACGAAGTCCAGCGCATCCTCATCACCGCCCGCGCCGAGGCCCAACGCAACCAGTGGGCGGTGAGCATTGCCGTGGTCGACGACGGCGGCCACCCCCTGGCCCTGGAGCGCCTCGACGGTTGTGCACCGATCAGCGCCTACATCGCTACCGAGAAAGCCCGCACTGCAGCCCTGGGCCGGCGCGAATCCAAGGCTTATGAAGACATGGTCAATGGTGGGCGCAGCGCCTTTCTCTCGGCGCCGCTGCTGACCTCCCTGGAAGGTGGCGTACCGATCCGCGTAGGCGGCCAGGTGGTCGGCGCGGTGGGGGTTTCCGGGGTCAAGTCCGGCGAAGACGCGCAAGTGGCGCTGGCCGCCGCCACATGCCTGGACAGCGACTGAAGCCTGCTCAGGCGCGGCGCACACTGCTGCGATACATGAACAGCAGCGCCAGCGCCAGGCACAGCATCGCCAGCAGGCGGCTGCCGGACAGCTCGATGGCCGGGTTGCCGAACCAGCCGAAGTGGTCGATCAGCATGCCCATGCCCAACTGCCCGAGAATCACCGCCACCGTGGCCACTGCAGTGCCGACCCGAGGCACCGCGCCCACCATCACCAGCATGTAGACCACGCCGAACAGCGCGCCAGTCAGCTGCCATTTCGGCGCCTGCAACAGGCTCATGGCCTGGGGCGGCTGGAAAAACACGATCAGCAGCCCGGTGATCAGGGCACCCACGGCAAAGGTCAGCAGGCTGCTGCGCAACACACCGACGCTTTCCCCCAAGCGGCCATTGATCGCCGCCTGCACACTCAGCACCGCACCAGCGGCCACCACCACAACCAGCAATAGCAACAGATTCATCTTCAACCTCGGGCAATCAGGATCAGGGCCAGCACAATCAGCGCCAGGGCCAGCCAGCGCTCGGCATTGACCGGTTTGCGGGTGCTGCCGAACCAGCCGAAATGGTCGATCAGCACGCTTTTGCCCACCTGCCCGGAGAGGATCGCGATCATGCTCATGGCGATGCCGATATGGGGCGTGGCCAAGGTCAGCACCACCACGTAGATCGGCCCCAGCACCCCGCCCAGCAACTGCCAGCGCGGCAACTGGCTGAAGGCTGGGCCCGGCTGCGGGCCGCTGAACAACAGCAGCAGCAACAGCAGCGCCGTGCCCACGCCGAAGATGCTCAGGGTCGCCCACAGATGCCCGACCTGGGTGCCCAGCGGGCCCAACAAACCGGCTTCCACTGACAAGCCCATGCCCGCCAGGATCACCAGCGGCAACAGCATCAGGCGCCGCCAGCCGGCAGCGGGTACAGCGCTCGCCGGCGGGTTCGGCAGCGCTACTTCTATAGCTTCAGAGGACATGCAACACCTGCTCGACATCAAGGAATGGCCGGCATTATCGATTGCACGAGCTTTGCGATAAATGTGAGCATACCGACAACACTTTTGCGCAAAACGCACAACAGGATCGCCCCATGCACGGCTTCAACGATCTCGGCTTCAAGGCCCTGCGCCTGTTTATCGCGGTGCTCGACCAGGGCAGCTTCTCCGCCGTGGCGCGCCGCGAGGGGCTGGCGCCCTCCTCCATCTCACGGCAGATCCAGCTGATGGAACAAGCCCTGGGCCAGCAGTTGCTCTACCGCCATACCCGCGCCGTCAGCCCCACCGAGGCCGGGCGCCTGCTGGGGCACCATGCGCGGCGGGTGCTGGCGCAGTGGGAGGAAGCCGAGCAAGCGCTGCAAGAGCAGCAGGACGAACCGGCCGGGCTGGTGCGGATCAACGCCCCGGTGGTCTTTGGCCAACTGCACCTGTCACCCTGGCTCGGCGAACTGCACGGGCGCTACCCGAAGCTGCAACTGGATATCCAGCAGACCGACAGCTACATCGACCCCCTGCAGGACGGCACCGACCTGCTGTTTCGCATTGGCACCCTGGAAGACTCCTCGATGCAGGCGCGCCTGCTGGCTCCCCAGCGCTACCGAGTGGCGGCCAGCTCGGCCTACCTGGCCCGGCACGGCACCCCGCAACACCCGGAGCAGCTGCACCAGCACCAATGCCTTGCCTACAAGGGCGAGACCGGCCAGCAGCGCTGGTTCTTCCGCCAAGGCCGGGAAGACTGGACGCCCTACAGCGTCAAGGGCCCGCTGACCGGCAACCACGCCGACACCCTGACCCAGGCCGCCGAACAGGGCCTGGGGCTGGTGATGTTCCCTTCCTGGCTGATTGGCGAAGCCCTGCACCAGGGCCGGCTGGTGGCGCTGTTCGAAGACTTCGACGTGGCCACCAGCCTGGAACCGCAACAGATTGCCGCCCTCTGGCCCGGCAGCCGGCGACTCTCGGTGAAAGTGCGCACGGTGATCGACTTCTTCGTCGAGAAGTTCGGCCCGGAGCCGTACTGGGAACGCCGCCCCGCGCCCACACCCGCCCCGTAGGCGCTGGCTGGCCAGCGTAGGCGCCAGCAAGACTGGCACAAGGCGCAGCGGCCCCTTCGCCGGCAAGCCGGCTCCTACAGGGCCAGTTGCAGGATCAGCCAGGCGTTGGCCGCGCTGATGATGGCGAACAGGCTCCAGGCCAGGACCCGGGTCGGCCAGCGGTTGACGAATTCGCCCATCAGGCGCCGGTCGTTGGTCATGCGGATCAGCGGGTACAGAGCGAACGGCAGTTGCAGGCTGAGTACCACCTGGCTCAGGACCAGCAGTTGGCCGACGGCGCCATCGCCCAGCAGCCAGACGCCGATGAACGCCGGGATCAGCGCCAGGCCCCGGGTGATCAGGCGCCGCTGCCAGCAGGGAATCCGCAGGTCGAGGTAACCCTCCATGATCACCTGGCCAGCAATGGTGCCGGTGAAGGTCGAGCTCTGCCCCGAGGCCAGCAGGGCAACGCCGAACAGCACGCTGGCCAGGGCGCCGCCCACCAGCGGGTCCAGCAGGTGGTAGGCATCCTGGATCTCCACCACGTCGCTGTGCCCGGTGTTGTGGAAGGCCGCGGCGGCGAGGATCAGGATTGCCGCATTGACCAGCAGCGCCAGGGACAGCGAGCCGATGGTGTCGATCCGCGCCAGCTTGATCGCATCGGCGCGGCTGGCCAGGTCCTGGCCGACCAAGCGGGTCTGCACGATGGAGGTGTGCAGGTAAAGGTTATGCGGCATCACCGTGGCGCCAAGGATGCCGATCGCCAGGTAGAGTGGCGCAGCATCGCTGATGGCCGAGAGCGACGGCGTAAAGCCCCGGGCCACGTCCGGCCAGTAGGGTTTGATCAGCCACAGCTCGATGAAGAAGCACACGCCGATGGTCGCCACCAGCGCTAGCATGATCGCTTCCAGCCGGCGAAAACCGCGGTTCTGCAAGGCCAGCACCAGCAGCGTGTCGAAGGCGGTGATGACGATCCCGGTGCTCAGGGACACCCCCAGCAACAGGTGGAAGGCCAGGGCGCAACCGAGCACTTCCGCCAGGTCAGTGGCGATGATCGAGACCTCCGCCAGCAGCCACTGGGTGCGCGCTGAACGGGTGCTGTAGCGCTCGCGACAGAGCTGGGCCAGGTCGCGGCCGGTGGCAATTCCCAGGCGAGAACACAGGCATTGCACGGCCATCCCGGCCAGGCTCGCCAGCAGCACCACAAACAGCAGGTTGTAGCCGTAGCGTGAACCGGCCTCGATCGCCGTGGCCCAGTTGCCGGGGTCCATGTAGCCGATGGAAATCAACAGCCCGGGCCCAGCGAAACGCAGCAGGCGCTTGAACAGCGAGGCGCCGGGATCGACGGACACGGAGCCCGCCACTTCCGGCGGGCAGAAGGGTGCGGTGGCTATTTTCGGCAGGCTGAATTTCACACGTGCTTCCAGGACGAATGGGCGCAAGGGCCCAGCTTAAAGGTTTCAGCGAAAGCACCCAAGCCTGAATTTTTTCCACCAGGGCGCGTATGCTGCGCAACTACAACGCCCGCAGCAGCGTGCTGCCGGGCATCGTTTCCTTATCCAAGGTTGCCCTGTGAACAGCACTGCGAAGCCCCCGGCAGACGATACGCTGCCGCCTTTCCTGCAACCCGGTGACCGGGTGCTGTTGTTCGACGGGGTGTGCAAGCTGTGCAATGCCTCGGTGCGTTTTGTCATCCGCCACGACCGCCAGCGACGGATCAAGCTGGCCTCGGTGCAATCGCCCCAAGGCCAGGCACTGCTGGCCAGGTTCGGCCTGTCCACCGAGCAGTTCGACAGCGTGGTGCTGATCGAAGGCCAGCACCTGTCCCAGCGTTCCACGGCGTTTATCCGCCTGATGGCCCTGCTCCCCGCCCCCTGGTGCTGGTTGCGCCTGTTGCAGTGGATTCCGCAGCCGCTGCGGGACTGGGGCTACGACCGCATCGCGCGCAACCGCTACCGGCTGTTTGGCCGCTATGACATGTGCCTGCTGCCCAGTCCCGATCACCGCGGGCGCTTTCTCGACGACCCGTCCTGACACCCGAGGGGGCCCGGATCAATCGGGCTGGCGGCGGAAGAACAAGGTCACCTGCCCCAGTTCGACACCCAGCTTGGTCATGTAGGAACGATTGGCCAGGGTGTTCTCATCCAGCAGGTACATCCAGTCGTCGAAGTGCACTTGGTAGGTCTTGCCGTCCACCGGCAGGTTGAGCACGTAACGCCAGTGCAGGGTATTGCCGGAGACTTCCCCCAGGGCCTCGCCGACCACATCGTCGGCGGTGCCACGCCACAGGCCCGGGCCCGCCGGGCGCAAGGTCCAGACCCGGACTTGCCGGCTGCCGTCGCTGTAGGTGAAGGCCTCGTGCATGATGAATGCCTCACCTTCGCTGCGGCTGTCGATCTGCACATGGAAGCGCTTGAGCACCTCGCCGGAGCGTTTCTGGAACAAACCCCAGGCTTGCACCCGGCCACTGAAGAACTGGCGCAGTTCGAGCTGCGGGTTTTCGTTGCGGTACTGCTTGACGTCCTGGCCGCTGCACGCGGCCAGCAGCAGGCACAACACCAGCAAGCCATTCTTGAGCATCGATGATCTCCTGTGCCGCAGCCGTTACTGGCCCAGCAGTTGGGTACGCAATTGCGGATTGCGCGTGCGCGGGTCGAGCCAGATGGCGAAGAACGCCCGGGCGAAAGCCTCATCGTTGACCGTGTGCTGCAAGCGCTGGTCGACAAAGAACTGCACGCCGCGACCGGGCAAGAACACGCCGATGATCTTCCGGCCCGGCTCGACATCGACAAAGGCCTGCTGCATCTGCGCCTGCCAATCCTTGAGCTGGGCCGCGCTGACGTTTGCGCCGGACAGGCGCTGGATTTCATCGAGGCTGGTCTGCACCAGGTCGTCGCGACTGATGTTGCGCTGGTAGGTCAGTTCCAGGGCAAAGGGGCTGTCGGCCGCCAGTGGCTTGGCGGTGCCCCAGAGCCGCGCGCTATAGACCTTGAAACCAAACCAGCTGAACTCCCCGCTGCCCAGCACTTGGGCGTTGGGCAGCGCCTGTTGCCAGCCGGCGCTGGCGGTGGCGCTGAACAGCACCAGCAGCCACATCCAGCGAACCGCCGTCAGCCGCGCTGTGTGATTCATTCAGGGATACCTGCGCAGCAGCGGAGCAAACACCGGGCTGGCGGGTTCGGGTCTTTACCGAGGCTCTGGAGCAGCCGGTGGCAATGCCCGGAGAGAGGATCGTGCATGGCGCGGGTCTCCAACAGGCTGGCGCGGCAGACAGAGGCCTGCCGGCGCCAGGAATTGGCGGACCCAAGGTGGCCGATTACTCAACTGACCCAGCCCCTGTTCAACTTGGGCTTGACCTCAGGTCCAAAAGGGCGGGAGCGGTGGCCGCTAACCAAGCAACGTCCTGGTCAGGTTGAACACCACCCCACATAAAAAACCTATACGAATAATTTATTTTTGTACAACTAACTGCCGAAAAAAAATCCTTCCCTGTGAAAAAAAACTTATACAAAAACCATTCAGCTGCCCTGTCCAGGTACAAGAAAAAGCCAGACTGAAATTCATCTTCCAGCCCTGGATTGCCCCTAGATACGCGCCAACGGTGCATTTGGATGCTAGCGTGGCGCACCGTTCATCCGCCGAGTGCGCCCATGCTGCTGTTGAAACTGCTGACGGTTCCAGGATTCCTGCTGTTGATCTCCCTGGCGAGCAAACGCTGGGGCCCCAATGTCGCGGGCTGGCTGGCCGGGTTTCCGGTGGTGGTGGGACCGATCCTGCTGTTTCTTGCCCTGGAACAAGGCCCGCTGTTCGCCACCCATGCGGCGGTGGCGGCCTTGTCTGCGTTGTTCGCCATGGTCGCCTTCAGCGTCGCCTACTGCCATGCCGCGCAAACCCTGGCCTGGCCCGGCGCCTTGAGCATCGCCTGCCTGGTCTGGGTGCTGCTGGCGGCGGTCATCGCCCAGTTCCCGGCGTCCCTGGGCTTCTCCCTGCTCTGCGCCGCCAGCGCCCTGTTGCTGGCACCCCGGGCGTTTCCCCGGGTAGGCACCCTGCCCACCAGCTCCGCCGCCAAGCCCGACAAACTGCCATACCGCATGCTCGCCGGTGCCCTGCTGACCCTGGCCGTGACCCTGCTGGCCAGTACCGTTGGCGAACGCTGGAGCGGCATGCTCGCGGTGTTCCCGGTGCTCGGCAGCGTGCTGGCGGTGTTCTCCCATCGCAGTCACGGGGTGGCCTTCACCACCGTCTTGCTGCGCGCCCTGACCACCGGCCTGTATTCCTTCGCGGCGTTCTGCCTGGTGCTGGCGCTGGCCCTGCCGAGGATGGGGCTGGGGGCTTTTATGC